>NZ_JBEOUO010000002.1:0-475755 GCF_040302485.1 Streptomyces sp. NPDC126499 | reverse complement strand
CCTCGGCGTACGGTACGGACGGCGGGCCCGGACCTGGGCCCTGCGGGACTGCGCCTTCGCCCTTCCCACCGGCCGGATCTGCGCCCTGGTCGGCCACCGGTTTCGACGCGGTGCCCGGCTCCCTGGAGGCGCGCCTGGTCCGCGAGGGCGGCCGGATGCTCGCCGCGTACGCCGAGGAGACCGGGATCGCCGTCGAGCCCGTCGGCGCGCTGCTGGTCGCCTGGGACGAGGAGCAGCTCGCCGCACTCCCCCGCCTCGCCGACAAGGCCGTGCGCAACGGGCACCACGGCACCCGCCCGGTGTCCGCCGACGAACTGCGGGCCCGCGAACCGCACCTCGGGCCAGGCGCGCTCGGCGCCCTGGACGTGCCGGGCGAGTCGGTCGTCGACCCCTGGTCCACGCCGCTCGCCTACGCCACCCAGGCCGTACGCTCCGGCGTCGACCTGCATCTGGACTGCCGGGTGGAGAAGGTCCGCCCCGGCGGGCCGGGGACCCCGCACCGGCTGATCACCCGGCGCGGGGTGCTGCGCACCCGCTTCCTGGTCAACGCGTGCGGGCTGTACGCGGACGCCTTCGACGCGCTGGTCGGGCGGTACGACTTCACCGTCACCCCGCGGCGCGGCCAGCTGGTCGTCTTCGACCCCTTCGCGCGGCCGCTGGTGCGGCACATCCTGCTGCCGGTGCCCGGAGCCCTCGGCAAGGGCGTGCTGATCGCGCCGACGGTGTTCGGCAACGTGCTGCTCGGGCCGACCGCCGAGGACCTGGACGACAGGACGGCCACCGGCACGACGGCGGAAGGGCTCGCCGCACTGCGCGCGCGGGGCCGGCGGATCCTCCCGGCGCTCCTCGACGAGGAGGTCACCGCCGTCTACGCGGGCCTGCGGGCCGCCACCGGCGCCGAGGACTACCGGATCGCCGCCCATCCCGACCTGCGGTACGTCACGGTCGGCGGGATCCGCTCCACCGGACTGACCGCCTCGCTCGCCCTCGGCCGGCACACCGTCGGGCTCCTCGCCGACGCGGGCCTGGAGCTCGGGCCCGAGCGGCCGCTCGCCCCCGTGCGGATGCCGAACCTCGGCGAGGCCTTCCCCCGCCCGTACCGGGACGCCGAGCGGATCGCCCGCGACCCCGAGTACGGCCGGGTCGTCTGCCACTGCGAGCGCGTCACCCGCGGCGAGATCCGCGACGCGCTCGCCTCCACGGTGCCGCCCGCGTCCCTGGAGGGGCTGCGCCGCAGGACCCGGGCCAGGGCGGGGCGCTGCCAGGGGTTCACCTGCGGGGCGACGGTGCGGGCGCTGTTCGAGGGGGGCGTGCGGTGAACCGTACGGTCGACGTCCTGGTGGTCGGCGGCGGCCCGGCCGGTCTGGCCGCCGCGGCGCGGCTCGCGGCGGCGGGCGCGGGCCGGGTCGAGGTCCTGGAACGCGAGGAGGCGGCGGGCGGCGTCCCCCGGCACTGCGGCCGGGCCGGCTTCGGGGCGTACACCGGTCCCGAGTACGCCCGGCGGGCGGTGGCCGAGGCGGTGCGGGCCGGGGCGGTCGTACGGACCGGGGCCGGCGCGACCGGCTGGGCCGGACCGCTCGTGGACGTCCTGCCGGTCGGGCCGGGTCAGGGAGCGGCGTCCGGTGCGGGCGACGGCACGGCGGAGGACCGCAGGGCCGGGCGTCGCCCGGCCGAGGACCGCACCGCCCGGCATCGCCCGGCCGAGGACCGCACCGCCCGGCATCGCCCGGCCGAGGACCGCACGGTCGGGCGTCGCACGGCGGAGGACGCGGTGCTGGGGGCCGGGGGCCCGGCGAGCTCGGTGGGGCATCCCCTGGCTCTGGAGGTCACCGCGCCGACCGGCCTCGAGCGGATCACGGCACGGGCGGTCGTGCTGGCCACCGGGGCACGCGAGCGGCCGCGCAGTGCCCGACTGGTGCCGGGCTCACGGCCGGCCGGTGTGCTGAGCACGGGTGAACTGCAGCAGTCGGTCGAGCTGTTCGGGCTGCGCGGGGAGCGGATCGGCCGGCGGGCGGTGGTGGTCGGCTCCGAGCCGGTCGCCCGGCACGCGGTCGGCACGCTGCGCCGGGCCGGGGTCGCGGTGGTGGCGGTCGTCGCCGACCGTGCGGACGGGGCGCGACTGCCGTGCCCGGTGCTGCGCGGGGCGACGGTGCTGGAACTCGTGGGGCGTGCGCGGCTGTCGGGGCTCGTGGTGCGTGCCGCCGACGACCGCACGCGGCTGCTGCGCTGCGACACGGTCGTGTTCACCGGTGACTGGCTGCCCGACCACGAGCTGGCCCGCTCCGGCGGTGTCCCGCTCGACCCGGCGACCCGCGGCCCGTCGGTCGACCCGGCCCTGCGCACCCCGGTGCCGGGTGTCTTCGCGGCGGGCAATCTGCTGCGGGGCGTGGAACCGGCCGTCGTGGCCGCGGCGGAGGGCCGGGCGGTCGCCACCGCCGTCCTCGCCCATCTCGCGGGCGCCGCCTGGCCCGAACCGGGCCCGGCGCTGCTGGCGGCGGGATCCCTGCGCTGGGTCACCCCGGGCCGGCTGTCCGCGTGCGGCGCGTCCGCGTCCGTGCCCACGCTGTCGCTGCGGCCCTCGGAGCGCCTGGTCCACCCCACCCTGACGGTGACCCAGGACGACCGTCTGCTGTACCGTCGCCGCCTCCCCGCGCGGCTTGAACCGCACCGCTCGCTCCGGCACGCGGCCGCGTGGGCCGCCGGGGCGGACCCGGCGGCCGGGGCGGTGACGGTGCGGATGGAGGCCGACCGGACGGTGTCCTGGGCGGGCCGGTGACCCGCGAGGTTCCAGGGTGTGGAGCGGGAGCTCGGCCGGGAAGGGTCCGGCCGGTCCGCCGGGATCGTAGGAGGCGGCGGACCGCTCGTCGGTGACGATCAGGACACGGTCACGGTCGTGCCCTCGGTGGCGGGTGGCGCCCGGGGCGCCGCGGGGTGTGCGGTGGCTCGGCGTCGGCCACACTGGGCGGCATGTCCGAGAAGCGCAGTGCTGGTCTCCTTCTCTTCCGCCGGACGCCGGACGGGCCTCCGGAGGTGCTCATCGGTCACATGGGTGGCCCTTTCTGGTCCTCGCGTTCCCAGGCGGCGTGGTCGATCCCCAAGGGTGAGTACGAGCCCGGCGAGGCGCCCGAGGTGGCGGCGCGGCGGGAGTTCGAGGAGGAGCTCGGGCTTCCGGCTCCGGAGGGCGAGTGGTTCGCGCTGGGCGAGGCCCGCCAGAAGAACGGGAAGCTCGTCACCGTGTGGGCGGTGGAGGCGGATCTGGATCCGGGGCTCGTGGTGCCGGGGACGTTCACCATGGAGTGGCCGAGGGGTTCGGGCGTGCTGCGGGAGTTCCCGGAGATCGACCGGGTCGGCTGGTTCGGGCTGCCGGAGGCCCTGCCGCTCCTGGTGGCGGGCCAACGCGTGTTCCTGGAGCGGCTCGCGGCGCGGCTCGACGGTGCGGCCGGGGTGGCCGGGGCCTGAAACGGGCCGCCCGGGGGCGGGTTCACCCTCCATTGTCAGACCCGTGCGAGAGGGTGGGTGAGCCAAGCTCACATCGTCGAGAGGGAGCCCGACATGACGACGACCACCGGCCGCGAGCGCGCCGCGGCCCAGGCGTATCTGCGCCTGCTGGAATCCACCCAGGCCGTTCTCTCCGACCCGCGGCTCGAGCCGTACGCGGCGGCGATGCTGACGCACCCGATGGCGGAGGCGGACGCGGCGCTGCGCGCGGCGGGCCTCGCGGGGAACGAGGCGCATCTGTTGCGCCTCGTGGCGTCGCTGCGGGCCTCCCCGGCCGCCGAGCGGGGAAGGGCCGTGTGAGCCGCCGCCGGGCCCGCTCGGGCCGCCGGCGCGCCGGTCGGGTGCCGGCCCCGGTGGTCGGACGCCGGGAGCCGGGGGTCAAGCGCCGGTCGGGTGCAGGAGAGCCGGTGGACAGGCGCCGGTCGGGTGCAGGAGAGCCGGTGGACAGGCGCCGGGGAGCCGGGGGTCAAGCGCCGGTCGGGGGGACGTCAGGCGCCGGGGCGGATGCCGACGGGGCTGTCCCGGCGCAGCCCGTTCCCCGCGCCGGGCGCCGCGAGCCACCGGCCCCGGCCGCTGCCCGGCCCCGTACGCGGTGGCCCGTCGGTGCGGGGCGGTACGCCGGTCGGCGTGGCCGCTACGCCGGTCGGCGCACTTGGATCTGCGCCCGGGTGACGGCGTTCCTACGGTGGCTGAATGATCGTCACGCCTGCCGTTCGCCACGCAGCCGCCGGTGCCGCCGCGCTGCTGCTCGCCCTGCCGGTGCCCACGGCCTCGGCCGCCGCCGTCGCGGAGCCGACCCCGCCCGCCCGGCACTTCGTCGATCCCGCCCGGCTCGACCGTTCGGGAACGCAGGTGCAACCGCTGAGGGGCGCTCCGGAGCTGCCGTCCGTCACGGCCCTGTCCTGGGTGGTGGCCGACGTGTCCACGGGAGAGGTCCTCGCGGCCCGCGACGCCCACAGACGGCTGCCGCCGGCCAGCACGCTCAAGACGCTGTTCGCGCTGACGGCGCTGCCCCGCCACGACCCGGCCGAACGTCACACCGTCAGCCGCGCCGAGCTCGACGGCATCGGCGAGGGCAGCAGCCTCGTCGGGGTGAAGGAGGGCTACACGTACAAGGTGTCGGATCTGTGGAACGGGGTCTTCCTCAGTTCCGGGAACGACGCGGTGCGGGTGCTGGCGGCGATGAACGGCGGCTGGGAGGCGACGGCCCGGCAGATGCAGCGGAAGGCGCAGGCCCTGGGGGCGCGCGACACGCGGGTGGTCTCCCCCGACGGTTACGACGCGCCGGGGCAGGTCTCCTCCGCGTACGACCTGGCGGTCTTCGGGCGGGCGGGGGTGCGGGACCCGCAGTTCACCCGCTACTGCTCGACCCCGTACGCCGACTTTCCGGCTGGCTCGTGGTCGTACGGCATCGCCAACACCAACCGGCTCCTGACGGGCGCGAATGGCGTGGCGCGCTATCCCGGGCTGATCGGTGTGAAGAACGGCTACACCAGCGGGGCGGGCAACACCCTGATCGCGGCGGCCCGGCGGGGCGCCCGCACCCTGGTGGTGTCGGTGATGAGGCCTCAGGGCGGCGGCGGCCGCGCGGTGTACGAGGAGGCCCGGGCGCTGCTCGACTGGGGCTTCGACGCCGCGCACCTGGTCCAGCCGGTGGGCTCGCTGGAGCCCCGTCAGGACCGCCGGCAGCCTCGGGGCACGGTGCCGGCCGAGGCCCGCGTCCAGGCGGAGGCGCCCGTTCGGGCACAGGCCGGTGCGCAGGCCGGTTCCGAGGCGGGCGCGGAAGGGGGAGCGGAGGCGCGTTCCACGGCGAGTGCCCCCGCGCGTGCGCGCGCTACCGCTTCGGCCACGGCGAGTCCCGGCACGGGTGCGGGCGCGGGCGTCGGCGCGGATGCCGCGGCCCGTGCCGGTACCGGTGCCGCTCCCGGCGGGGCGGCTGCGCGCGACACGCCGAAGGGCGCCGCGCCCTCGGGCACCGCGGCCGGGCTGCCGCTCGCCCTGGTCGGCTCGGCGCTCGGCGCGGCCCTGTCGCTGTGGCTGTGGCGGCGGTTCGGCGCGCGCGGCAACTGAGGCGGCGGTCCGTCCCGTCCGGCACGGTTCGGCGGGCGCCGTACGGTCCGGCGCCTGGCCTGCCGGGACGCCGCCTCGAAACGTCCCCGGGCGGCAGCCGGAAGGAGTGGTCATGAGCAGGGGTCCGTACGTGGAGGAGATCGCCCGGCGGTTCCGGGAGGTCAACGGCGACCATCCGATGACGGCCGCGGACGACGCCTACGTCAGCGCGCGGTTCACTCCCCTGGAGGAGCTGTGCGCCGCGCGGGGGACGTCGCGGAGGTGCGGCGGCAGATGCTGGAGGGCCTGCTGCCGCTGCCCGGACATCTGCGCTCGGACGGCGCGGAGATGGTCCCGCACGACCTGTTCGACCTGGTGGAACAGGTCGAGGCCGGGGATCCGGCGGCGGACGCCGTCGGCCCGGAGCGGCCGCGGGACTGGTTCACGGCGCACGGGGCGGACCCGGCCGAGGGCGCCGGGGAGTGGGAGGCGTATCTCAGCGGCCGATACGTCTGTCTCCACCGGGTCACGCCGCAGACGATCCGCCGCAAGGGTGAACTGACCGCCGCGATCATCGAGGCCGTCCGGGTCCCGCGCCTCGACTCGCCGCTGTGGTCGGTCGCGCTGCACGCCCTGGTCGACGAACTGGACGCCTTGGAGCCGGACTTCGCGCCCTACGACCGGCTGCGCTTCGGCGGGCCGACCTCCCGGGACGTCTGTATCGATGCCGTGCGGGCCGCTTTCCGCGCCCCGGACAGCCGGCGCCCGCGCCGGAGGACGCTCTCAGGTGACGCCGCCGTGGCCCGTCTCGCCGGGCTCGTCCTGCCGATCCTGCCCGGCCCGCGTCCGCCGACGGCCGGACCAGCGCAGCAGCAGGTCCAGCGCTCCGGCCGCGGTCAGCACCCAGGCGGCCGCGAAGGACCAGAGCAGGGCGGGCGATCCGGTGGCGACGGCGGCCACGAAGAGGATTGCCGTCGCCGGGCCGAGGACGGCCACGGCGACCGGGACGGCATGCCGTCCGGTCCGCGCCGGTGGGCGGCCGGCGACGAGGGTGCGGGCGAGGGAGTCGTCCGCCCTCAGGTCGTGTTCGATCTCCGCGAGGATGCGCCGCTCGCGCGGCGAGAGCCGTGCTCCACCGTCCATGTCCGGCACCTCCCGGCCAGGTTCCGACCTCGGCCCCCGGCCCGGGTCTCCGCCCTCGCCTTCGGCCTCGGCTGCCACGCCCGGCCGCCGGTTCCGGTTCCCGTCTCCCGGTCCCCGTTGCCGGCTGCCGGTTCCGGTCTTCCGTTCCCGGCCTCCGGCCGTCGGGCCAAAGGCCGTTCCCGGCCCCGGCCCGCGGCACGTCGTCCGTGACGCTACTCGGCGGCTACCCCGCCGGTGCGCGTCGAACCGCACACCTGGACCCTCGCCCCGGCCGGCTCGGCCGTGTAGCGTTCGGCGGCCAGGACGGCCTGGCGGGCCGTCCGCTCCCCCATGAGGACGCACAGCGTGTACGCGGTGTCCTCGAACCGCCTGCGGGCCGCCAGATCGTGCGGCCTGGCCAGGACGTGCCGTTCCTGGGCGCGGTAGTTCCGCAGCAGGCGGGCGATCGTGTTGCGGTCGGGGAGCAGCATCCGTTCCTCCTGGTCATGGCTGGCCCCCCGGTCACACCATGGTGGGTGCACATGCTCACAAGCGCGACCCACAGCGCTACCCTCCGTGTCCGACCCGGCCACCTCCGCGTGCGGGGGCGGCCGTGATGGCGGATCGTCGAGACATGAACCCCAGCGAGCGGATGCGTGTCGTCGTCACCGGTGCCACGGGCAACGTCGGGACGAGCCTGGTCCGCGCCCTGGCGCGGGAGCCCAGGGTCGCGTCCGTGCTCGGTCTGGCGCGTCGCAGGCCCGGTCTGACCCTGGAGAAGACCGAGTGGGCGGAGGTGGACCTTTCGCTGGACGGCGACGAGGCCCGGCTCGCCCAGTACGTGGCGGACGCCGACGCGGTGGTCCATCTGGCGTGGCGCTTCCAGCCGACACACGATCCGGCGACCACCTGGCGGAGCAATGTGCTCGGCTCCGTTCGGGTCCTGGACGCGGTCGCGGCGGCGCGGGTGCCGGTCCTGGTGTACGGCTCCTCGGTCGGCGCCTACTCCCCCGGGCCCGGGAACGGCGCGCCGGTGTCGGAGTCCTGGCCGACGCACGGCTGGCCCGGCGCCGCGTACACCCGCGAGAAGGCGTACGTGGAACGGCTTCTGGACACGTTCGAGCGCGACCACCCGACGACCAGGGTGGTGCGGATGCGGCCGGGCTTCATGTTCAAGGAGGAGTCGGCGAGCGAGCAGCGGCGGATCTTCGCGGGCCGCTGGCTGCCCGGCCAGCTGATCCGGCCGGAATTGATTCCGCTCGTACCGGAACTCTCGGGGCTGCGTTTCCAGGCCCTGCACACGGACGACGCGGTGGAGGCCTACCGGTCGGCGCTGCTGCGGGACGTGCGCGGGGCGTTCAACCTGGCGGCGGATCCGGTGGTCGACGTGGGCACGCTGGCCGCGCTGCTCGACGCGCGGCCGGTGAAGGTGCCGACCGCCGCGGTCCGCGGAGTGCTGTCGGCGGCCTGGCGGATGCGGGTGGCGCCGGCGTCGCCGGATCTCTTCGACGCGGTGCTGCGGCTGCCGCTGCTGTCCACGGAGCGGGCGCGGCGGGAGCTGGAGTGGACGCCGTCCAGGTCCTCGGTGGAGGCCCTGGAGGCATTCCTGCGGGGCGTCCGCGGGGGTGGCGGGGACGCCACGGAGCCGCTGTCGGGCCGCCGGTTCGGCTGAGCCGTACGGGGGCCGGTGCCGGTCGGCCGGCCGGAAGCCCGGCGGTCGGAAGCCCGGCGGTCGGCGGTCGGCGGTCGGCGGTCGGCCGCGTAAGGCTCAGGCGCGAGGCCTGGGCGCGTGCGGCTCAGGCGCGTGCGGCTCAGGCGCGTGCGGCGGACCAGTCCACGATCCGCATGGCGGCGCCGGCCGCCTCCCGGCCCCGGCAGTGGGCGCGGTGCCGGTCGAGCAGGGCGTCGACGTCGAGGTGGCGACCGAACGCGGAGTGGGCGGCGAGCCGTCCGGCGTAGGACCACAGCGCGGTGTACCCGGCGACCCGTTCCATCGCGGCGGCGTCCAGGTGCCAGCGGTGGACGGTGTCCAGCTGGACGAGGGTGACCCAGACCGTGACGTCGGCGGCGGTGGGCGCGTCGCCGAGGACGTACGGGTGCCGGGCCAGGCGCCGTTCCAGGGCACCGAGCGCCGAGAAGAGCACCGTGAGCGGGTCCCGGTGGGCGGCGGTGTCGTCGAGGCCGAGCTCTCCGGCGCGCTGGGCGGCGGCGTTGACGCTGCGTTCGCACAGGTCGGTGAGGGCCCGGATCTCGTCCTGCCGGTCCTCGGGGAGGAGTTCGGGCCCGTCGCCGCCGAAGCGCAGGGCCAGGTCGCGCAGGATGTCGGGCACATGGGTGGAGACGATCCGGCCGGTCCAGCCGTCGCTGAGGACGGGCGCCGCGGCCGGCCCCCGGTAGAGGTGGGCGCTGGCCTCGTACAGCGGACGCAGCACGGCGTAGCCGCCGTCGGGCGTGTCGGGGAGGGCGGGCAGGACGGCCAGCGGGAGCGTGTCGTCGAGTCCGAGCAGGCTGTGGGTCACGGCAAGGCCCAGACAGCCGGGGTCGGCGGGTGCCAGATGGAGGCGGTAGCGGTGCGGTACGGGGTAGTGGCCGCTGCGCACGTCACGGCCGATGCGGCCGCGGAAGGCGGGGGCGGCGCCGGTGCCGGCCGGGACGACCGAGGTGGCGACGGAGGTGGCGACGGACATGGTTTCTCCCTGGGTGCTCGGTGCTGGGTCGCGGGACGGCACGGCGGCGAGACGCCGTGCGCCCGGAGGCAGCAGAGGTACGGGAAGGGGGCGGGCGGAGCCGTACGACGCCGGCTCGTCCGCATGGAGCCGTACGGCGGGCTCGTGCGGGGCGGTTCGGGCGGAGGGCCCCGTACGGCCGGAGACGCGTCGCACGGCGGAGTCGTACGGCGGTGTACGGCGGAGTCGTACGACCGTGTCCTGCGGAGGTGTCCAGGACGGGGCGTCCGGCGGAGTCGTACGGCGGTGGGAGGCGGCGTCAGCCCGCGCTGCAGACCCGCAGCAGATCGATGTGGCGGCGGGAGGTGAGCGAGAGGGAGCGCGGCAGCCGGACGGCGAAGGCCGTGTCCGGCGGGGCGGTGACGACGGCTCCCATGTTTCCCTACCTGTTCGCTCGGTTTCCCGTCCCGAGTGTGGGATCGGCGGCGCCCCTCGTCAAGGGTGCGGACGGGGCGCGAATGCATAATGCGCCTATGCGCATTTCAGCCAGGGCCGACTACGCGGTGCGAGCCGCCCTCCAGCTCGCGTCGGCCCGGGAGTCCGGGCCGGTGAAGGCCGAGGCCATCGCCGACTGCCAGGGGATCTCCCACAAGTTCCTGGAGGGCATCCTCGGCGACATGCGCAGGGGCGGCCTGGTGCAGAGCCAGCGCGGCGGGAACGGCGGTTACTGGCTGGCGAGGCCGGCCGAGGAGATCTCGGTGGCGGACGTGATCCGTTGCGTGGAGGGGCCGTTGCTGTCGGTGCGTGGCGTCCGGCCGCCGGAGCTGTCGTACACCGGTCCGGCCGAGTCGCTGCTCACCCTGTGGGTCGCGCTGCGGGCGAACGTACGTCATGTGCTCGACGGCGTCTCGCTGGCCGAGGTGGCCACGGCGAAGCTGCCGCCGGAGATCGTGGCACTGGCCGAGGACCCGGAGGCCTGGACCAACCCCTGAACGGGCCCCTCCCCTCCCCCGGACACCCGTCCCACCCGTCCCACCTGTCGAGCACTCAACGTCCGTGATGCGGACGCCCCTTGGGGTCCCGGGCACCCCTCTGTCACTATCCCTACCATTCCAATGGGGATACTGGGAAACATGTGAGGTGCCGTGAGAACGCCGAAGAAGTCAGCGCAGCGCCCCACCTCCGTCCCGGCCGGAGGCCCGGTCACCGGCCGCCCGGCGGACCGCGCGGCGGACCGTCCGGCGGACCGCCCGGCCGACGACGCGATGTGGCCCCGCGTCATCCGCGAGCTCGCCGACGACCTCGCCGTGGACGCCCTGACCAGGGACCGGGCGGGCAAGGCGCCGCTCGACGAGGTCGCCCGGCTCCAGGAGGCCGGACTGCCCGCCCTGCTCACCGCGCCCGGCCCCGGCGGGCGCGGCGCCGACTGGCGTACCGCCTGTGGAGTGATCCGGGAGATCTCGGCGGCCGACGGCTCGATCGGCGAACTCCTCGCCCACCACTGCGCACTTGCCTGGACGACACGTTTCCTCGGCTCCGCGGCCGGTCCGCTCGACCTCGGCGCCCGCGCCGCCGAGGAACGATGGCTGCTCGCCGGCGCGATCGAGCCGCCGGGCGCGCCGACCGACGCCACCGGACGCGCAGGGCCGAACGGGTACAACGGGTCCAACGGGTTGAACGAGTCCAACGGCCCGGTCGGGTCCAACGGCCCGGTCGGGTCCAACGGTCCGGACGGGCCGGTGCTCACGCCGGCCGGCGGCGGCGCCTACGTCCTCCACGGGCGGCGCGCCTTCGCCTCCGGCGTCACGGTCGCCGACCGGCTGGTCGTCGCGGCCCGCTGTACGCAGACGGGCGATCCGCTGCTCGTCCTCGTGGATCCGGCGCATCCGGCCGTGTTCACGGAGCCGCACGCCGAACGGGTGGGCCAGCGCCTCTCCGGCGCGGGCACCGTCACCTTCGACCGGCTGCCGATAGCCGCCGGCGACGTCCTCGGCGCGCTCCCCCACGACGAGCACGCCCGCGTCCCCTGTCCGACCACGCCGGCGCCGATCGCCCTGCGGTTACTGCTGGTCCACGTCGTGCTCGGCATCGCCGAAGGGGCGCTGGCGGAGGCCCGCGACGTCAGCCGGGCCACCCAGGCCGCGAGCGGCGACGATCCGTTCCTCCTGCTCGCGTACGGGGAGTCGGCGACCGCCGCGCACGCCGCCGCCGCGGTCGTCGAACGGGCCACGGACTCCCTGGCGCACGGGCTGCTCACCGGGCGGGCCCTCGACGTCGAGGAGCGGACCGACATCGCCGTCCTGGTCGCCGCGGCGGAGACGGTCACCGGGCGGGCGGCGCTGGACATCACCACCCGCGTCCTGGAGCTGGTGGACCCCGGGGCGGCGCCCGGCCTCCACGGCGGCGGCCTCGGCCTCGACCGCTTCTGGCGCAATGCCCGGACGCTCACCGCTCCGGTGACGCCCGATCACCGGCTCCGCGACATCGGCGACCACTACCTCAACGGCACCCATGCCGGACTCACCCTGCCGGCCTAGCCCGATCCGCCGTGCCCGCGACGACACGGGTTGAGTGGCTACCGTGGACAGGGCCGTCCGGCCCGCCCCCCGGCGCCTGCTGTCGGCGGGCCCGGCCCCGTACCGACGGAGGCAGCCTGATGAGGCGTGAGATCGTCGCGGGAGTCGACGGCTCCCCGGAGAGTCTCGCCGCGGCCGACTGGGCCGCCCGCGAGGCGGGGAACCGGGGGCTGCCGCTGCGCCTGGTGCACGCCTGGCGCTGGGAGCCGCTCGACCTGCCGCTGCTCCAGGATCCCACGGCCCAGCAGAAGGCCGCCCGGGACGTGCTGCGCGAGGCCGGGACGACGCTCGCCGAGCGCTACCCGGAACTCGACCTGAGCGCCGAGGTCGTCGGCGACACACCGGTCGCCGCCCTCCTCGGCACCGTAGGGCACGCCGAGTTGCTCGCCATCGGCTCGCGCGGCCACGGCGCCGTGACCGGCTTCCTGCTCGGCTCCTACGGACAGCAGATCATCGCCGGGTCCACGGTGCCCGTGGTCGCGGTCCGCGCCCGCGACGGCGCGCCGGCCGAACCACCCGTCGGGGAGGTCCTCGTGGGCCAGCACGGCAGCCCCCAGGACAGCGCGCCCGCGCTGCGGTTCGCCTTCGAGACGGCCGTGGCGCGCGGGGCGGCCGTCCGCGCGGTGCGGGCCTGGTCCCTGCCGCCGCTCTTCGCGTACAGCCCGGCCTCCCTGCGGCTCGCCGACGAGGCCGGCGGGCTCGTCCCGTACGAGGAGAAGGCGCTGCGCGAGGCGCTCGCCCCGTGGCGGGAGCGCTACCCGGAGGTTCCGGTCGCCGAGCACGTGGAGCTGGGCAGCGCCGGCCAGGTGCTGCTCTCCGGGGCCGGGGGCGCGCAGCTGCTCGTGGTGGGCCGGAGGGCGCACCGCGCGGCGCTCGGCGCGCGGATCGGGTCGGTGGCGCACGCGGCGCTGCACCTGGCGCCGTGCCCGGTCGCGGTGGTGCCGCACCAGGTTGACACGCAGGATTGACGAGGAGTGTCGCGCTCTCCGGGACCGGACAGTCATATCGCCGCGCCGGAGGGCCGGCGGACCGAGGAGAGAGAGCGGAGCTTCATGCGGTACGAGCGCTACGAGGGATGCGAGGCGGAGCGGCGGCAGCGGAAGCGGCCCCGGGAGCGGCAGGGCGACGGCGGCGGCGGGCGGGGGCCGTCGTTCCGCACGGCGCTCACCGTGGCCGGCACGGTGGCGGCGGCGCTGACGGTGATGACCGGGGTGTACGTGGTGACCTCGGGCACGACGGCCGGCGCGGGCACCCGTTCGGCGGAGCCGGGGGCCGCCGGGACGGCGGCGCGGTACGTCACCGAGGTGGTCACGCTCGCCAACGTCGAGCGGAGGCGGGCGGGATGCGATCCGCTGCGGTCCGATCCGAGGCTGCGGGAGGCGGCGCAGGGCCACGCCGACGACATGGCGGCCCGCGGCCACTACGCCCACGACAGCCAGAACGGGCAGAACGCGGGCGACCGGATCACCGCGGCCGGCTACACCTGGTCGTCCTGGGGCGAGAACATCCACCGAGGGCCGCGGACGCCCGCCGAGGCGGTGGCGGAGTGGATGGACAGCGAGGCCCACCGCAAGAACATCCTCAACTGCGCGTTCGAGGACGTCGGCGTGGGGGTGAACCTCACCAGGGGCGGGCCCTGGTGGGTGCAGGACTTCGCGACGGCCCGCTGAGGCGCGGGACGCGCGCGGTGCCGGACGCTGCGGCTCCGGACGCTGCGGGCCCGCACACGGCGGGCCCGCACAACGGCGGCTCCGGACGCGGCGGCTCCGGACCTGGCTGTGCCGCACACGACGGTGCCAGACCTGGCTGTGCGAGGAGGCGTCGGCCGGCCCGGTCAGCCAGCCCGTCGACCGAGCGGGCGGCGATTCCCGCCCCCGGACCGTGCCGCGTCCTGCCCTGTCCCGTCCCGTACGTCGAGGAGACCGTGCCAGCGGTCGGGACGGCACACGTTCCGTCGTCGCGTGCGTCCGGCGTCTAGCCGGAGAGGTGCGGCACGATCGGCACGGTGGCCGCGCCCCCCGCGCGCACGGCCTCGACGACGGCGTCGTGCAGGTCGCGGCTCTCCTCCTCCGATCCGCAGGGAACAGGACTTCCCGACATGGTGAACCAGTCGGAAGCGCCGCTGTACTGCACGGCCACGCGTGCCTCGCCGTCGGCATAGGTGGTGTGCACGGTCAGATCGCCCGTGACGACACCGGCCTCTTGGGTCAGCACTCCGCCACGCCCGGTGTACACACCGGCGGTCGTCCATGATGCCCAGCTCATCCATCCAGACTCACACCCGGACGGCGGATGCGCCACCGACGCGTCCGCCCCGGCCGGACGCGTGTCCGGCCGGGGCGGTGCGGGGGCCCCGTAAGGGGCCTCTTGCCTCGATCAGGCGAGGGACGCGACGGCCTCGTTGAAGGTGGCGGACGGGCGCATCACGGCCGCGGCCTTGGCCGGGTCGGGCTGGTAGTAGCCACCGATGTCGGCCGGGGAGCCCTGGACGGCGATCAGCTCGTCGACGATCTTCTGCTCGTCGGCGGTCAGCTTCTCGGCGAGCGGGGCGAAGGCCTTGGCCAGCTCCGCGTCGTCGGTCTGCTTCGCCAGCTCCTGGGCCCAGTAGAGGGCCAGGTAGAAGTGGCTGCCGCGGTTGTCGATGCCGCCGAGGCGGCGGGTCGGCGACTTGTCCTCGTTGAGGAACGTGCCGGTGGCGCGGTCGAGCGTGTCGGCGAGGACCTGGGCGCGGGCGTTGCCGGTGGTGGTGGCCAGGTGCTCGAAGGAGGCGGCCAGGGCGAAGAACTCGCCGAGGCTGTCCCAGCGGAGGTAGTTCTCCTTGACGAGCTGCTGGACGTGCTTCGGGGCGGAGCCGCCGGCGCCGGTCTCGAAGAGGCCGCCACCCGCCATCAGCGGGACGACGGAGAGCATCTTGGCGCTGGTGCCCAGCTCCAGGATCGGGAAGAGGTCGGTCAGGTAGTCGCGCAGGACGTTGCCGGTGACCGAGATGGTGTCCTCGCCGCGGCGGATGCGCTCCAGGGAGAACTTGGTCGCCTCGACCGGGGACAGGATCTTGATCTCCAGGCCCTCGGTGTCGTGCTGCGGGAGGTACTCGTTGACCTTGGCGATCAGCTGGGCGTCGTGGGCGCGGGTCTCGTCCAGCCAGAAGACGGCCGGGGCGCCGGTGGCGCGGGCGCGGGTGACGGCGAGCTTGACCCAGTCCTGGATGGGCAGGTCCTTGGTCTGGCACGCGCGGAAGATGTCGCCCTCGGCGACCTCCTGCTCGATGACCACGTTGCCGGCGGCGTCGACGAGGCGGACGGTGCCGGCCGCGGCGATCTCGAAGGTCTTGTCGTGGGAGCCGTACTCCTCGGCCTTCTGCGCCATGAGGCCGACGTTCGGGACGGAGCCCATGGTCGACGGGTCGAAGGCGCCGTGGGCGCGGCAGTCGTCGATGACGGCCTGGTAGACGCCGGAGTAGGAGCTGTCCGGCAGGACGGCGAGGGTGTCGTGCTCCTGGCCGTCGGGGCCCCACATGTGGCCGGAGGTGCGGATCATGGCCGGCATGGAGGCGTCGACGATGACGTCGGACGGCACGTGCAGGTTGGTGATGCCCTTGTCGGAGTCGACCATGGCGAGGGCCGGGCCCTCGGCCAGCTCGGCGTCGAAGGAGGCCTTGATCTCCTCGCCGAGGCCGTGCGGGATGGACTCCAGGCCCTTGAGGACGGCGCCGAGGCCGTCGTTCGGGGACAGGCCGGCGGCGGCGAGGACCTCGCCGTACTTGGCGAAGGTCTGCGGGAAGAAGGCGCGCACGACGTGGCCGAAGATGATCGGGTCGGAGACCTTCATCATCGTGGCCTTGAGGTGCACGGAGAACAGGACGCCCTCGGCCTTGGCGCGGGCGACCTGCTCGGAGAGGAAGGTGCGCAGGGCGGCGGCGCGCATGACGGAGGCGTCGACGACCTCGCCGGCGAGGACCGGGACGGAGTCGCGGAGCACGGTGGTGGTGCCGTCGGCGGCGACGTGCTCGATGCGCAGGGAGCCGTCCTCGGCCATGACGGCGGACTTCTCGGTGGAGCGGAAGTCGTTCTGGCCCATGGTGGCGACGTTGGTCTTGGACTCGGGGGTCCAGGCGCCCATGCGGTGCGGGTGGGCCTTGGCGTAGTTCTTGACCGAGGCGGGGGCGCGGCGGTCGGAGTTGCCCTCGCGCAGGACCGGGTTGACGGCGGAGCCCTTGACCTTGTCGTAGCGGGCGCGGATGTCGCGCTCCTCGTCGGTGCGCGGGTCGTCCGGGTAGTCCGGGAGGGCGTAGCCCTGGGCCTGCAGCTCGGCGATGGCGGCCTTCAGCTGCGGGATCGAGGCCGAGATGTTCGGCAGCTTGATGATGTTGGCCTGGGGCGTCTTGGCCAGCTCGCCCAGCTCGGCGAGGGCGTCGGCGATGCGCTGGCCCTCTTCGAGACGCTCGGGGAAGCTGGCGATGATGCGCCCGGCCAGGGAGATGTCACGCGTCTCGACGTTGATCCCGGCGGTCGAGGCGTAGGCCTGGATCACGGGCAGGAACGAGTACGTCGCCAGGGCGGGCGCCTCGTCAGTGTGCGTGTAGATGATGGTCGAGTCAGTCACCGGGTGTGCTCCGCTCCACGTCTGCGTCTGCGTCTGCAAGATTGCTCGACATCAAGATATCTCGTGATCGCGCTTCTCGGGAAAGGGGTCCTCGGGAAAGGGATCCTCGGGCAAGGTCTCCCCGGGAAGGCTCTCCTCGGGAGTCGTCGGCGTCGGGCGGTACGGGGCCGGACGCGGGTCGAGGTCGACGCGGCGGAACAGGGCGAGCAGGACCAGGGCGACACCGGCGCCGGTGCCGGCGGCGAGCGCCTGGCCGCAGCGGTGGGCGGTGCGGGGCAGGTCGAGGGGCAGCGGCCCGGTGCCGGGAGGCAGGCAGTCGCCGAGCAGGTAGCCGCCCGCGGCGAGCCCGCCGAGCGCGAGGGCGGCGAGCGGGAGGGTGACGAGGAGCCGCTGCCGGGGCAGGGCGCCGCGGGAGGCGGGCCGGACCTTCCCCTTGCGGGCGAGCAGGGCCAGCAGCGCGGCGAAGGCGGCGAGCACGAGCAGGTCGGCGGCGATGACGTCGCCGGGGCGGTGGCGGCCGGAGGCGATGCCGTACGCGCCGAGGGCGGTGGCCCACAGGGCGGCGAGGCCGACGGTGGCGCTGCGCAGCCGGTGCGGGACGACGAGGACGAGGCCGAGGGCGGTGCCCGCGGCGATCACGGTGGGGCTGCTGGGGAAGCCGCTGTCGACGGCGGTGCCCGAGGCGTCGAGGAGGTGGGGGCCGGGCGCGTACCGCTGGAGCAGTTCGGCGAGGGCCAGGGTGGCGGCCAGGGTGCCGAGGGCGGCGCCGGTGCGCCCGTACCGCCCGCGCAGGACGCCGACGGCGGCCAGGAGCAGGACCGCGAGGGCGAGGGAGAGGGTGGCGAGGCCCTGGAGGGAGGGATGCTCGCGCAGGACGCGGGCGACGGCCGGATCGGTGAGCCGTCCGGCGACGACGGCGTCGCCCCAGCGCCGGCCGGTGGCGGTGAGCACGAGTCCGGCGTAGGCGACGGTGAACAGGAGGACGGCGGCGAGGCTGGTGCGCCGCATCCGTATGCGGACCCGGGCGGTGAAGGATCCCGGGGCCTCGGCGGCCACGGTGGCGTACCACCATGTGCCACGGGCGGCGACGCTCCGCGAGGAGCCGCCGGTACGGGGCCTGTCGAAGGGTGCCATGCCTCGATTCGACCCCGGGGCGGACCCGGCCGCCCGCTGGAGGCACCCGAACGACGCGGGTCAGCGGCGGGGCGGTGGCGCGCTCCCGGCCAGGGCGACGGCCGCGCGGCCGTCCGGGGTGCGGGCGCGCCTGCGGGTGCCGTCCAGGGTGAAGGCGGTGTTGACGAGGGCGACGTGGCTCAGGGCCTGGGGCGTGTTGCCGAGCTGGCGGCCCGTGGCCGGGTCCCACTCCTCGGCGAGCAGTCCGACGTCGTTGCGGACGTCCAGGACGCGTTCGAAGACGGTACGGGCCTCGGCCGGGCGGCCGGTCAGGGCCAGGGCGTCGGCGTACCAGAAGGTGCAGGCCAGGAAGGCGCCCTCGGCGCCGGCGAGGCCGTCGACCTCGTGCACCTCGCCGTTGGTGACCTCGTCGTAGCGGCGCACGAATCCGCGGTCCTGGAGTCCGGCCATGGCGCGGACGGTGCCGAGGACGCGGGGGTCGTGCGGCGGCAGGAAGCCGAGGCGCGGGACGAGCAGGGCGGTGGCGTCGACGCGGCGGCTGCCGTAGTACTGCGTGAAGGACTGCCGCTCCTCGCTCCAGCCCCGCCGGCAGACCTCCTCGTGCAGCTCGGCGCGCAGGGCCTGCCAGCGGCGGACCGAGCCGCGCAGTCCGGCGACGCGGGCGAGACGCAGGGCGCGGTCGGCGGCGACCCAGGCCATGACCTTGGAGTGGACGAAGTGGCGCCGGGGGCCGCGTACCTCCCAGATGCCCTCGTCGGGTTCCCGCCAGTGCCCTTCGACGTAGTGGAGGAGCGCGGCCATCAGGCTCCACACCTGGGCGTCGAGGGCTACTCCGGCGCGGACGGCGCAGTAGATGGTGTTGACGACCTCGCCGTAGATGTCGAGCTGGAACTGGCCGGAGGCGGCGTTGCCGAATCTGACGGGGCGGGAGTTCTCGTAGCCGGGAAGCCAGTCGGCGTCGGTCTCCGGCACCCGGCGCTGTCCCTCGACCCCGTACAACGGCTGGAGGTCGGCCGGGTCGCCGGCGACGGCGCGGACCAGCCACTCCTTCCAGGCGAGGG
Source organism: Streptomyces sp. NPDC126499 (assembly GCF_040302485.1). Classification (NCBI taxonomy): domain Bacteria; kingdom Bacillati; phylum Actinomycetota; class Actinomycetes; order Kitasatosporales; family Streptomycetaceae; genus Streptomyces; species Streptomyces sp. NPDC126499. The sequence goes on along the minus strand of NZ_JBEOUO010000002.1, from coordinate 457,047 downwards.
CTTCGCGCCGGTATCCGCTGCGCAGCAGCGAGGAGAGCGTGAAGGTGGAGTCGCGCAGCCAGCAGAAGCGGTAGTCCCAGTTGCGGCGGCCGCCGATGCACTCGGGCAGGGAGGCGGTGGCGGCGGCGACGACCCCGCCGGTCGGCTGGTAGGTGAGGGCCTTGAGGGTGACGAGGGAGCGCAGGACGGCGTCGCGGGCGGGCCCCTGGTAGTGGAGGCCGGCCGACCAGTCGTTCCAGAAGGCGAGGGTGCGGTCGAGGTCGGCGGTCACGTCGGGCGGCGCGGGCGCCGGGGTGTGCGAGGGGTGCCAGCCGAGGGCGAAGGTGACGCGCTGGCCCGCGGTGACGGGGAAGGCGAAGGCGGTGCCCGCGCGGGTGACCGTCGGGTCGCCGGCGCCGGGACCGCAGTGCAGCAGGGTCGCGTCGGGTCCGGCGAGACAGACCACCGTGCGCCGGTCCGGGGCGTGGGTCAGGGGCACGACACGGCCGTGGTCGAAGCGGAGGGTGAGCTCGCCCCGCATGTCGACGCGGCCGGCGATCCCCTCGACGATGCGGATGATCAGCGGGCCGCGGCGGCGCGGCGGCATGAAGTCGGTGATCTTCACGGTGCCGTCGAGGGACTCCCAGACGGTTTCCAGGACGAGGGTGTCGCCGTGGTAACCGCGGCGGCTGCAGGGCCGGTTGCCGGCCGGGGCGAGGCTCCAGTGGCCGTGTTCGCGGCCGCCGAGGAGCGCAGCGAAACAGGCCGGCGAGTCGAAGCGCGGCACGCACCACCAGTCGACCGAGCCGTTCCGTCCGACGAGGGCGGCCGTCTCCAGGTCACCGATGAGGGCGTAGTCCTCGATTCGCCCTGCCATGAACGGATTCTAGTCCGGTCGCCGACGGCGCGCAGGGACGGTGGGGAAATCCACGCTCCGCCGCGTTTTCTTCCGGAAGAGCTCCCCGCCGCGTTTTCTTCCTGAAGACGCCCCGTATTTTCTTCCGGAGAGTTTCGTACGGCCAGGGGCGGGCCGCGGGTGACGAGGGCGGGACGGCGGGAGCGGAGGCGGCTCAGGGGCCGGGCCGTTCGGCGGTCAGGAGCAGCACGCCGGTGTCGCCGTACTCGGGCAGCGTGTGGTCCTTGGCCAGGCGGGTGACCCGCAGGGAGACGGTGTGGGGCGCGAACACGGCGCGCAGCGCGGACGCGTCGACGGGGCAGGCGGGCCAGACCGGCCCGGCGCCGATGCGGTAGCTCGGCATCCGCTCCATGAAGGAGGCGACGAGCCGGCCCCCGGGCCGTACCGAGCGCGCGAACGCCGTGCACAGGGCGGTGAACTCCTCGAAGTCCTCGGTGACGCTCTCGGCGACGAAGTTCATGGACGCGGTGTCGTAGCGGCCGTCGGCGAGGTCGCCGGCGTCGCCGCGCACCACGCGCACGCGGCCGAGGGCCTCGGTCAGGGTCGCGGGGAGCGCGGGGTCGAGGGCGCGGCACAGCGCGTAGAACGGCTCCCAGCTGTCCTCGGGGCCGTACGTCAGCTGGCGGCGCAGATAGGCGAGGTTGGCGGCGCTCGGTTCCAGGGCGTCGATGCGGCGGCTGGCGCCGGCGGCGAGCATCAGCGGGTAGAGGTTGGGGCCCGCGCCCAATTCGAGGGTGCGGGTCAGCGCTCCGGGGGCGAACTGCCGGTAGAAGGCGGAGTGGTGGTGGATCACCCCCCGGTCGCAGGGGTGCATCTGCCGGTAGTTCTCGGCCAGGTACCGGCCGACGGGCCAGGCGTCCCAGTCCGCGTCGCGGTTGCGGCGCGGGGCGGCCTGCCGGCGCGTGGCCATCACACCTCCCGGCGGCGCGGGGCGGCCTGCCGGCGCGTATCCATCACGCCTCCCGGGGGCGCGGGGCGGCCTGCCGGGTCATGGTGCTCACGCCTGCCGGCGGCGGCCGGCCGCGACCGCGCCCGAGCGGCGCGGGGTGCGGCGCTGGAGCGCGAAGCGGGCGGCGAGGTCGGTGAGGGCGGCGTTGAGCGCGTCGATCTCCTCGTCGGTGTTGGCGGCGGTGATCTGGATGCGGAACCCCACCCGGTTGCGCGGGACGAGGGGGTAGCCCGCGAGGGTCACGTAGATGCCCCGGTCCCACAGGAAGGCGGCGACCGCCTCCAGGTCGGCGGCGTCGCCGAGCGGGATCTCGATGATCGGCAGGCCGTCGGTGTTGGGTGTGGCGATGCCCAGGCCGCGTACGTGGTCGAGGACGCGGGCGGTCTTGCGGTGGAGGTCGGCCCGGATGGCATCGCCGCGCGCCTCGTTGACGTCGAGCCCGGCGAGGGCGGTGGCGAGGGAGGCGGTCGGCGAGGGGCCGGAGTAGAGGTAGGGCGCGGCGGCCACCTTGAGGTGTTCCTTGAGGCGGCTCGGCAGGGCGAGGAAGGCCAGCAGCGAGGAGTACGCCTTGGAGAAGCCGCCGACGAGGACGATGCCGTCGTAGCTCTCCCCGAGGTGGCGCACGATGCCGTTGCCACGCGCACCGTACGGGCTGGTCTCCTCGGGCCGGCGTTCGCCGATGACGCCGAAGCCGTGGGCGTCGTCCACGTACAGCAGGGCGTCGTGGGCGCGGCAGACGCGGGCGAGGGCGGGCAGGTCGGGGTAGTTGCCCGTCATGCTGTTGACGCCGTCCATGCAGACGAGCCGGGTGGCGCCGACCGGTGCCTCGCGGAGCAGGGTCTCCAGCTCCCACGGCTGGTCGCCGCGGAAGCGGTGCAGCCGGGCGCCCCGGCCGCGGGCGACGAGACAGCCGTCGTACATGGTGCGGTGCGCCTGGGCCTCGACGTAGACCTCGCCGTCGGCGGCGAGCAGCGGGATGACCGACTGGTGGATGAGGGTGATGGTCGGCAGCAGGAGGGTGTCGGGGGCCTCGAGGAGTCCGGTGAGCCGCTCCTCGATCCGGGAGTAGAGGCGGGGGCTGCCGATGAGCCGGGACCAGCTGGGGTGGGTGCCCCAGGTGCGCACCATGGGTTCGATGGCGGCCATGATCTCGGGGTCGAGGTCGAAGCCGAGGTAGTTGCAGGAGGCGAAGTCGGCCAGCCAGTGGTCGCCGACGCGGAGTCTGCGGCCGTGGACCTCGTCGATGACGGCGTCGCACATGGCGCTGTTGTTCTTGAGCCGTTCCAGGTCGCGCCAGCGGACGTCGAGCCGGCCCGTACCGGGCGCGGGCGTGGTGGGGCGGTCGGGATCGGCGCCCGTTGCGGCCCCGCCCCGGGCGGCCTGGGCGCCGCGGTGGGTGCGTTCGGGTGCGCGGTGGACGAAGCTCTCCGCCTGGTGCGCGGTCATGGGCCGGGCGAAGAGGTAGCCCTGTCCGTAGTGGCAGCCCATGTCGGCGAGCAGGGCGCGCTGGTCCTCGTTCTCGATGCCCTCGGCGACGACGCGGAGGCCGAGCACCTCGGCGATGCGGACGATGCCCTCGACGAGGGCGACCTGCTGCCGGTCGGTGGTGATGTCGTCGATGAAGGACTTGTCGACCTTGAGGACGTCGATGGGGAACTCGCGCAGATAGCTGAGCGAGGAGAAGCCGGTGCCGAAGTCGTCGATGGCGATGGACACCCCGAGGTCCTTCAGGGCCCGCATGGTGGTGCCCACCTGTTCGTCGCGGCGCATGAGGACGGACTCGGTCATCTCCAGGCAGAGGGAGTCGGGGGCGAGTCCGGAGGAGTCGAGGGTCTGCCGGACCACGTCGGGCAGTCCGGGGTCGCGGAACTGGCGGGCGGAGACGTTGACGTTGGCGTACAGGGGCGGTGTACGGGGGTGGGAGCGCTGCCAGCGGGCGATGTCGCGGGCCGCGTGTTCGAGCACCCAGGCGCCGAGCGGCATGATGTGGCCGCTCTCCTCGGCGAGGGTGATGAACTGCTCGGGCGGGACCATGCCGCGGCGGGCGTGCGGCCATCGGATGAGGGCCTCGAAGCCGGCCAGGGCGGCGTCGTCGACCCGGACGATGGGCTGGTAGCGCAGAGCGAAGGCCTGGTCGGCGATGGCGGTGTCCATGCCGGCCTGGAGCTCGTGGCGGGCGACGAGCCGCGAGTGCAGCTCGGGCCGGAAGCGCCGCCAGCGCTTCTTGCCGGCGGCCTTGGCGGCGTACAGGGCGAGGTCGGCGTGGGCGAGCAGTTCCTCGGCGTGGGCGCTGTCGAGGACGGTGGCGATGCCGACGCTGGTGGAGACGGAGACGGCGCCGTCGGTGAGGTGGAACGGCTGGCCGAGGGTGTGGATGATCTCGGCGGCGAGTGCCTCGGCGTCACCGGGTTCCCGGGCGCCCTCGATGAGCACGGCGAACTCGTCGCCGCCGAGGCGGGCGGCGGTGTCGGTGAGGCGGAGCACGGAGGTCAGCCGGCGGGCGACGGCGATGAGGAGTTCGTCGCCGACGGAGTGGCCCATGGTGTCGTTGACGACCTTGAAGTCGTCGAGGTCGACGAAGAGCATGCAGGTCAGGGTGGATTCGCGGCGGCCGCGGAGCAGGGCGCGTTCGATGCGCTCCAGGAGCAGCACCCGGTTGGGCAGGCCGGTGAGCGAGTCGTGGAAGGCGCGGTGAGTGAGCTCACGCTCCAGTTTGCGCTGTTCGGTGACGTCCCGGAGGGTGAGGACGAGCCCGTGAACGGTCCGCTCGTCGCGCAGGTTGCTGCACCGGACCTCCACCTCCAGGTCGGCGGCGCCGCCGTGCATCAGCTTCCAGTCGTCGCGGCCCTCCGTGACGCCCCGGGCGCGGACGTCGGCGAGGAGCCGCAGGGCGCTCACGGCGTCGTCGGGGGCGAGGAGTTCGCTGAGCGGGGTGCCGGGCAGCAGGGGGTGCCCGAACAGTTTCTCGGCGGACGGGCTGGCGTAGCGGACGGTGTCGTCGTCGTCCACGATCAGGATGACGTCCGAGGCGTTGTGGACCAGGGTGCGGAAGTAGGCCTCGCTGGTGCGGCGGTTGACCTCTTCGCTCAGTCCGAAGCGTTCCAGGGCGAGCGCGGCCTGGGAGGCGAGGGACTGGGCGGGGTCCGCGATCTCGGAGAGCTTCTTCTCGGTCCCGGCGAGCAGCAGGGCGCCGAGCAGCGGCTCGCCGCCGGCCGGGGCCTGGAGGGCGAGCGGGCAGATCAGGGCGTGGGTGTGGGGTGTGAGGGCGCGCGCGAGGGCCGGGTCGAGCCGTTCGACGGGCAGCAGCCGGCTGCCCCCGGAGAGGAGTTCCGGCCAGGGCGGACCGTGGGGTGCGGTGAGCTCGGCGACCTGGACGCGCCAGGGCCGCAGCCCGGTGGGCACGGCGGACAGCCGGCCGTGGCGGTCGCGGGCGAGCAGCATCGCGTGGTGCGGGACGCCGCGGCCGAAGAGGGTGGCGGTGGCCGTCTCGACGGCGGCGGCGACCTCGCGCGGGCTGAGCGCCGCCACCAGGGACGCGGCGGCCACCCGCAGGCTGCGCTCGTGGGCCTCGGCCCTGCGGTGCTCGGCCATCATGCCCCACAGGCGGACCAGGACCAGCAGGAACATCAGGGCGGAGAAGATGGAGATGACGCCGATGTCCCGGCCGGGTTCCTGGCGCAGCGACTGGAACAGCAGCAGGGCGGGGGCGATGAGGGAGGCGAGGGCGAGCAGGAACAGCCGGCGTTCGGCGCTCCCGGAGACCGGTTCGGGCGTGGGCTCGGTGAGCCCGGTCATCGAGGGGTGCAGGGCGGCGAGGCCCCAGGCGGTGAAGAAGACCACCCAGCCCAGGTCCCACGGGGTGCCGACCTGCCAGGTGCCGTCCAGCTGCTTCACGCCGTAGACGACGTCGGAGAAGAGGATGCCGCAGGTGCCGAGGGCGAGGAGCTGCACGGCGCGGGACCGCAGTCCGCCGGGGACGAGGAGGCGGGCGAGCATGGCCAGCATCAGCACGTCGCCGAGCGGATAGGCGAGGGAGATGGTGCGCTCGACCCAGGTCATGTCGGGGGACGTGGCGAGCGGGGTGATCAGGTGGACCCAGGACAGCAGCGCGAGCCCGGTGGTGAGGATCAGCGCGTCGAGTGTCACGGCCAGGTTCCGGCCGACGGCGCGGTGGCGGATGAAGCCGGACAGGCCGAGCGCGAACAGCGGATACGTGGCGAGGTAGAAGGCATCGGCGACGGAGGGGAACGGCCGGGGCTGGCGGAAGAACGTCTCCAGCGTGTTGTACGCGGTGTCACCGGCGACGAAAGTGAAGTTGGCGGCGGCGAGCACCAGCCAGGGCCAGCGGCGGGCGGGCCGGTGGAGGTGGACGCCGGTGAGGATGACGGCGACGCCGCTGAGGCCGATCAGCGCCCACAGGACGGTGTGCCGGGACGGCACCAGCAGATAGGCGACGGTGACGGTGGCCACGAACAGCACGTACAGGACGGTCCATCGGCGCAGTGGCCAGGACACCCGTCGCAGCGGCACATCCACCGCCCCCTTGCCGTGTGGGCCCGTGTGACCCCGGATACGTTCAGTCTCCCGGGTGCGACGGGGCCGTGCATCTCACGGCGCCCGCCGCGGTGGGGGCTTGGTCGGGGGCTGGCGGGGGGCCTGGTGAGGGGCCCGGTGGGGGCCGACCGGACTCGGCCGGTGGGCAGGTCGGGGCCGGCCGGGCCGCCGGTCGGGGTAGGCGGAGTAGGCGGGTCCGGCCGGTCGGGGTAGGCAGGTCCGGCCGGTCCAGGCGGGTGGGGCGATTCAGCGGGCGAGCTCGGCCATGGCGCCCCAGCCCTGCTGCGGCACCTCGACGTTGATGATCTCGGGGGTCGCGGCGATGGCGGCGCCCATGGCCTCCAGACCCGCCCTGAAGTGCTCGGACGCCACATGGGCGGCGCCGGCCTCGGCGTCGGCGAAGGCCTCCAGGAGGACGTACCGGTTCGGGTCCTCGACGCTGCGGGACCAGTCGAAGAAGAGGTTGCCGGGCTCCTCGCGCGTGGCACGGGTGAAGTCGGCGACCCGGTCGAGCCAGGTGTCGGCGTGCTCGGGACGGACGGTGAAACGTACGGCGATGAAGATCATGCGTCTACGCTGCTCCGCCGCGCGGGGACCGGTCCAGCGACCCGGGCGGCGATTCCGGCAGGGCCGGAAACGGGGCGGGGGACTGGGGTACGGGCCGGGGTACGCCGTCGGCCGGCCGACGGCGGGCTTACGGGGCAGCCGACCGGCAGCGTGCGCACGGAGCAGCCGGCCGACGGCGGGCGTATGGGCCAGCCGGCCGACGGCGGAGCTGCCGGTCAGCCCGCGTGGCGGAGGTGCCGGTCAGCCCGCGTGGCGGAGGTGTCGGTCAGCCTGCCGTCCCCGGGGCGCCCGGCGCGGTGTCGCCGGCCGTGAACAGCGGCACGGCCCGGGCCAGGGCGGCGCGCACCTCGCCGTGCCGGCGCCGGAAGTCGGCGGTGGGCAGCGACACGGACAGCGCGTGCAGGGCACCGTCGGCCCGCCCGGGCCCCGGCAGGACCGTCGCCACACAGGTGTACGCGGGGTCCGCCTCGCCCACGGAGACGGCGAAGCCCCGGTCGCGCACCCGGGCCAGCTCCGCCTCGAAGCGCTCGGGGCTGGTGATGGTGCGCTCGGTGAAGCGAGCCATGCCGTGCTCGTCCAGGTACCGGCGGCGCAGCGACCGGGGCAGGTGGGCGAGGAGCGCCTTGCCGTGTGCGGTCGCGTGAGCGCGGGCCTCGGGTCCGGGCGCGAAGGGGTGGGCGGTGTCGGTGAGGGGCGCGGTGGTGTCGACGACCGTGATCCGGCCGCCCTGGTAGGCGGTGAAGTAGGCGTCGGCGCCCGACGCGCGGCGCAGCCGGCCGAGGAGCTCGGCGACACCGCCGTCGAGGCCGTGGTGGCGCTGGTAGGAGCGGTGGAGCGCGGGGACGCGCGGCCCGGGCGCGTACCCCTCGGAGGTGCGGACGAGGTGTCCGCGGGCGACCAGCGGCCCGGTGAGGTGGTACACGGTCGACAGGGCGCAGCCGAGCGTCCGGGCCAGCGCCTTCGCCGCGACGGGCCGGTCGGCGTCCGCGACGGCGTCGAGGATGGCGAGGGCCCGCTCGACGGACTGGGGGCCGGGCGTGCCGGAGGGGGTCGGATGCACCGGTCCACTTTAGAGCGCCGTTTTCGGAGCGCCGTTCGGCGGGGTGAGAGGAGAGTCACCACCCAGCAAATCGGATCATATAGATCTTTTACCCCCATTCGGCGTACCGTCGAGGGATACCCCTGACTCCATACCGCACCGGGAGGGTGTGTGCGCCGCTCCACGACCGACCACGCCGCCGCGGGCCCGCACGGGCGCCGCGGCCACATACGCAAGGCGGCGATCGCGACCGGTGTGGTCGCGGCCGTCGCCGGCGGACTGTACGTGGCGGGCCTCGTCGCCACCGGAGACGACATCTCCGAGGGAACCCGGGTGGGCGGTGTCGACATCGGCGGCCTGAGCCGCTCGGAGGCCGCCGCCCGCCTGACCTCCGCGGCCCCCGCCGCCTGGAAGGACCCGATGCGGGTCACGGTCGGTGACACCATCACGGCCCTCGACCCCGCCGAGGCGGGGCTCACGGTCGACGTGGCGGCCACCGCGGAGCGGGCGGCCGACCCCTCCCGCGATCCGGTCACCGTCATCGGCCGGCTCTTCTCCTCCGGCAGCAGGGACATCGATCCCGTCGTCTCCTTCGACGCCACCAAGGCGCGGGAGGCGGTCACCGAAGTCGCCGAGAAGCACGACCGGACCGTCCGCGAGGGCGCCGTGGCCTTCAAGAAGGGCAAGACGGTGGTCACCCCGGCGCGGGACGGCCGGAAACTGGACGTCGACCGGGCCGTGGACGCCCTGCGCGCCGCGTATCCCGGCGCCGGAACCGCCGCCGCGATCGGCAGCGGCCTGGGGACCGGCACCGGGGTCGGGGCGGGCTCCGGCGGCTCGAAGCCGGTGCCCCTGCCCGTCGCGGTCACCAAGCCGAAGGTGGGGCAGGCGGAGGTCGACCGCTTCGTGAAGGAGTTCGCGACGCCCGCCCTGTCGGGCCCGGTCACGCTGACCGCGGCCGGCAACCGGCTGACGATCCCGGCGGTCACCCTCGCCGACCACCTGAAGGTGACGACCGAGGGCGGCCGGCTCACCCCGTCGCTCGACTCCCCCGGGCTGCTGCGCGACCCCGACGTGGCACGTCCGCTGCACACGTTCACCGGCGGTCCCGTCGAGGCGAGCCTCGGCGTGCGGGACGGCAGGGTCGTGGTGGAGCGGGACGGCCGGGCGGGCCGCGAGGTGTCGGCCGACGCCCTCGGCCGCGCGGTGACGCCGCTGCTCACCAAGGTGGGCGACGCGGCCCGTACCGGCCCGGTCGCCACCACGGTGACCGAGCCGGAGCTGACGGCGAAGAACCTGGCCCCGCTCGGGATCACCGAGGAGATGTCCACGTTCACCGTGAACTTCCCGGCCGCGCCGTACCGTACGACCAACATCGGCCGGGCGGTCGAGCTGATCAACGGCTCGCTGGTCCGGCCGGGCGAGGTGTGGAGCTTCAACCGCACGGTGGGCGAGCGCACCGAGGCCAACGGCTTCGTCGACGGCACGATGATCATGGACGGGCAGTACCAGAAGGCGCCGGGCGGCGGTGTGTCGGCGGTCGCCACGACCGTGTACAACGCGCTGTTCTTCGCCGGGGTCAAGCCCGTCGAGCACGGGGCCCACTCCTTCTACATCGAGCGCTACCCGGCCGGCCGGGAGGCGACGGTGGCCTGGGGCACGCTGGATCTGAGGTTCCGCAACGACTCGGGCAAGGCGATCTACATCAAGGCGAGTTCGACGGACTCGTCGGTGACGGTGAGCTTCCTCGGCACGAAGAGGTACGACTCGGTCGAGGCGGTCGCCGGCCCGCGCACGAAGATCACGCCGCCGGCGGAGCGCAAGGGCACCGGCGAGAAGTGCGAGGCGCAGGAGCCGCTGGAGGGCTTCGACATCAAGGTCGACCGGGTCTTCAAGATCGGTGGCACCGAGGTGAAGCGCGAGACCTTCGACACGCACTACACGCCGCGGGACAAGGTCACCTGCGAGCGATGACGGAACGCCGAAGGGCCCCTCTCGGAGGAGAGAGGGGCCCTTCGGCGTGTACGGGTGTACGGGTCGGCGCCGCCGGTCAGGCGTCGGCGCGCACCGGGGCGGCGGGCGCCTCCCGGCCGGCGTCGTCGAGGTCGGCGAGGTCGCGGTTGCGGGTCTCGCGGGCGCAGGCGACGGCGACGACGGTGAGCAGCGCGGCGGCGATCACGTACAGGGCGATGGGGGTCGAGGTGCCGTAGTCGTCGAGCAGCGCGGTGGCAATCAGGGGGGCGGGGGCGCCGGCGGCGACGGAGGAGAACTGCGCGCCGATGGAGGCCCCGGAGTAGCGCATCCGGGTCGCGAACATCTCGGAGAAGAAGGCGGCCTGGGGCGCGTACATGGCGCCGTGCAGGACGAGGCCGACGGTGACGGCGAGCAGCAGGCTGCCGAAGGTTCCCCGGTCGATGAGGGCGAAGAAGGGGAACATCCACAGTCCGACGCCGACGGCCCCGATCAGATAGACGGGCCGGCGCCCGAGCCGGTCGGAGAGCGCGCCCCAGAGCGGGATGACGGCGAAGTGGACGGCCGAGCCGATGAGAACGGCGTTGAGCGCGTTCTGCTTGGTGAGGCCGACCTGGGTGGTCGCGTAGACGAGGATGAACGCGGTGATGACGTAGTACGAGATGTTCTCGGCCATACGGGCGCCCATGGCGACGAGCACGTCACGCCAGTGGTGCCGGAGGACGGCCACGAGGGGCATCTTCTCGACCCGGCCCGCGGCGGCGGCCTTGCGTTCCTCGGCGGCGGCGAGCGCGGCCTTGAAGACGGGCGACTCGTCGACGGAGAGCCGGATCCACAGGCCGACGATCACCAGGACGCCGGAGAGCAGGAACGGGATCCGCCAGCCCCATGAGACGAACGCGTCCTCGGACAGCAGCGCGGTCAGGGCGGACAGCACCCCGGTGGCGAGCAACTGCCCGGCCGGCGCCCCGGTCTGCGGCCACGAGGCCCAGAACCCGCGCCGCTCGGCGTCCCCGTGCTCCGACACGAGCAGCACGGCCCCGCCCCACTCCCCGCCGAGCGCGAATCCCTGCACCAGCCGCAACGCGGTCAGCAGCAGCGGGGCGGCGGACCCGACGGTGGCGTGGGTCGGCAGCAGCCCGATGGCGAAGGTGGCCCCGCCCATCATCAGCAGACTCAGTACCAGCAGCTTCTTGCGCCCGAGCCGGTCCCCGTAATGCCCGAACACCAGCGCCCCGAGCGGCCGCGCGGCGAACCCGACGGCATAGGTCAGAAACGACAGCAGCGTCCCGACCAGAGGATCGGACTCGGGAAAGAACAGCTTGTTGAACACCAGCGCGGCGGCCGAACCATACAAAAAGAAGTCGTACCACTCGATAGTGGTACCAATCAGACTCGCGGCGACGATGCGCTTGAGGGGTCCGGGAGGCGTGGGAGCGTGTGTTGCGGCGGCCATGTGCACCACTTCCGAGCGGGTGACGGGAACGGGTTCGTGTCGCCACACCGTAGGAAGGCGCAGGTCAGGCGCGTATGTGGTGGGACACCATAGTTCGGGGAGCGGGGGTGCGGGCGGGCACCATGCCGAGCTCGGCAGAGGCCTTCCGAGGGCGGTCGAGGTGATTCCGGTTGGCGGTGACGGCCTCCACAGCGGGGTGTCAGATATGGCAGTTTGTGCCCTGCTTTGACGGTGGTCCAGGGGCAGGGGCAGCTCGGTCCGTCGAAGCGCAGGGCGAAGAAGAGGATCCAGCTGCCGACGCTGGAGGAGATCGAGGCGATCGAGCGGAACCTCGCACCGACCACGCGTTGATGGAGCCGGTGTCGCTGCCCCGGCTGCCGTTCATGATCGCGGGCACGGCGGGCGGCGGGCGGGGTCAGCGGCGTAACGCTCGTACTCGAACCACAGGCCGGCCTCCGCGCCGCCGGGTCCGACTGCTCTCAGTCGTCTGGTGGGTGACACCCCGCGCCTACCTCCACCGCTGGTTGACCTGGCTGTCGCCGGCTTCGCCTTCGGCCGCAACACCGTCTGAACCGAGTCTCAGCTTGAGTTGTCGCGTGCTCACCACAAGCACGCCCCGGCCCGTCAGACATCCCTGGCTCGAAAAGCCGACGTGGTAGGCCCGATCAGAGCGGTACGGGAGGGTGCGCCGAGCTTCCGCATGGCGCGTGCGATGTGCTGTTCGACTGTTCGGGGCGACAGGTGCAGGGTGCCGGCGATCTCCCGGTTGGTGAGGCCTGTCGCTGCCAGTTCGGCGACCTCCTGTTCACGCGGAGAGAGCTGGTCCCTGTAGGACGGACGGCCCCGGGGCCGTCGCTCGTCGGCAGGCTGGTGGGTCCGTAGTTCGGCCCGGACACGGGCGGCGTCCCAAGCGGCGCCGAGCTCCGTGTACGTCTGTGCGCAGGTGGTCAGTTCGGACAGCCCTTGCGTCCTGACGGCCGTGCTTCCGGTGGCCAGCTCACAGCGGGCGGCGGCCTCGGTCGTCATCGTCTGGCTGTACGGCCGACGTATGTGGCCGAAAGCGGCCGCGGCCCGGCGGTAGTGAAGCACGGCCGCCTTCCAGCTGCCTTTCGACTCTTCGAGTACCGCTCGGGTCCAGTGGAGTGCAGCCGATGCCACGGGACAGTCGCGGCCTTCGATGCCGGCGGTGTAGGCCGCCGTCATGGCCTCGGCCTTGGCGACCTCGCCCGCGCGGGCCGTCGCCTCCACCGCCCAGGGAGCCAAGTCGGCCGCCCACGCCCACACGCCCTTGGCCGTGAGCCGTTCCCATGCCCGCTCCGACTCCGCGAGGGCCGTGTTCATGTCCTGGCGTGCCAGGGCGAGGCGGATCAGTCCGCCGGACACCGCGGCTGCCAGCGGGGCCGCCGTGCCTTCGCTCAATGCCGCGGCACCTGCTGTGAACCACTCGTCCGCGCGCCCCCAGGCGCCCTGTGCCAGAGCATGCAACCCCAGCACCACACGGGCGTCGGCACTGATGACCGGCATGTCAGGGGTTTCGGTGATAAACGACTCGCACCGGGCCACCAGACCTGACCAGCGCCCGGTGTTCCACTCCAGCAACAACCGTGTGCCCAGCCCCATGTGGGCGGCGTACTGGGCGCCGCTGCGCGCCGACTGTTCGAGCCCTGCCGCCAGCAGCTCGGCGGCCCGGTCGTAGTGGCCGAGCCATACGGCGGAATCTGCGGCGTTGCACAGCCCCCTCGCCGCGTGCTGGATCACACGCTGGTCGGAGCTGTCCGTCGGCAACTGCTCCAGCGCCTGCCAGGCGTTCGGGTCGCCGCAGCACAGCGCCAGACTGGCCCGGTTCCCGGCGACAGCCACGCGTGCCGCCTCGCTGCCGCTGGCCGCGGCGGCTTCCTCCGCGCGGCGTAGCCAGCTCAGGTGCTGGTCGACTGAGCCCCCTGGCCACTGAGGCATGGCCAGAGCCGCCATGGCCCGGGCGGCGAGGTCCGCGCGGTGGTCCCTCAGTTCCTCCGCCGCACGTTCCAGCGCACGCCAGCCGGCATCGGTCCGGCCCACTTGGTTGTGAAGAAGCAGCCCCAGATCCAGGCGAAGCTCTCCGCGTACCGCGACGGGCAGGCTGTCGTCCTCGACCAGTTGCGACAACACCTCCACCGTCTGGTCGGACCGCAGGCCCACCACCGCGCTGCGGGCCAGCATCGGTGCGAGACGGCCCCGTGCTCGCTGTGGGACGACCGGCGAGGCGAGGGCCCGTTCCAGCAGGGTGATGACCTCCTGGTGCCGCCCGGCCTCACTCGCCTCCCGAGCAGCCTGCTCGACGGCCCGCGCCCACCCCCGGACCTGGCCGGCCTCTTTGCGGTGCCGGGCCAGCACCGTCCAATCCACCGGCTGGCGCCGGGCGATCACCCGTGCTGCCCTCGCGTGCAGCTTTTGCTGTTCCGACCAGGGAAGGTGATCCCGCACTGCGACAGCGGCCAACGGAACGGGCAGGACGTATCGGCCCTCACCATCCGTTGTCAGCGTGGCACCGGTGAGCGCGGCGGTCAGGGCCGCACGTCCCTCTTTCCCCTTCTCCGACAGGCCGGCGACCGCGAGCAGTTCTGGACCCGGTACCGGTTCGTCAAGCACCGCCGCCGCCCACACGAGTGCCCGGTGCTTCTCCGGAAGAGCCACCATCCGGCTCAGTACCAATTCCGCCAGCCGCACCGGCACACCCGCGTTGTCGACCTCGGTCTGCGTGCACCGACCGCCGGTGTCCCGCAGGACGGTGAGAACGTCGACGACGACCTGCGCCACGCCGCCTGACTGTTGGAACAGCCTGGCTACCGCCTCCGGGGTGCCCCGGTCACCGATGGCCTCCGCCACGGCTTCACCCACCTGCTCCACGTTCCATGGGTCGATGCGGTGTCTCAGCACCGCCAACTCCGCCGGATAGCGCACCGGCGTCCTCCCCAGCGGCAGCCCCGGCCCCACCGATTCCTCGGGCCGATACGTCATGACAGCGGCAAGCCCGGGCCTAGGGTTCTCCAGCATCTCTCGCAGCCGGTGCGACTCAGCGGCACTGGCCCGGTGCAGGTCGTCGACCAGCAGCAGTACGGGGCCGTCGTCCGGTATGCCCGACGGCGGGCTGCCAGTCCCGCACATCCAGACGATCTTCGGCGCGTCGGCGGCCTCCGGCAGCTTGGCAAGCCTGCGCAGCAGATGGCTTTTGCCCGTCCCCGCGGCGCCTTCGGCGAAAACGAGCAACGGTCTGGCTCCCTGGCGCACCAGCGCGCGCCGTAGCCGTTGCTCCCACGCGGCTTCCCTTACCGTGACCACTGCTCTCCACACGTACGTCGGAACTTCCCGCCCCGCACCCTCCAGTGAGGGCGTCCACCGTGCGCACATCTTGGCCAGAAGTCGTCGGGCGTGTCACTGGTCGTGGCGTGACCGGCGAGGCCGAGATAGGGGACCGACCCCGGTCCTGCGCCACTGTCGCGCATGTCAGACAAAAGACTCCTTCGAACGCTTCCTGGCCCCAGGATCATGACGGAGCCAAACGAAAACCCCGGGCGCAACAGCCCTCACCAACGAGGACGCACGCTTGGCCGCGCCCCTGGAATGACACCTCGCGTCCGCTGGCGCCTGTGCTGTGCCCTTCCCCACGCAAGACCAGGGGACCAGCGAAGGACATATCGCTCTTGGAACTCGCCTCCCTGCGCGGTCAGATCTTTTTTTGCGTATCCGTGCCTGTCGGGACCGAGCCTTGTGGGGGCATCTGACGCCGATCAAAGTTCGGGTACTCCGCCGACCGCACCTGCCGGTCACGGAGAAACACGCCGATTCGCCCATTCCGGGGCCGGCGTGAGACCCGCACTCCATCGGAGACCAGGATGATGTCCAACCCCCGCAAGAGGGTCTCGGTGGCCGTCACCGTGCTGACGCTCGCCGCCGCGGCGACGAGCTTGGCGCCCACGGCGTCCGCCGACTCCCGCCCCACACCCCAGCCCGGCAAACTGCTGAGTGTCCCCGAAGGCCAGCAGGTCAAGGGCCGCTACATCGTCCAGCTGCTCGACAACGACACCACGGTGTCGACCGCTTCGGCGAACAAGCTCGCCAAGACGTACGGCGGCACGGCGCACCGCGTCTACAACCACGCGCTGCGAGGTTTCTCCGCCCAGCTGAGCGAGGACGAGGCCCGCGCGCTGTCCGCCGACCCCAAGGTGAAGTACGTCGCGCCGGTCCAGATCGGCCACTCCGCCGCTACCCAGACGGATCCGCCGTGGGGCCTGGACCGAATAGACCAGAAGTCCCTGCCGCTCGACCGTAGCTACACCTACGCCGGCACCGCCGGCAACGTCACCGCCTACATCGTCGACAGCGGCA
This sequence comes from Streptomyces sp. NPDC126499, assembly GCF_040302485.1. Taxonomy (NCBI): domain Bacteria; kingdom Bacillati; phylum Actinomycetota; class Actinomycetes; order Kitasatosporales; family Streptomycetaceae; genus Streptomyces; species Streptomyces sp. NPDC126499. The sequence continues at coordinate 441,251 of NZ_JBEOUO010000002.1, read as the reverse complement.
TCCGCATGAGCCACCAGGACTTCGGCGGACGGGCCAAGAGCGGCTACGACTTCGTCGACAACGACACCGACGCCAGCGACTGCCTCCAGCACGGCCACGGAACGCACGTGGCCGGCACGGTCGGCGGCTCGACGTACGGAGTGGCCAAGGGCGTCAAGCTCGTTTCGGTCCGCATCCTGGACTGCAACGACAGCAGCACGACCGAGCAGGCTCTCAACGGCATCGACTGGGTCACCCAGAACGCCGTCAAGCCCGCCGTGGCCAACTTCAGCCTGGTGTTCGGCTCCTCCGACACCGTCGTCGAGGGCGCGATCAAGCGGTCCATCGCCTCAGGCGTCGTCTGGACGCTGTCAGCTAACAACCAGAACATCGACGCCTGCCAGTCCTCCCCGGCGAAGCTTCCCGAAGCGATCACCGTTGGAAACACCGACAGCACGGACAGGCGCTACTCCAACTCGAACTACGGGCCCTGCCTCGACATCTGGGCACCCGGTACCAGCATCGTCTCCGCCAGCCACCAAAGCGACACCGGCACCCGCACCATGACCGGTACGTCCATGGCCGCCCCTCACGTGGCCGGTGCGGCAGCCCTGTACCTGGCCTCCAACCCCAACGCCACGCCCAAGGACACACGGGACGCGCTGGTCGCCCAGGCCAGCACGGTCACCATCGGCGATGCCAAGTCGGGATCCCCGAACAAGCTGCTCAACACCAACCCCGGCACCACCACGCCTCCCGCCGGGCCGCGGTTCGAGAACACCAACGACTACACCATCAAGGACAACGCCACCACGGAGTCTCCCGTCACCGTCAGCGGCGTCAGCGGAAACGCTCCCTCCACCCTCTCCGTCGGCGTCGACATCCGTCACACGTACCGCGGGGACCTGCGCGTCCAGCTCGTGGCCCCCGACGGCACGGCCTACCTGCTCAAGGACTACAACTCCAACGACGGCGCGGACAACGTCCAGGCCACCTACACCGTCGACGCCTCCAGCGAACCGGCCAACGGCACCTGGAAGCTGCGCGTGACGGACAACTGGGTCAACGACACCGGCTACATCAACGGCTGGTCCCTGCAGTTCTGACCCACCTGCCTTCCTCCCAGCGGGCAACCCCCCAGCACGAACTTGCGGGAAGCCACCGCTGAGCAGACCGTGGGCCGCGGCGAGACCACTCGCCGCGGCTCACCGCGCTTCGCCCCACACGGTTCAGAGCATGGGGAGTACGCGCCTTCGCGCAGGCGAAGCCCTGGCAGCTGTTGCGACGTCGGGTACTCCACCTGTCGCGTCATTACCATCGCCCAAACCGTCCGCACGCCGCCGGCCTGCAACCACGCAGTGAATGAGGTATCCGTACCGCCCCGTCCCCGGATGGAACGAGGTCACGGTCCAGCCATGTCGTGACATCAGTCGGGATGACCGGACTGCCAGGCCCCTGGGGCTGGTCCTGAAGCCGCCTCGGTCGACCGACACTGTGTGCCCGGGCATACGGGGCCGGCGAGGCTCACCACTGCCAGCCGCCTCTTCAGCCGGCAGCGAGCTTGGCCGGCCGGCGCCTCATCGCATGTGTCCCGCACAGCACGTCCCGCGGGAGGCGCGTTCCGCGTGCCCGGGTACCTTCCCCGCATCCGATCACTGATGGGATGGGGGGCCGGATCGAGCCGCTGCTACCGGCCGATCCGGTCCGCATGTCAGTGGACTCCACCCTCTGGCGGGCCCACCAGCATGCCGCCGGGGCCAGAAAGAGGCGGCACCGGACCTGGCCGGAACACGACTCTCCCTGATGTGGCATGGACACGTAATGTCCACCGCGGCGCTCACCCGGCGCCATCCCCCACCCGTCGAGGCAGGAGACACATGCGCCGTCGGTCCATCACCCTCAGATCCCGGAAGGCGTCCCGCGCCGCGGCTCTCGCCGCCGTCGCGCTCGCCGGAACGCTGGCTGCCGTCGGACTCCCCGGTGCCGCCACCGCGGCCGAGACCGCGCCCACCGCCGTGCCGCTCACCGCCGCGCCGGCTGCCGACGGCGTGCGGCCGATCTCCGGCTCGTACATCGTGCGGCTCACCCCGGGCGCCGACGCGCGTGGACTCGCCCGCACCCTCTCCGTCAGCCCGCGCTACGTCTACGACACAGCCGTCGACGGCTTCGCCGCCGACCTCACCGCCGGGCAACTACGCACCCTTCAGCGCCAGAAGTCCGTCGTCGCCATCGAGCAGGACTCCTACGTCGACAACGCCAAGGACGCCACCCAGACCAACCCGCCGTCCTGGGGCATCGACCGCGTCGACCAGCGCAATCTGCCGCTCTCCGCCAGTTACACGTACACCGCGACCGGAGCGGGCGTGCACGCCTACGTCATCGACACCGGCATCGACGTCACCCACCCCGACTTCGGGGGCCGCGCCCAGTTCGTGGCCGGTACGCCCAACCTGCTCGTATACACCGGCGGGCTGTGATCCGACCCGGACGCGACAGCTCCGCCCCGGCCGCGCACCACGACGGCCGGGGCGGGGCGGTTCGTTACTCACGAGCTTATGGCCAGGCGTCAGAACTGCAGCGACCAGGCGTCGATCTTCCCCGTGTCGTCCTCCACGTTGTCCGTGACGCGGGGCTTCCACGTGCCGTTGGGGCGTTGCCTGAGACGCCACTGACGGTGTTCGGGACTCGACGGTCGCGTTGTCGCTTCGTCCGCAATGTTCTCGGCGCGCTGGACGACCCCCGCAGGGGCGGGGAGCAGTCGCCTCGTCTCACCCCGGTAGTTGCGTGGCGGGACGACCCCTTTGGGCACCGTTTTGACGGTGCGGTTGTCGCTCCCGTGCCCTGCGGCATTCGCGCGTCGGTGCGTAAGTCTGGGTCCGGGTTCCGGATCGCCGTCCAGGAAGCCCTTGATGATCCCGTCCGCCACCGGCCCGGAAGCCGCTCCCGGCACCCGCTCTCCAGGTTCCCACCGGCGTGCCTGCGCAGCGGGCTCGCGGGCGGTGACCGGTCCGTCGTCCGGCTTCGAGCGCTCTTCGAACGCGGTCCGGAGAGGGTCGACACTGGCCGGCAGGACGGCTTTGCGGAAGGAGCGCCTGGTCGGCCTTCGCCGGGAGGGCGCGGCGGATTCCGCGTCGGCGCAGGAGGCGCTGTTCTCGCGGGAGGCGTCCATCGTCATCGGATCGGGTGACCTCGGGGGCGTTCGGTAGAGTTCTGGTGTGCTGGCTGTCCGGTCGGTGCCTTCCCGGGGGGGACGAGCGAGACGAGGACCATGCCGGAGCAAGCGAGCCCGTCTGCGATAGCGCCGGGCCGACCTCGTGCCGCGTCGGTCGAGGCGGCACGGATGGCGGCGGTGCGCCGTTACGACATTCTGGACACTCCGCCGGACGGCGCCTACGACCGAGTCGCGGCACTGGCCGCGCGGTTGTTCGAGGTCCCTGTGGCGACGGTCACGATCGTGGACGAGGACCGGATCTGGTTCAAGGCCGCGCACGGGCTGGAAGGGGTCACCGAGATCGGCCGCGACCCGGGCCTGTGCGCCTCGGCGGTCCTGACCGATGACACCACCGTCATTCCCGACACCTTGCTCGATCCGGTCGCCTGTTCCAACCCGCTGGTCGCCGGCCCGATGGGGGTGCGGTTCTACGCCGCCGCTCCGATCATCACCGCCGACGGGTACCGGCTGGGCACGGTCAACGTCCTGGACACCCGCCCGCGTGAGATCAGCGAGGCGGATTCGGCCACGCTCGCGGACCTGGCCGCGGTGGTACGGGACCAGCTTGAGCTGCGGCTGTCCGCGCTGAACGCGGTACGCGCCGAACAGGAGCGCCGCAAGGTCGAAGAGGAGAAGCGTCAGGCGGAGGAGGAAGCCCGCCGGCGTGCGGAGCGGGACAAGGCGGCCATCACCGCGTTCGCCTCCACCCTGCAGCGCACCCTGGTGCCTCCCGCTCTGCCCGCCGTACCCGGGCTGGAGCTGGCCTGCCACTACAAGACCGCCTCCCCGCAGGAAGTGGGCGGCGACTTCTACGACGTCTTCCCCGTCGGCGGGGGCCAGTGGGCGTTCTTCCTGGGTGACGTGTGCGGCAAGGGCGCCGAGGCCGCCTCGGTCACCTCGCTGACCCGCTACACGCTGCGGGCCGCGGCCCTCGTCGACGCGGACCCGATGGCCGCGCTGCAGGCCTTGAACACGGCGCTGCTGCTGGACCCGGCGGTCGGCACCCGCTTCTGCACCGCTGTCTTCGGCCTGCTCGATCCGGCTCGGGACGGCGGTTTCACGGTCACGCTGGCCACCGGCGGCCACCCGCCCGCCTACCACCTCAGGCCCGCCGAGGGCAGCGGTGTACGGGTCGAAGCGGTCCGCGCCAAGGGCGGCATGCTGGTCGGCGCGTTCGCCGAAGCCGTCTTCGCCTCACGCACCCTGCACCTGGCACCCGGCGAAGGACTGCTGCTCTACACCGACGGGCTGACCGAGGCCCGCACCGCCGACGGCCAGATGCTCGCCGACAGCGGTCTGGTGGACTTCCTGGCCAAGCGAACCGGGCCGGTCAGTGCCGGCACCCTGATCGACGACACCGTCGCGCTCCTGGATACTCTCCCCGACACCGAACGCGACGACGTGGCGCTGCTGGCCCTGTCCGTCCCCACCGCGGATGCCGCTCCCGTCGGCACCACCGCCACCGCCCACAGCGCCGCCGCCCCGACCGCACCCGCCGACGCCTCCGTCGGGCAGGAGAACCGACGCCCATGACCGACGCATTCCACATCGACGTCCCGCACACCGACGGCACCCTGGCCGTGCTCGCGCTGTCCGGCGAATTCGACATCAACGCGGCGCCCGCCGTGCGTGCCCGCGCCCTGGAACTGATCGCGGACGGCCACCCCCACCTGGTCGCCGACCTGGCGGGCGTCACGTTCTGCGACTCCTCCGGGCTGGGAGCCCTCGTCGGCATCTGGCGCTGCGCCAAGGACGCCGACGGCACCCTGACCCTGTCGGCCGTCCCCGACCGGCTGAGCCGCCTGCTCAGCGTCACCGGGATGGACACCCTCCTGCCCGCCTACCCCACCGCCGAAGCTGCGCTCGCCGCCCGCCAAGGAAACCGCACCACCGCCTGAAGACCCTCGCCCGCACAGGCGGCCCCCATGCGCCCGTCCGGTCCGGAGCGGGACCGGCCGACCCTGGGCGAGGGACGGGACCGACACCGGCGCACGCCCTCGAAGCCCGGCGACACCCGAGCCGGCTCCTCCCCTCTGCCACACGGCGGGAACCCGGCGCCGTCGCCCAGGCCGCTCCGCGTAACGGTCGAAGCGGCCTGCCCGGCGCCGTTCCGGCGCGCGAGCTCTCGTGCCCCTGCCGCTCGTACGGAGGAGGCCGGCCGTTGGACACCGACGCCCTGCCCACCGACGGGGACATGCCAGGCGCGAAGTCGAGGAGCAGGAGCGCCGCGGTCACGCCCACCCGGGGGCGGGCCGGCGCGGCGCCGAGCCAGGCCCGCCACGAGCCCCCGTTGCGGTCATCGATCCGCCCCCCGCCCGCGAGGCATCTCGGCGCGGCTCCGCAAGCTGCCTCTGAGGAGATCGCGGCAGCCGCCTGCGTCCCCTGGCGCAACGGAGGCGCCGGACAGAAGACCGACGTCGCCCCGAAGTCACCGCTCCGCGCTCGTACCGACCATCCGGTGAACGTTGATCAGTCATCGAACGGCACGCCGGCCCGGGGCCGACCGACGTCCCCCTCGCCGGTTTCTCCGTCGGTCGCCTCACGGAGCACGTCAGCGCGGCGGTCAGCCCCCGGCACTTCCACACCGGTCGCCGCTTCGGACCTTCTCGTCAGCTGTTTCCGCGCGTTCTCGCGGATGATCTCGTTCTCGTCGTCCCGCAGGCCCTCGAGGGCTTCCCGGGCTTCCGGGCCGGGAACGGCGCCGAGAGCCCAGATCGCCTTCACCGCGAGGGCCCGGTTCTCGTCCCAGTCCAGGTGCTCGGGGACCCAGCGGGTCGCCAGGGCCAGCGTCGGCACCGCCCGGGGCGAGCGGAGCTCGCCCAGGACGGACACGACGTCCTCATGCCCCCGGTGCCATTCGGCGGGGAACAGCTCGGTCAACGGCTCCAGGAACTCCTCGCCCGAGGCGTCGGCGGCGGCATGGAGGATCAACGCCATCTCGACGTCGTCGGCGTCCCGGCGCTCCATGGCGTCCCGGAGCAACCGGAGTGCCAGGGCCGAACCGTCGGGCTCGCCGAAGTGGGCGAGCACCTCGTCGAGCGTGCGCGTCGCTCCCTCGCCCGGTGCGATCACCAGGCCCGTGACCAGATCCTGCTCCTCCGGGGTCATCGACTGACCACCTCTCCCCTGTGGCGAACGCCCCAGGTGTCTCGTCCTGGGTGGACCCTAGCGAGATCGGTCTCAGGGGGTGCCTTCCGCACTCGTGACATCGGCCTGGCCGCAACCACAGGGCGCCTTCCGCGCTCGTCGACGAACGGCTCCCGCGCTTCAGGAGCGGCTCGTCATCCCGCGCGGGGGGGGACGTCTCTCCGGCGGGGCGTCGCGGTGGCCCGCGCGGGCCGGTGTGCCTAGGGTCGGTTCATGAACGGTCTGGTGCGCAGCGGGCTGCCGGTCATGGCCCTGGTGGCGGTGGTGGCCCTGGTGCCGGGCTGGGCTGAGGGGCGCGCGCCGACCTGGCCGGAGGCCGGGGCCGCGGCGGTCAGCTGTGGGGTTCTGCCCTGGAGCAGACGCCGTCCCGTGGCGGTCTTCCTGGTGGCGCTGGCGGGTTCGCTGGTGTCGCTCTTCCTGAGCAAGCTGGTCTTCCCCGCCGCCGTGCCGGTCGTCGTGGCGCTCTACGTGATCGGGTCGAGTCGTTCGCTGCGCATGACGACGGCGTGCACGGCGACGGCTGTGGTCGCCGTGATCACCCAGGTGCAGGTGGTCCGGCAGATTCCCACCTTCACCCTGCGCAACGGCACCCAGCTGGGCTGGTTCGTCGCGGCGGCGGCGATCGGAGTGGCGCTGCAGACCCAGCGCCGTCTTCGTGAGACCGTCGAGGAACGGGCCCGCAAGGCCGAGGAGTCGCGCGAGGCCGAGGCCAGGCGGAGGGTCGGTGAGGAACGGCTGCGGATCGCACAGGAGCTCCACGACGTGATCGGCCACTGCATCTCGGTGATCAACGTGCAGGCCGGAGTCGCCGCCCACCTGCTGCGCAAGGACCCGGCCGAGGCGGAGAAGTCCCTGGACGTGATCCGTGGCACCAGTGGTACGGCCCTGGAGGAGATCCGTACGACGCTCGGTCTGCTCCGCGGGGCGAGCGAGGCGGCACCTACCTCGCCGGTGCGCGGCCTCGACGATCTTCCCGCCCTCCTCGACCGGGCGAGGCGCAGCGGCCTCCTGGTCACCGTCACCCGCCACGGCGATCCGAGGGGGGTCCCGCACGTTCTGGAGGAGACGGTGTACCGGCTGATCCAGGAGACCTGCACCAACGCGCTGAGGCACGCCGGGCCCGGCACCGCCGTGCACGTACGGCTCACCTTCGCGGAGCAGGAGCTCGTCGTCGTGGTGGAGGACGACGGCGCCGGCTCCGCGCCGACCGGCGGCGGGAGCGGTTTCGGGCTCCAGGGCATGCGCGAGCGGGTGGAGGCGGCCAGCGGCACGCTGGAGACCCGTCGGCTCGACCCGGGCTTCCGGGTGACGGCGCACATTCCCACGGAGGCGTCATGACGGTGCGTGTGCTGCTGGCGGACGACCAGCGGCTGATCCGGGCGGGTCTGAAGTCGCTCATCGACTCCGAGGACGGCCTCGAGACCGTCGGTGAGGCCGCCGACGGCAACGAGGCAGTGCGCCTGTCGCGGGCGCTGCGGCCCGATGTCGTCCTGATGGACATCCGCATGCCGGAGCTGGACGGTCTGGGCGCCACCCGCGCCATCTGCGCCGACCCGTCGCTCTCGGCCGTCAAGGTGGTGGTGGTGACGACCTTCGGGCAGGAGGAGTACGTGGTCGCGGCCCTCCAGGCCGGCGCCAGCGGCTTCCTGGTCAAGGACACACCGCCCGCCGAACTGCTGGCCGCCGTCCGCACGGTCGCGGCGGGCGACAGTCTGCTGTTGCCTCAGCTCACCCGCCGTCTCGTCGCCGCCCACGTCCGCCCCGCCCCGGGAGCCGGCGCCGGACCGAAGGGGCTCGATCCGCTGAGCCCCCGGGAGAGGGAGGTCCTCGCCCTGGTCGGCAGGGGCCTGTCGAACGACGAGATCGCCGCCGAGCTGTTCCTGTCGCCGCTGACGGCCAAGACGCACGTCAGCCGCGTCATGACCAAACTGGGTGCCCGTGACCGGGCACAACTCGTGGTGATCGCGTACGAGAGCGGCCTGCTGCAACCGGGACGGACCGGCTCCTGACCGGCCGGGCCGCACCGCGGACCCGGCCCGGCCGCATCGCGTCGAGGAGGTGCCGCCTACGTCGCGGCCTCCTGACCCACGTGGTGCCACTGCGCGGCGCGCCCCCTCACGAGGTCCATCGCCGAGCGGACGAAGACGGCCTGGACGAACGCGTCGTAGGCGAGCTCCGGCAGGAGCGGAACCGCCAGCAGACGCGCCCGCCGGCCCGCGCCCCACACGGTCAGCACCCGCTCGACGACGAACAGCACCCCCACCCCGACCCACAGCGGATGCCATCCCCACGTGCCCGTGATCGCGGTGATCAGCACGAGCAGCAGATACAGGCCGAACGCGATGGTGCCCGCGCCGAGGCCCAGCTGTTGGCCCCAGTATCTCCACGTCACCGATGTCAGTCCGTAGTGCCGCAGGTTCTCCAGAGCTCCGCGCTGCCAGCGCAGACGCTGGTGCCACAGGTCGCGCCAGGTCGGCATGATCTCGGTGACCACCCGGCACTCGTCGGGAGAGACCAGATCCCACCGGAGGGTCTTCAGCGCGAGGGTGAGCTCGTTGTCCTCGGTGAGGGCCAGGGTGTCGTACACCTGCCCCGGTGTGCCGGGCAGGACGTCGCCCCGGCAGGCCGCCACCTGCCTCAGCGCGCCGACCCTGATCGCCGAGGCCGTTCCCGTCAACACCATGACCCGGCCCCCCTTGCGGGATATCTCCCGCCCGTAGCGGGCGTACTCGTTGCGCTGGAACTGTCCGAGCACGCCTCCTCCGGGCGCCCCGTGGAACACACCGCCCACGGCACCGAGCCGCGCGTCCGAGGCGAGCAGCCGCTGCGCGGTCTCCAGGAACTCGGGGGCGATCACCGAGTCGGCGTCCATGACGAGAACGGCGTCGTCCTCGTCCAGGTGCGGCAGCAACCGGGTGAGGGCCTGGTTGAGCGCGCCGGCCTTGCGGGCCGCGTTGCCGCGGGTCTCCCACACCTCGGCACCCGCGCGGCGGGTCACCTCGACGGTGTCGTCGGTGCTGTTGTCGCTGATGACCACGACACGGTCCGGTGCACGCCGCTGTGCGCGGAGGGAGTCCAGCGTGGCGGTGATCCCGGCAGCCTCGTTGTGGGCGGGGATGAGCACGACCAGTTTCACGGGGGCCTTCCAGGGTGCGGCACGGTTCGCGGCCGCTCCGGTCGGACGCGGCCGGTCTCCACCGTGCGACGTGACCCGTGCCCGGGTCGCCCTGCCCGGGATGTATCGCACAGCCGGCGTACCACCCCGGGAGTACGTCCTCTTGTCATCCCCGGGCGGACGCGGACGCACCGGGGGGCCGGGCACCGTGGGGGCGTCAGCCTGCCGAAGGAACGAAAGGACGGCTCCATGTACACCACCGCCGCCGGCGCGACGGGAACCGGCTTCACCGGCGCTCTCGCCGCCACCGGCCTGACGGCCCTCAGCTGGATCGTCGCGGCCACGACCCTGGTCTTCGCGGGGCTTGCCGTGGGCAAACTCCTGCCGCGACGCCGCTGAGGCCTCGGTCGGCCCCGTGACCACCGCCGGGGCCGGGGGACGGAGGACGGGTGGCGCAGAGCGGTGATTCGGGCCATCCGGGCCGAGGGCGTCGGCGACCGGCCGCGGAAGGTGACGGCGCCCTCGGCGAGGAGATCGCACACCGGCGGCGTGCGCGCCTCACTGAGGTCGGCTCGTTCCACCGGGCGCAGACGCAGTCCGTCGCCGGGACAACGGTCAGGCGGCGTGAGCCGTGCCGTGTGCGGCGTCGGCGAGGAGGCGGGCCGCTCGGTTTCCGGCCCGGAGGGCGTGAGGGGCGTGGCTGAGCCGGCAGCGTTGGGACGCGGGGTCGTACGCGGTCATGATCACACCGGCGTGATCGGTGCCAGGCTCCTCGATCGAGGCGGGCCAGCCCCGCTGCCGAAGGGCGGTGTGGAGCCGCCGTGACTCCTCGACGCCCACGATCGGATCGGCGGCGCCGTGGACGAGCCGGACCGGGAGGGACGGCAGCGCACTCTCGACGCTCGTCAGCTCGTCGAGCGGGGCACGGCCGGTCAGCGGTTGAGACCGGCTGTACGCACCGGCGAGACCGACGACGGCTCGGGGCCGCCAGCCGTCGAGTGCGTACGGGTCGAGGGCCGCGGCGAGGGCCGCGTTGGCTCCGAGGGACCAGCCGGCGAGCGTGGTCCGGCCGCTGTCCCCGCCGAAGGCGGCCGCGCTCCGCTGGACGAAGACCGCGGACTCCCGCAGATGGGCACGCCCGCCGTCCTCGGCGTCGGGACGCCAGTCCGGTACGAAGCACACCAGGCCCAGGCCGGCGGCGGCCCGGGCCAGCGGTGCGAGGACGTCCCGCTCGTCAGGGCCTCTGCCGTGCCAGAGCAGCGCGACGGGCGAGGCCGCAGGCGCCGTCGCGGGCCGGTACACGTCGACGCGCTGGCCACCGGCCCCGTACACGAGCCCGCTCGTCACGGCGACGTCCGCGCTCACCACTGCCTGCCTGCCCCGTTCCGCATGTGCTCCCGGTGCGTCTCCGCGCCCCGGCCCCGGCCTCTTCGAGCCTACCGAGGGGCGTCCGCTCGGTTGCTGCCGGGGCCCGTTGGCACCCGTGGGGCGTCGAGGAGGAGCGGGGCGCCCTCGACGCCGAGGTGCCGCAGGCGGAGACGGTCCGCCGGTTCGGCGACGCCTCCCGGCGCGCCGGCGCCGGGTCGCCGACCGGCCCCACCGCTTCCTCGACGGCTACCGGCGGCCGGCGCACTCGGTGTGGTCCGTCTTCGGGCCCTCGTGGCGGTCGGCGGACGGGCTGCTCCTGCGCGGGGCGGAACGTGTCGGGGTCGCGTCCATGACGGGTGGTCTCGACTCACTGCTCAGCACCCGCGTGCGCACGCGCGTCCCGTGCGCGTCAGGGGTGCGAGAGGTTCCGCCGGGCCTCGGGGCGGACGCATTCGATGAGGTAGTCACCGTTCTCGGGGTCGATGGTGACGCCGTGGGCTTCGCTGTGGAAGCCGGGGAAGGCGCGGTCGAAGGCCTCCAGCGCGGTGAGGTAGCGCAGGACCGGACCGTCGGGCTCGCCGAGCGCCTCGCCCGGCATCAGGACGGGGATTCCGGGCGGGGTCACGGTGACCATGGCGGCGGCGACCCGTCCCGCCGCCTGGGCGAGGGGGATGCGTTCGGTGCCGCCGCGGATCAGCTGCCGGTAGCAGGCCCGCGGCGGAGCGACGGGTTCGGGCAGCTGCTGGAAGGCGGTGTCCAGGGCGTCGATCAGTTCGGCGCCGGTGAGGTGTTCGTGCATCTCCTGGCACAACTCGCGCAGGCTCAGACGTCCGTAGCGCCCGGGGTGGCTCTCGACGAGGTCGGGCAGTACCTGGCGCAGCGGGGTGCCGGCGTCATGGAGGGCCTTGAAGTCCATCAGGGCGTCCATCAGGGTGCCCCACTTGCCCTTGGTGATGCCCATGGAGAACAGCACGAGCGTCGTGTAGGTGTCGGTCTTCTCGACGACGATGCCGCGCTGCGCGAGGTACGCGGTGAGGACACGGGCCGGAATGCCCCACGGGTCCGCCTGCCCCTGGGCGTCGACGCCGGGGCAGGTGAGGGTGACCTTGACGGGGTCGAGCATGCACTGGCCGCGGCTCAGCCCCTGGAAGCCGTGCCAGGCGGCGTCGGGGTCGAGTTCCCAGCAGCGCGGGTCGGAGGCCAGCAGGGCGGGAGAGGCGTCGGCGAACGCGGTCGTGGTGCCGTCGGCCGGATCGGTGACGGTGTCGGGCTGCCAGACGCCGAAGAACCACGGCGGCCGGTCACCGGCAGCGGCGATGCGGCGCCCGGTGCGGACCACGGCCTGGCGGAAGCGGATCGCCTCCGTGACGGCCTCGTTGATCAGCCATTCGCCCTGGGGGCCGTCCATCATGGCGGCGGCCACGTCGAGGGAGGCGATCGCCGGATAGAGGGCGGAGGTCGTGCCGTGCATCATGAACGCCTCGTTGAAGCGGTGGTGCTCGACCGGCGCGCGGGGCGAGGACTTCACGTGCACCATCGCCGTCTGCGACAGCGCCGCCAGCAGCTTGTGGGTCGACTGGGTCGCGAAGACGGTCGGCCGCTCGTCGCCCTCGAAGGTGTCGGGCCCCACCGCCATTCCGTACCGGCCGGCGTAGAGGGGGTGGAAGCGCGCGTACGCGAACCACGCCTCGTCGAAGTGCAGACGCGGGCTGCTCGGCGCGAGGGCCCGGGCGGTCTGGACCGTGTCGTAACACAGGCCGTCGTACGTCGAGTTGGTGACGACCGCGTACTGGGCGTCGGGCGACACCGCCCCGGGCGTCAGCGGATGGCCGGCGATGCGGGCGGCCACCGCCTCCGGGCGGGTCTCCCGGGCGGGCAGAGGTCCGGCCAGCCCGTAGCCGTTACGGGTGGGGATCAGGTACACGGGACGGGCGCCGGAGATCACCAGACCGTGCAGGACCGACTTGTGGCAGTTGCGGTCCACGAGGGCGATCTCGTCGCCGGTCACGCAGTAGTGCCCCACCATGCGGTCGGCGGTGGAGTTCCCGTGCAGCACGAAGTAGGTGCGGTCGGAGCCGAAGACGCGGGCGGCGTTGCGTTCGGCGTCCCCGATGGGGCCGCTGTGCTCGAAGAGGGAACCCAGCTCCCCCACCGAGATCGACAGGTCGCTGCGCAGCAGCCGCTCACCGTAATAGTCGAAGAACGCCCGCCCCACCGGCGACTTCAGGAACGCCACCCCACCGGAGTGCGCCGGCGTGTGCCAGGAGTACTCGTGGGCGTCGTCGAACCGCCGCAGCGCCTTGAAGAACGGCGGCAGCACCGCCTCACCGTAGGCGCGGGCGGCGGCGGCGACCCGTCCGGCGATGAACGAGGGCGTGTCCTCCAGGGGCCAGATGTAGCCGACGGCGGTCTCCGCCACCCACAACGGCAGCCGGTCGAGACCGATGTCGGACGCCTCGGACATGACGACGAAGGACGGCAGGTCCTTGAATCGACGGGTGATCTGCCGCAGCACCGCCGCCCCCTGCCCGTCGGCCGCCCCGCCGTTCTCCGACGGCAGGTCCCAGGCCACGACCGACGCGATCAGCGCGGCCTCGGTCCGCAACGCCGCGCACGCCGCCTCCACGGTCCGCGCCCACCGGACCTCCACCCCCCGGCTCTCCAGCTCCTTGGCGATCCGCCGCAGTTGCTCACCGCCCACGCCCTGACCCAGGGGATCCTCACGCAGGGCCAGCAGGACACTTCCGTTCGCCATCACGCACGCACTCCCCACACTCGCTGCACCGAGCAGCCTTCGCGAACCGATGTGGCAAGTGTCGAAGGCAAGGTCCACACATGACACCGAAACAGCCCGTCACTCACCCGAAAGGGGTGAGTGACGGGAGCCCTGCCGCCGACTGCGCCGGCCCGGCGCGGGGCCCGTGGGATTCCCAGCCGTTCGGTTCCCAGCCGCTCCGAGGAGGACTCCACGGCCTCGCGCCCTCAGCCAGGGGGATCAAGGTGCCCGCACGGGCCCTGGTTACCCGTGCGTTCCGCACATACGGAAGGTGACAGCGGCGACTGTCGGGGCCCGTGAGGGAGGTGACAACGTCGTGTCCGTCACCGACCGAGGGAGTGCGCAGTGAACAAGGGGTACGCGGTCTTCTGCGACGCCGACCGTCACTTCTACGACGCGCCGCACCGCCTCGTCTTCGGCGAGGCCGAGAGCGGCTCCCTCTACCGGGCCGCCACCCTTCCCGTGCCCGAGGGCTGGACCTCTCACCGGACGGGTGACTGGCTCGCTCTGCGTCCGCTGGACCGCCCGCTCCCCTCGCAGGGCTGGAAGATCCACGTCTCGGCCGGTCTCGACAACGCGGAGGCGGTCCTCGCCAAGGTCCGGGACTACTGTCTGGGGCGGGACGTGGCCTTCAAGTTCGTCCCCAGCCGCTACCTGCTGCACCAGCGCAACGCCAAGTACGCGGACCGCGCGGCGAGCGGCAAGTTCATCACCGTCTACCCGGCCGACGACCGGGAGTGCGAGCGCGTGGCCACCGACCTGGCCGGACTGCTGGACGGCGAGGCCGGTCCGTACATCCTCAGCGACCTGCGGTGGGGCCGGGGCCCCGTACACCTGCGGTACGGAAGCTTCACCCGCCGCCACTGTTACGACGAGCACGGCGAGCTGCGGCCGGCCCTGGAGGACGGCTCCGGCAGGCTCGTACCCGATCGCCGGGGTCCCGTCTTCCACGTGCCCGACTGGGTGACCCCGCCGGCCTTCCTGCTGCCGCACCTCGCGGCACGGGCCGCGGTGACCGTGCGGGACCTGCCGTACGAGATCGACAAGGCGCTGCACTTCTCCAACGGGGGCGGCGTGTACGAGGCCCGGCACCGGCCGACCGGCCGGCGGGTCGTCCTGAAGGAGGCGCGCCCCTACGCCGGGCTCGCCGCGGACGGGGCGGACGCCGTGACCCGGCTGCGCCGGGAGCGCGACGCGCTGGAGCAGCTGTCGGGGCTCGCCTGCACGCCGGAGGTCCTCGACGGCTTCACGGTCGGCGACCACCATTTCCTGGCGCTGGAGTTCGTGGAGGGCAAGCCGCTCAACACCTTCTTCGCCCGGCGGCATCCGCTGATGGAGGCCGATCCGTCGGCGGAGAGGCTCGCCGAGTACACGGAGTGGGCCCTGCGGATCCACGGGCTCGTCGAGCGGGCCGTGGCCGAGGTCCACGCACGCGGGATCGTCTTCAACGACCTGCACCTGTTCAACATCATGGTGTCCGAGGACGAGTCCTCGGTGGTGCTGTTGGACTTCGAGGCCGCCCAGCCGGCTGCGCAGGGCGGTCGCCAGACCGTCGCCAACCCGGCGTTCGTGGCACCGGCCGACCGGCGGGGCTTCGACGTGGACCGGTACGCCCTCGCGTGCCTCCGGATCGCCCTGTTCATCCCGCTCACGAGTCTGCTGGCCGTGGACCGGGCGAAGGCCGCGCACCTGGCGGAGGCCGCCGCGGCGCGGTTCCCGGTGCCCGCCGGTTTCCTGGACGAGGCGGTGCGGGAGATCACGCGCGCGCCGGCCACCAACCGGCCTGGCGAGGGCGCCCGGGTGCCGACCCGGCACCCGGACGGCTCCCGGTTCCTGCCCGTGGAGCCGGAGGACTGGCCCGCCGCCCGTGAGTCCTTGGCGCGCGCCGTCCACGCGTCGGCGACGCCGGACAGGGAGGACCGTTTCTTCCCCGGCGACATCGCCCAGTTCGCCACCGCCGGCGGGGGCATGTCCGTCGCGTACGGCACCGCGGGAGTGCTCCACGCCCTGCGGGAGAGCGGGGCCGGCCGGTGTCCGGAGGCCGAGGACAGACTGCTGCGGTACGCCAAGGCACCCGGCTCCGGCACGCCGCTCGGCTTCTACGACGGGCTCACCGGCGTCGCGTGGACCCTCGACCGGCTCGGGCACACGGCCGCCGCGCTCGAACTGGCCGCGCTCGTCCTCGAACAGGACCATGACGCCCTCGCCCCCGACCTGCACGGAGGGACCGCCGGCGTCGGCCTCGCCCTGGACGCCCTGGCGACCGCCACCGGCGAGAGCGGCCTGCACGCGGCGGCCCTGCGGTGCGCCGAGCTGACGGCCCGCCCGCTCCGGACGTCCGCCCGAACGCCGGGGGCGGCGCCGGGCAGGGTGCGCACGGGGCTGCTGCACGGCGGTGCCGGACGGGCGCTGCTGTTCATACGGCTCTACGAACGCACGCGGGACACCGCGCTGCTCGACCTCGCCGCCGAGGCGCTCCACGACGACCTCTCCCGCTGCGTCCGCGGGGCCTCCGGGACCCTGCAGGTCGACGAGGGCTGGCGCACGATGCCCTACCTGGGCGCGGGCAGTGTCGGCATCGGCATGGTGATCGACGACTATCTGCTGCACCGGCACGACGACGTCCTGGACCGGGCCCGCCGCGACATCGTACGGGCGGCGCAGGCCACCTTCTACGCTCAGCCGGGCCTCTTCCGCGGCGTCGCCGGGATGGTGCTCCACCTCTCCCGTACGAACGCCGGCGGACCCGGTACGACACCGGAGGACGTACGCCGCCAGATCGGATGCCTCACCTGGCACGCCATGTCCTACCAGGGTCATCTCGCCTTCCCCGGCGAGCAGATGATGCGCCTCTCCATGGACCTCTCCACCGGCACCGCCGGCGTCCTGCTGTCCCTCGCGGCGGCGCTGGACGACCGCCCGGCGCACCTGCCGTTCCTCCCGCCGCTGCCGCGGCCCCACGAACCGGCCCCGTGACGGGGTCGTCCTCGCACCACCGTCCCCCTACGAAAGGAAACGATCATGAACCTGTTCGACCTTCAGTCGCTGGAGACCCCCAAGGACGAGGCCATCGGTGACGTCGAGAGCGGCAGCCGCGCGAGCCTCCTGCTCTGCGGCGACAGCAGCCTCAGCGTGACGACCTGCAACTGACCCGATCCGGCTTCCCGCACGGCGCCCTGAACGCCGGTGCGGGGTCACGGTGCCCCTGGAGCGCTGCTCCCGGGGCACCGGCCGTCGGGGCCGGACACCGTCGGCGGCCTCGCGGGGGTCCCCGTACGAGAAGACAAGAGAAGAGAAGAGAAGAGAGGGGATCGGATGGCCTCGCCGACCGGTTCCGACCGGCTGCTCCTCGGTGCCGTACGGCACACCTCGGGCCTCACCGCGGCGCTGCTGCTCTGCTCCGTCGTCGGCGCCGCCTGCTCACTCGCCGTCCCCGCCGTCGCCGGAAGGACCCTGGACCTGCTGCTGCGCCAGGGGCCAGGGGCCGAGACGTGGCTGGTGTGGACCGCCGCACTGCTCGCCGCGGAGATCCTCGCGGAGTCCGGCACCGTGTTCCTGACCCAGCTCGCCAACGCCCGCGCCACCGCGTGGATCCGGCTGCGCGCACTGGCCGGCCTCCTCGGCACCGCCCCCCACCGGGCGGCGCCCCACTCGGGCGGTGACGTGGCCGCCCGGCTGTGCGTCAACGCCACGGACAGCGGCACCGCCCCGGCGGCGCTCGCGACCTCGGTGTCCTCCGTGCTCGTGCCGGTCGGAGCGCTCGTGGCCCTGGCGCTCGTCCACCCCTGGACCTCGGTGGTCTTCGCCGCCGGTCTGCCGCTGCTCCTGCTGCTGCTGCGCGCGTTCGCCGCCCAGTCCTCCGACTCGGTCGGCCGGTACCAGCAGGCGCAGGGCACCATCGCCGCCCGGCTCGCCGAGGCGCTGGGCGGTGCCCGTACCATCGCCGCCGCCGACACGGCACGCCGCGAGGAGGACCGCGTCCTCGCCCCGCTGCCGGAGCTGACGCTGCACGGCACGCGCATGTGGCTCGTCCACGGCCGTGCCGTGGCCCGGAGCGGAGTCCTGCTCCCGCTGCTCACCACGGCCGTCGTCGCGGTGGCGGGGGTGGGCCTGGCCGCCGGTGACGTCACCGTGGGCGAGCTGCTTGCCGTGTCCCGGTACGCGGCGCTCGCCGCCGGGATCGGTGGCATCGCGGCGCCCCTCGGCACCCTGGTCCGGGCGCGCAGCGCGGGCCAGCGCACCGCCGAACTCGCCGATCTGGCGCCGATGACCCACGGCTCCGCCGTCCTGCCGCCCGACGGGCCCGGCGATCTGGAGCTGCGGCGGGTGCGGGTGGTGCGCGGGGGCGTTCCCCTGATCACGGACGTGACGCTCGCCGTCGACGGCGGGTCGACGGTGGCCGTGGTGGGCCGCTCGGGTGCGGGCAAGTCCACTCTGGCGGCCGTCGCGGGCAGGCTGACCGACCCCGATGCCGGACGCGTTCTCCTGGACGGTGTCGACCTGGCCGACCTGGCCGCCGCGGAGCTGCGCGGGGCGACCTCGTACGCCTTCGCACGTCCGGTCTTCGACGGCGGCGCCACCGTGACGATCGGCGCGGCGCTGGCCGCCGGGACCGGGCCCGCTCGGGACCCCGCCACGGCGGAGCGGGTCAGGGAGGCCGCGACGGCCGTCTGCGCCGACGCCTTCGTCCGGCTGCTGCCCCGTGGCTACGAGACCCCGGTGGACGAGGCTCCGCTGTCCGGCGGAGAGGCCCAACGCCTGGGCCTGGCACGGGCTTTCGTCGGTCATGGGCGGCTGATGATCCTCGACGACGCGACGTCCAGCCTCGACACGGCCACCGAACGGCAGGTGGAACGCGCCCTCGCCGCGTCACCGCGACCGTGCACCAGGCTGATCGTCGCCCACCGGGTGTCCACCGCCGCCCGGGCGGACCGGGTGGTCTGGATGGAGGCGGGCCGCGTGCGCAGAACCGGACCCCACCGTCTGCTGTGGGAGGACCCCGACTACCGCGCGGTGTTCACGGCGGAGGCTTCGACGCCGGCGGCCGAGGCGGACGCTGTGACAGCCGAGTCGGGAGCGGTGACGCCTGAGGCGAACACGTCGGCACCCGAGGCGAACACGTCGGCACCGGCGACCGGACCGGAGGTGCGCACGTGACGGCGGCGCCGCGCACGACACAGGCGAAGGATCCGACGGAGCCGGCCCCGGCAGACGCTCCGGCGCCGACATCGACGCCGGCACCGGTGCCGGCCTCCGAGGAGGCGGCTGCCACGGCCCGGCGCACCACGGCGCCCATCCGGTCCCTCCTGCTCCGGCGCAAGGGTGTCCTCGGGAAACTGGCGGCATGGTCGGCAGCCGAGTCCGCCCAGACGTTCCTCGGCGGCTACTGCGTGGCCCGCTCCCTCGACGACGGCTTCTTGAAGGGCTCCCCCGCCACAGGACTGCTCTGGCTGGCGGGGGCCGCCGTGGTCATCCTGCTCGGCGCGCCCGTCGTCCGGGGAATCTTCGCCCAACTCCCCCACCTCACCGAACCCTTGCGCGACGACCTCGTACGAGGGTCGGTCGTGCGGGCCCTGCGCTCGGCCGCCGCCGCGGGCCGCGGCGAGGACACCACGGCGGTGTCCCGGCTGACGAGCCAGACCGAGATCGCCCGGGACAGCTTCGCCGGACTGGTGCTCGCGGCCCGCTCCTTCGTCTTCGTCGCCGTGGGAGCCCTCGCCGGCCTGGTGTCGCTCGCGCCGCGGTTCCTCCTCGTCGTGCTCCCTCCCCTGGTCCTTGGTCTCGCCCTGTTCACGGCGTCGCTACGGCCCATGGCACGGGCCCAGCACCGTTACCTCGACGCCGACGAGGCCGTCGGCCGGCGCGCCGAGGTCACCCGTACCGCCCTGCGCGACCTCGTGGCCTGCGGCGCCCAGGAGGCGACCGCCGCGCAGAACCGCCGTGCCGTCGAGGAGGCCGCGGCCGCCCAGCGTGTCCTGGCCCGCTGGGCGGCCGTCCGCACGCTCTCCGTGGCGACGGCCGGGCAGCTGCCGGTGTTCCTCCTGCTCGCCGCGACCCCGTGGCTCCTCCGCCACGGCGTCACGGCGGGCGCCATGGTGGGGGCGCTCACCTACGTCCTCCAGTCGCTGCTCCCCGCTCTGCACACGCTGATGGCCGTGCTGGGCGCGGCGGGCGCGCGGCTGTTCGTCGTCCTGGACCGGCTCACCCGGCCGCTGCCCGCCGCCCCTCCCCCCTCCGCCCTTCCTCCCGCCGCCCCCTCGGCCGGTCCCCGCCGAACCGGCCGGGCGAGCGCGGCCCTGGAGCTGCGCCGCGTGCGAGCCGCGTACGGACCCGGGGCCCGGGCCGTACTGGACGATCTGGAACTGACCGTCGAGCGGGGGGAACACCTCGCGGTCGTCGGTCCGAGCGGCATCGGCAAGTCGACCCTTCTGCACGCGATGGCGGGCCTGCTGACGCCCGAGCAGGGGGAGGTACGGCTCTTCGGCCGCGCGATCGGTGCCCGCCGGCCGCCGGAACTGGCGGCCCTGCGCGTGCTGCTTCCCCAGGAGGCGTACGTCTTCACGGGCTCCCTGCGGGACAACCTGTGCTACCTGCGGCCCGGCGCCGGCCGGTCCGATGTCGACGGGGCCGTGGACGCGCTGGCCCTGCGGCCGCTCGTCGACCGGGTGGGCGGTCTCGACCGTACGCTGACGCCCGACACCCTGTCCCTCGGCGAACGCCAGCTCATCGCCCTGGGCCGGGCCCATCTGGCGTCCGCCCCGCTGCTGTTGCTGGACGAGGCGACCTGCCACCTGGATCCCGTCGCGGAGGCCACGGCCGAACACGCCCTGCGCGCCCGGCCGGGAACCCTGGTCGTCGTGGCCCACCGGCTGTCGTCCGCGCTCCGGGCCGACCGCGTGCTCGTCCTCGACGGCACCCGTGCCCGGTGCGGCACGCACGCGGAGCTGCTGGAGCGTTCCGCTCTCTACCGCGACCTCATGGGGCACTGGGGCGAGGCCGAGCGGTGAGCCGCCCCGGCCGCGGGGACCTCACGCGGCCGCGGGTCAGGTCCACCCGGCACCCTGGGCGATCCGGATGGCGTCCACGCGGTTGCGGGCGCCGACCTTGCGTATGACGCTCGCCATGTAGTTGCGGACGGTGCCCTTGGACAGGAACAGCGTCGCGGCGATCTCGGAGATCGGCGCTCCGTTGGCGGCCAGCGACAGGACGCTCAGCTCACGCCGGGTCAGGGGCATCTCCGCGGCCTGGAGGAACCCCAGCGCCAGCGTGTCGTCGATGAAGCGCTCTCCCCTGGCCAGACGGTGTACGGCCTCCACCAGTCGGCACTTGGGGCTGTCCTTGTCGACGAAGCCGGCCGCTCCCGCCTCGTGGGCCCGTCTCAGCACGCCCGGCCGCTGCCCCGGGACGAGGGCCAGGAGGGCCGAGCGGCCCGCCGCGCCGGCGGGGGACGAGGGTAAGCAGGCGGTCGGGGGTACGACGGAGGGCGGCAGGCACTCGGCGTCGGCGACGTACACATCGGTCTCGGGCCGCTCGGCGGCCGGGGCGTGCGACCACCGGGGCAGCGAGGAGACCACGTGGATCCCGCTCGACCGCAGCAGTTCCTCGAGCGCGATGCGCAGGAGCTGTGCCTCGTAGACCACCGTCACTCGTATCATTCCCAGCCCTTCGGTCCTGCGCCGTGCCAGGGACGCACGACGCCAGCAGTCACCCCCACCCCTCTGCCCTTGACGCTCCGGGAAGAACGGGTCACCAGGCGCACGGGGGGCGCACTGCGGAGCCTCTCGGCCGGATCCGATCCGTGCCCGCCACGGGAACGCAGGCCGACGACGTGCGGTGCCGGCCGGACCGTACGGGGAATGTCCAGATCCTGTCCCGTTCACCGGTCACGTCGTACGGCCCCGCACCGGGGTCAGGCTTCCTTGGCGACGGGACCGCCGGTCGGGGCTTCCGCGTTGCGGCGGGTCTTGGCCCAGCCGTTACGGCCGCTGATCATCCGGCCGACGGCGCGCCAGGAGACGACGTAGAGGAAGAGCAGGTAGAAGGGGTAGGCCAGTCCCCAGCCGAGCGAGCGCCAGAAGCCGGTCCCCGGTTCGCACTTGCGCCGGTAGAGGGGTCCCCAGACGACGAACTGGCCGAGCGCCATGGCCACGTAGAGGGCGATGCCGCGCCAGCCGCCGTCCGCGAGGTATCCGGCCGCGGCTTCGGGGTGGCGGTAGTAGGAGACCGCCAGGGCGATCATCGGGATCGGGTAGAGCAGCGCGCCGACGAGCTGGAGCCAGGGCTGGCTGAGGAAGAAGGTGAGTTCCAGGAAGCCGATGTTGGGGATCTTGTTGCTGCGCCAGATCGCGGGGATGTAGCCGAAGCACTGCATGACGCCCTGGGCCCAGCGGGTGCGCTGGGTGAGGAAGCGCTTGGTGTCGAAGAGGGCTTCCTGCTCGACGTACGTGTCGGCGCAGAAGGAGTTGATCCAGCCGGCCAGCATGAGGTGGATGCCCAGTTCGAAGTCCTCCAGGAGCCGCCCGGTCCAGGGGCGGCCGCGTTCGGTGTCGAGGTCGTCGAGCGCGGACATGCGGACGAACTGGCCGTTGCCGCCGAGGCAGACCGTGCGGGAGGTCTTGCGGGCGTGCTGGAGCGCGGCCACGGGAGCACGGAACTCCAGGTCCTGCATGCGGATGAGGAGCCGGCTGTAGAAGTTGCGCAGGGCGCCCTTGTCGTGGGACGGCCGCGGGTCCTCGCGGTTCATCATCCGCACCTCGATCTGGACACCGCCGATCTCGGAGCGCCCGAAGAAGCGGCGGGCGGCGACGTGGTCGAGGCATCCCGGTGCGGGACGGCCGTCGGCGTCGAAGACGCCGACGATGACGCGGTGGCGGTCGGTGCCGGGCGGAAGGGCCGAGCTGAGCATGTCGTACGCCGCGTTGAGCGCCTCGCCCTTGCCCAGGCGGGCGTCGGGGCGTCGGCGCTGGACCAGGTGGACGCCCGGGTCCATGGCGGCGGCCCGCCGCACGATGTCCCCGGTGCGGTCCTCGGAGTCGTCGTCGATGACCCAGATGTGGGCTTCGGGGCAGGAGGCGCGGAGATAGGTGATGGTGTCGCCGATGACGGCTTCCTCGTCGCGGCAGGGCACGAACAGGTGCCACTGGTAGTCGCCGGCCTTCCCGTGACGCCGCTTGCGGCGCAGGAGCAGCGGCAGGATCAGCCCGATGAGGTAGAGCGGGAAGAACACGCTCAGGATGAGGCTGAAGTCGGCCAGCAGGCCCAGCAGGCCGGAGGGCTCGGAGGACGTCACGGGCGGTTCCTGGTTCGAGGAGGGGAAGCGGGTGTCGGGTCAGGGGCCGGTCCGGCCGGCGCGTACGGCGGTCGGACCGGCCGGGGCTGGGTCAGCCCTTGGCGGCCTTGATGCGGGCGGAGCGCACCATCAGCACGCCGCCGAGCACCAGGGCGACGGCCAGGAGGGTCGTCACGACCCCCGGCGTCCCGCCCGTCATGGCGAGCTGGCCTCCGCCGATGACCACTCCGGCGCCCACGGCGCCTTTTCCTGCCGACCCGTACACGGGTCCTCCTTTCGTCGGGGAGCCGCGCCGACCGTTGTGGCGGAGCTCCGGTGGTCGCCGTCGCGCGATCGGCGCGCCGGCTGCTGCGGGGTCAGCGGCCCGTGCCGGTGTCCGGCAGGGGTGTGCCGTCGGCGAGGGCCGTCGCGAGGGCGTGGATCCGTGCGGAGGCCGTGCCGTCGCCGTACGGGGAGGCGGTGGCCGACAGCCGGTCGTGCGCGTCCGGGTGGTCGAGCGCGGCGCGGGCCGCCTCCTGGAGCGGGGCGCCGGGTTCGACGAGCCGGCTGAAGCCGGCGGTGACGGCCTCCGGGCGTTCGGTGCTGGTGCGGACGACGAGCAGGGGCTTCTTGAGTACGGTGGCCTCTTCCTGGATGCCTCCCGAGTCGGAGACGAGCAGGCGTGCGCGGTCCGCGAGGGCCAGGAAAGTGGGGTGGTCGACCGGGTCGGTGACGTCGATCCGGTCCAGCAGGTGTTCCAGGCCGAACTGCTTGACCTTGGCGCGCGTCCTGGGGTGCAGGGGCATCACGACGCGTTCGCCGAGCCCGGCCAGCGCGGTGAGCAGCGCCCGGAGGCGTTCGGGGCTGTCGGTGTTCTCGGGGCGGTGTACGGTCGCGAGGACGAACGGCCCGTCGACGCCGTGCTCGCGGGCGATGCGGTCGCGTTCCTCGGGGTCCGGCAGGGACATCAGGGTGGCTTCGACGACCGTGTTGCCGGTGACGTGGATCCGCTCGGGCGCCGTTCCGGTCGCGAGGAGGTTGGCGGCGGCCTGCTCGGTGGCGGCGCAGTGGACGTCGGCGAGCACGCCGACGACGAGCCGGTTGATCTCCTCGGGCATGGTCCGGTCTCCCGAGCGCAGCCCCGCCTCGACGTGGACGACGGGTATGCCGCAGTACTGCGCGGCCTGCGCTCCGGCAGAGGTGCTGTTGGTGTCGCCCTGCACGACGACCACGCGCGGCGGGTCCTGGACGAAGGCCCGGGCCAGCTCCGCCGTCAGCTCGCCGATCTGCGCCCCTCGGCCCCACGGCCCGGTGGCGCCGTCGAGCAGCAGATGCGGCTGCGGGAGACCGAAGTTGGCGAAGAACGTGCCGGACAGAGCACTGTCGTAGTGCTGGCCGGTGTGCACGATCCGTGCGCGCTCGCCGAGGAGCCGGATGAGGGGCGCCAGCTTGATGATCTCCGGGCGGGTGCCGAGCACCACGGCCACGTCGCGTATGCCGGAGGGGGTTTTGCTCATGTCTGGTCCTGCCGCGCATACCCGAGCGACCGGAGCACGTGCGCGCGGCCTGGTACCCGGAGCCGTACGTGATCGACGCGACAGCCAGAGGAAGCGTATGAGCCACCAGTTGGCTGAAAATGCCACTCCGGGCACTTGTGATCAAATTGTGTTCAAGCTGCGAAGGTCCGGGGCGCGGAGGGAGGAGGTCGCGGTGAGACGGAGGCACTGACCGGGCAGAGGGGATCCGGCACGCCGTCTCGGCCGTGGCGGGGCCGGGGCGAGGCCGTGGCCGCCGCTGACGTCGCACAGGGCGTCAGCGTGCGCCGCAGTGCGCCCGAAGCGTGCGGCTCGTGCGCCGGGGCGGGGGGTCAACGCGCTCGCCACGCGCGCCTGGCAGAGGCAGCTCGGGCACGCGAGGGTCGGTGCGACCGGGTGCGCCGAGGTCCCCAGGCGCTGCCCCCGCGAGGCGCGCCTGAGACCCTTCCGAGCGCCCGGGGCACCGTACGGGAGGACGGCCGGCGGCACCCATGACGTCGAATCGAAGGGAACGCCGATGAGCAGCTCGACTCCGTTCCGCGGGCGCCGTCCGGTCCTCCGGGCACGCGCGACCGTTGTCGCCGCCCTCGCGGTCGGCGCGGTGATGGCGCTGGCGCCCGCCGCGGCGGCCGCGCCCGGTGACCTGGACCCGTCCTTCAGCGGTGACGGCCAAACCACGGTCGACTTCGGCATGACCCCGCCGGAACCGGAGGTCGGCAACGACGTGTTGCGCACGGCCGACGGCTCCCTGTTCACCGTGGGCCGCAGCGGCCTCAACGTTCCCCTGGTCGGCGGGGGCAACGCGTTCGGCATCACCAAGCACGATGCCGCCGGCACCCTCGACACCGCCTTCGACGGCGACAGCGGCACGGCCGACGGCAGAGTCACCGTCGAGTTCGGGGACACCGTGGCGATCGCCCGCTCGGTCGTCGAGACCTCCGACGGTGGCATCCTGGTGGGCGGTCTGACCCGTCAGGAGCAGATCGCCGACGGTGCGCTGGCCAAACTCGACCCGGACACCGGTGAGCTGGACACCAGCTTCGGCGGTGACGGCAAGGTCACCTTCAACCCCACCCTCGGCGGGCTCCTCGGCACCGGTGTCCGGGGCATGAGCCAGGCTCCCGGCGGCGACATCCTGGTGGCCGGCGCCGCCGGACCGGACTCGTTCGTCGCCCGGTTCAACTCCGACGGCACCCCGGACACCGGATTCGGCGCCGGTGACGGAGACGGCGTCGACGGCGTGGTGCTGAGGGACTTCGGCGCCGGCGACCACTTCTTCGCCGCGGAGGAACTGCCCGGCGGCAAGTTCATCGCGGCCGGCACCACCGCCGACACCCAGCACCTCAGCGCCGACGGGGACTTCCTGCTGGCCCGCTTCAACTCGGACGGCACGCTCGACACCACGTTCGGCGGTGGTGACGGCATCGTGACCACCGACATGAGCGGCGGCCTGTTCGACCTCGCCTTCGGCTTCACCACCGCCCCCGGCGGCGACTACGTCATCGTCGGCGCGGCCGGCGCGCCCGAACCGTTCGGCCAGGGCGGGCCCCTGAGGCACGCCATCGCCCGCTACGACTCCGACGGCACCCTGGACACCGGCTTCAGCGCCGACGGCAGGCTCACCGTCGACGTCGACTCCGTGACGGCCGACGAGGCGCGGGACGTCGCCGTGGACGGCGACGGAAACATCGTGACCGTCGGGCTCACCGGTGAGGTGTCGCCCTTCCCGCTCGACCCGACCGCGGGAGACGCCTGCGTCCTGCGCGTCGAACCGGACGGCGACCTGGACGCCACCTTCGGCGGGGGTGACGGCATCGCCGTCATCGACTTCGCCGGACTCGCGGACGTCGCACGCGGTATCGCCCTCGACGATGACGACGACATCATCTTCGCCGGAGGCGCGACCGACAGCGACCCGCTCGGCACCCGGCTCGACTTCGCGCTCGGCCGGCTCCAGAGCTGACGCCGTCAACGGCACCACGCGGCCACCACGGTGAGCACGACGAGGGCACGGGCCGCCGGCAGCGGGCGGCCGTGGCGCGTGACCGAGGTGCCTGGGTCTGAGCCCCGTCTCAAGGGCTGAGGCGTCGTGGCGTTGTCGTCCTTGAGCAGGTGGGGCGGTGCCCTCGGTCGCGGCCACGGCGCCTACCAGTTGGAGCCGATCTGGATCCGTGCGCCGAGGGTGCTCGTGCCGGTGCCGGGATAGAGGTAGAGCGGTCCGCCGGTCGTGGCCGGCGCCTGGACGGCGAGGAGGTCGCCGGTGCCGTCGGAGTCGACGTCGGCGCCGGTGAGCCCGCGCATGACCTGCCAGTTGCTTCCGATCTGCGTCCGGTTGCCGAATCCTCCCGTCCCGGTGCCGGGGTAGGCCCACAGGGCGCCCTGGCGGTCGACGGCGACGAGGTCGGCCTTGTGGTCGCCGTCGAGGTCGCCCGGGGCGGCGAGTTCGTTCATCGCGTCCCAGCCGGTGCCGATCGGGGAGGGGGCGGCCAGCGTGCCGTCGCCGTTGCCGGGGTACGCCATCAGCGCGCCCTGGGGGGTGACCGCGAGCAGGTCGAGCGCACCGTCGTGGTCGACGTCGATCGTGGTCAGGTCACGCAGCGGCCCCCAGTTCGTCCCGATCCGGACGCGTTCGCGCAGGGTGCCGGTGCCGCTGCCCGGGTACAGCTGCAGGGTGCCGGTCGCGGTCTCGACGGCGATCAGGTCGGCGTAGCCGTCGCCCGTGTGGTCGCCCGCCGTGAGTTCGGCCATGGTGTTCCAGCCGGTGCCGATCTCCCGGCGCGGGCCAAGCGTTCCGTCGCCGGTGCCCGGGTAGAGCCACAGGCTGCCGGTGGCGGCCTCGACGCCGACGACATCCGGCCGGCGGTCGCCCGTGAAGTCGGCGGCGGCCAGGTGGTGCAGCCCGGCGAGCGCCGGCGGCGTGGGCCAGGTGGTGCGGTAGACCATGCGGTCTCCGGGGCGTTCGTTGACCATCCACAACTCGCCCGTGTCCGAGCGG
The DNA here is from genome assembly GCF_040302485.1 of Streptomyces sp. NPDC126499. Taxonomy (NCBI): domain Bacteria; kingdom Bacillati; phylum Actinomycetota; class Actinomycetes; order Kitasatosporales; family Streptomycetaceae; genus Streptomyces; species Streptomyces sp. NPDC126499. Next base: position 413,857 of record NZ_JBEOUO010000002.1, on the reverse strand, counting down.
TAGGAGAGGTTCTCGTTGTAGATGCCGGTGCGGGTCATCAGCCACACCGGTTCGTCCAGGGCTCCCTGGTAGAGGCAGCTCGGCAGGTGGGTGGTTCCGCCCTGTACGTATTCGGGGCAGGGCGCCGAGAGGACGAACCGGCCGTCGTTCATGGCCACGCCCTGGGTCCCCCCGATGGGCGAGCGGAAGGCGGCCTCGGGCAGGACGGTGCCGGAGGCGGCCTTCAGCGCTCCGGTCGTCCGGTCGAGGGGCCAGCGCACGACGGTCGAAGCGGACCGGTCGAACCGGTCGCCGACGTTGCCGCTGTCCATCTCGGCGGTGACCAGGGCGGGTTCCGCCGACGACAGGTCGAGCGAGAGGGCCGAGACGCAGGGGCGCTGCGCCAGGGAGGCGGGCGGATAGCTGCCGCAACCGGTTCCGGCGCCGGTGTACACGTAGGTGCCGATCCGGGGCAGCACGTAGCCGCCGGATCCGGTGCGCCAGATCCGGGTGGTGTCGAAGACGTCGAGGGAACTTCCGAGGCTGGCCACGTACAGGCGGGTGCCGGCCCAGACGACGCCGTGGGCGTGGCCGCCGCGCAGCGGGGCGTAGCCGCTGCCGTCGGCGGTGAGGGCGACGAGCTGAACGTGCCGGTAGCGTACGGCGGCGGGGTCGGTGACGTCGGCGACGCTGAGCCGTTCGGTGCCGTCCGGCCCGTACCAGCTGGTCAGGACGGCGTCGCGGCCGCCCACCGATCCGTGCGTGACTCCTTGCGGGTACCACTGGGTCGTGGTGTCGTCCGCCGTCGACCAGCAGAAGCCGCGCGCTCCGTCGATGTGGGTGTCGTGGCACAGCGACCGGGCCGGGGTGTTCGCCGGGTCGGTGAGGACTCCGGCGAGATGGGTGCGGGTGACGTCCGGATGGGCGGCGTCGTAGTCGTCCACGCGGGTCTCGTCGGCCCGGCCGAGGTCCTTCAGACCCATGCCGGTGGTGGCGGTCCGGGTGATCGCGTTGGGGGTGGCGATCGAGCCGTCGGGTACGTACGGGACGGCGGCGGTCGCGTGGGGAGCGTTCACGGCTCCGGCGACGGCGCAGACGAGGGCGCCGAGGGCCGCGAGGGCGGCCCGGACACGGGCGGCCCGGCCGACGCCCGTCCCTCGCGGTGCGGCCGTGCGGGAGGCCCGTCGCGGTGCGGCCGTGCGGGAGGCCCGTCGCGGTGCGGCCGTGCGGAAGGCCCCTCGCGGTGCGGCCGTCTCGGCGGCCGGGGTGGTCCGTCGCTGGTTCATGAGGTGAAGTTCCAGCCGCCGCCGTTGTCGACGCGGGCGCCGAGGTGGCCGTCGCCGAGGCCCGGGTACACCCACAGGTCGCCGTTGCTCTCCCGGGCGACGATGTCGGCCCTGCCGTCACCGGTGTAGTCGCCGGCGCCGCTGACGCTGGACATCACGCCCCAGCCCGTACCGGCCTCGACGCGGGCGCCGAAGCGGCCGTTGCCCAGGCCCGGGTAGGTGAACAGCTTGCCGGAGGCCGCCTCGACGGCGACGACGTCGCCCTTGCCGTCGCCGGTCAGGTCGCCGGCTCCGCCGATGGCGCTCATGGCGTCCCAGTTGGAACCGGCCTCGACGCGGGCGCCGAAGTGGCCGTTGGACTGGCCCGGGTAGACCCACAGCGTTCCGGTGGTCTTCTCCACGGCGAGCAGGTCGCCCCGGCCGTCGCCCGTCAGGTCGCGGCTGCCGGCGATGCGCAGGGTGTTCCAGCCGCCGCCGTTGTCGACGCGGGCGCCGAGGTGGCCATTGGTCTGGCCGGGGTAGATCCAGAGGGTGCCGGTCGACTTCTCCACGGCGGCCACGTCGGCCCGGCCGTCGCCGGTGACGTCACCGACACCGCTGACCTGGGCCATCGCCGCCCAGCCACCGTTGTCGACACGGGCGCCGAAGCGGCCCGCGCCCGCGCCCGGGTAGATCCACAGCGTGCCGGCGCCGGTCGCCTCGCGGGCCAGGAGGTCGGGGCGGCCGTCGCCGGTCAGGTCGCCCACGGCGGAGACGGGTCCGGGCTCGGGTGCGGGCGGGGGCGTGGCGGGGTAGGGGTCCGCCGGGTCGGAGGCGGGGTGGATCCTGCTCGAGCACGCGGGCCAGGCTCCCTCGCCTTGCGGTCCGTCGAGGACCTTCTCGGCGATGAGGATCTGTTCCATCTTCGTCGCCTGGTAGGCGCGCGGCGCGTACTGGTCGCCGCCGTAGGCGCGCCAGGTGGCGTCGTCGAACTGGAGGCCGCCGGTGTACGGGAAGCCCTCCCGGTAGTAGTGCCAGTCGCCGCTCGCCTCGCACTCGGCCATCTTGTCCCAGGTGGCGACGGAGGCGGCGGTGGCGGTCGGGGCGTGGGTCGCGCCGGTGAGGGAGGTCAGGGCGGTGAGGGCCGCGACGGCGGCGGCCGTGAGGGCGGCGGTGCGGGGGCGGGGGTGTCGCACGGTCATCGTGGCGTCTTTCGAGGAGAGGGTGGAGGGGAAGGCGGGGCGGGGCCGGCCGGGGCCCGGTCCGGGGTGGGACCGGGCCCCGGCGGGCGGGGAGCGGACGGGCGGGGAGCCGACGGGCGGGGAGCGGGGGGCTCCCTGGTGGGGTCAGCTGTCGAAGTTCCAGCCGCCGCCGTTGTCGATGCGGGCGCCGAACTGGCCGTTGCCGAGGCCCGGGTAGATCCACAGGTCGCCGTTGTTCTGGCGGGCGACGAGGTCGGCCTTGCCGTCGCCGGTGTAGTCGCCGGCGCCGCTCACGCTGGACATCACGTCCCAGCCCGAGCCGGCCTCGACCCGCGCGCCGAGCGTCCCGTTGCCCTGGCCGGGGTAGAAGAAGAGCTTGCCGGTGGCTTCCTCGACGGCCATGACGTCGCCCTTGCCGTCGCCGTTCATGTCGCCGGTGGCGGACACGGTGCTCATCGCGTCCCAGTTGGAGCCGATGGCGACGCGGGCGCCGAAGTGCCCGTTGGACTGGCCGGGGTAGAGGTAGAGCGTTCCGGTCTCCTCCTCGGTGGCGAGCAGGTCGCCGCGGCCGTCGCCGTTCAGGTCACGGCCGCCGGCGATGCGCATGGCGTTCCAGCCACCGCCGTTGTCGACGCGGGCGCCGAGGTGGCCGTTGGTCTGGCCGGGGTAGACCCACAGCTTGCCGGTCGACTTCTCCACCGCCAGGACGTCGGCCCGGCCGTCGCCGGTGATGTCGCCGACACCGGAGACCTGGTCGATGCTCCCCCAGCCGCCGTTGTCGATACGGGCGCCGAGGTGGCCGTTGCCGAGACCGGGGTAGACCCACAGGGTCTTGTCGCCCGTGCCGGCCCGGGCCAGCACGTCGGGCTTCCCGTCGCCCGTCAGGTCGCCGACCGCCGAGACCGGGGCCGGCGCGGGGGTCTCCGGCGCACCGCAGTTGGCGCTGGTGAAGGTACGGCTGCCGCCCGTGTAGGTCACGCCGTCGAAGACGGGGCGCTGCCCCACGCCGTTCAGGGTCTGCTCGAAGTGCAGGTGCGCGCCGAAGGAGTTGCCGGTGTTGCCGACGCGGCCGATGAGCTGGCCGGCCTGGACCGTCGATCCGGCGGCGATCTCCGTACGGGACAGGTGTGCGTAGTGGGTGGTCCAGCCGCCGCCGTGGTTGATCCGCACGTGGATGCCGGCCCAGCCACCGCTGTTGCCGGAGACCTCGACCGTACCGCCGGCGCTGGCGACCACGGGGCGGCCGGTGTCGTCGCCCGGGTAGTGGTTGAGGTCCACGGAGTACTGCGGGCTGTGACCGGAGTACGTGGTGGCCGACCAGGTCTCGCCGCAGGGCGCGGGCAGCTGGAAGTCGGGCTGCTCGGCCGCCTGGGCGGCCTGGGGGAGGGCCATCACGGTGGCGGCGAGGGCGGCGACGGCGAGGGTGGAGGGGAGCAGGCGCTTGGTCATGGCGGAGGGACTCTTTCGGTCGCTTGGGAAGTGTGGAGAAGTGTGAGGAAGAGCGAGGGGGCGGCGAGGCGGGATCGCGGCACGCCGCCGGGTGGGGGTACGGGCGCACTCCGGTGCTGCGGGGCGCGGACGTCCCCCGGTGGTACGAGGCACCACCTGGGTGGTACGAGGCGGTACGGGCGCACTCGGGTGGTCCGGGTGGTCCGGGTGCGGGAGGCGCGGGGCCCGGCGGGCGGGCCGGGCCCCGGAGGCGTCAGCCGGTGAAGTTCCAGCCACCGCCGTTGTCGATGCGGGCGCCCAGCTGGCCGTTGCCGAGGCCCGGGTAGATCCACAGGTCCCCGTTGTTCTCGCGGGCGACGATGTCGGCCTTGCCGTCACCGGTGTAGTCGCCGGCGCCGCTGACGCTGGACATCACGCCCCAGCCGGTTCCCGCCTCGACGCGGGCACCGAAGTGGCCGTTGCCCAGGCCGGGGTAGAAGAAGAGCTTGCCGCTCGCCTCTTCGACGGCGACGATGTCGCCCTTGCCGTCGCCGTTGAGGTCGCCGGCTCCGCCGACGGTGCTCATGGCGTCCCAGTTCGTGCCGGCCTCGATGCGGACGCCGAAGTGGCCGTTGGAGAGGCCCGGGTAGACCCAGAGCGTGCCGGTCTCCTCCTCGACGGCCAGCAGGTCGCCGCGGCCGTCGCCGGTCACGTCACGGCTGCCCGCGATGCGGATGTCGCCCCAGCCGCCGCCGTTGTCGACGCGGGCGCCGAGGTGGCCGTTGGTCTGGCCGGGGTAGACCCACAGCTTGCCGGTCGACTTCTCCACCGCGGCGACGTCGGCCCTGCCGTCGCCGGTCACGTCGCCGAGACCGCTGACGCGCTCCATCGTCGCCCAGCCGCCGTTGTCGATGCGGGTGCCGAGGTGGCCGTTGCCCAGGCCGGGGTAGATCCACAGCGTGCCGGTGCCCGTGCCCTCACGAGCGAGGACGTCCGGCTTGCCGTCGCCCGTCAGGTCGCCGACGGCCGACACGGGGGCCGCTTCCTGGGTGGGCGCCGGTGCGTCGGCGATGCCCTTGGGGCCGACGAACCTGAGCACCCGTCCGGCGCCGACCGGGCTGGTGTTGGTGCGCCAGTCGAACCAGTCGTGGTGCCGGACGCGGCCGCTCTCGTTGCCGCCGACCGTCCTGATCCGGCGGCCGTCGGCGGACACTTCGACGACCAGGTTGACGTGGTTCACCTCGCCGTCGGTCATGCTGCCGTCCGAGTCGTACAGGACGGCGTCGCCGACCTCGGGAGTGGCGTGGAAGGTGCCGTTCTTCCTGCCGTACTCGTTGAAGCTGAGGGCCGCTGCGTTGAGGACCTCGGTGCCCTCCGCGCCGGCCCGGCCCCACACCCAGCGGGCGAACTCCGAGCACCAGGCGGTCGGGTATTCGCATCCGTAGTACGGCGAGCAGTTGTTGCCCACCTGCGTGAGGGCGATCGAGGCGACGTTGGGCGCGGTGGCGGACGCCGACGTGGCACCCGTCATCGTGAGGAGGGGAGCGGCGACGGCGGTGGCGAGGGCCAGGCCGGAGAGCTTCCCACGGATCGTCCGGGCGAAGGAGGACGACGAGGAGGACGAGGAGGAGGACGAGGAGGAGGACGAGGAGGAGGACGTGGCGGAGGAAGCGGACGTGGCGGAAGAAGACATGGAGGTACCCACCCCTGGGATCGATGCGAGGAAATGCCGCGGAAGGGAGCGCACGCACGTGGTGCGCGGAAGGACATCGCGGAGGAGAAGCCCGGTGCGGTGTGCGGAGCGTGTCGCTACGGGACACGGAGCACGGGACTCGGGACTCGGCACTCGGGTCCCGGCACTCGGGACGTGGATGACGAGCGGTGACGAAGACGGTGGTACGGGTGAGGGCCGCGGAGCGGCGTGCGGTGCTCGGACGCCCGGCCCTGAAGGAGGGAACGCGCTCCGGTCGGCGTACGGTCAGCCGTGTCCGGAGGCTGCCCGTCGGGTCAGCTCCAGCCCCAGTCGTCGGTGCCCGTGGCCGGGGTCGTGCCGTCGGCCACGATCGAGACGGTCGATCCGGCGGCCGATCCGGCGGCCGATCCGCCGATCGGTCCGGAATCGGTCACGAGGGCGCCGAGGGCCGTCAGCGAGAGAACCGCGGAGAAAGCGACGAGCAGTGACTTGATGGCGTTCATTTCTTTTCCCACCCCTGGTTTTTCTGTTCCGTTCGCGTGCCCCTTCCGGGCTGCTGATGAAGATCCTGACCTGGGCGGAAGCCCCTGACCAGAGAAACCGGCTGGCACAAAAGGCGCCTGACACTTTCGTGCCAGACGCCTTCGGGGATGCCGGGGAGGGACGGTTCAGAGCAGTCCCAACTCCGCGGCACGTTGGCCGAGCTGGAACCGGCTGCCCGCCCCGAGCCTGGTCGACAGCTCGGTGATCATGCGGCGCTCGGTGCGCAGGGAGACCCCGAGCTTGCGGGCGGCGGCTTCGTCGGTCATCCCGTCGGAGAGCAGCTTGAGCAGCGCGATCTCCTGCCGGGTCACCTCGGGTCCGCCCCGGGCCGGGGCCTCGCCGATCGGGGTGCCGGAGGCCCACACCTGGTCGAACAGCGCGCAGAAGCCGGCCAGTGCTCCCGCCTCGTGGATCACGACCGCCCCCTTGGAGGAGTCCTGGGGATCCAGCGGGACGAGGACCACCTCCCGGTCGATGATGTGCATGCGCATCGGCAGCGACGGCACCGTGCGGATCTCGGCGCCCTGCGCGACGAGCCACTGGGCGTGCTCGCGGCTGGCGGGGTCGTTGACCACGCTGTCCAGGTAGACGGTCCTGAGCCCGACGCCCCTGTGGAGGGTGGCTTCCGCCAGCGGCCGGCCCGCGTCCCGGTTCGCCGCGGGCTGCGGCCCGCCGGGGGCGAAGGCGAGGGCCTCGCGCCGGGCACGGCAGGCCAGTTCCTCCAGCCTCGCGCGGATGGCGTCCAGGCCGACCAGCCGCTCCACTCCCCCGGTCCGCTGTCCGTCGCGCAGCACCGAGTAGTCGGCGAGCAACTCCGCCACAGCGGCCCGGCTCTGCTCGAACTCCTGCTGCCTGCGGGCCAGTTCGGCCTGCTGACGGGCGAGCAGCGCCTCCAGCGCCAGGTCCGGCGGCACCGCGCGCAGGGAACCGGGATCACTCAGCGAAGGCCGTAGCAGGGCGAGATCGGCGAGCCGGTCCAGCGCCGAGGTCACCTCCGAGCGGTCGCAGTCCAGGGCCTGCGCCATGCGCTCCACCCCCCAGGACGGGTGCTCCAGCATGAGCCGGTAGACCGCCTCCGTATCCCCGTCCAGCCCCAATGGTCTCAATGGACCCAACATCGACAAATCCCCCCAAGCATTGTTCTGTGCTCCCCTGATTCTTCCGGCACGTTTACGCCGGGGCAAGAAAGTGCCAGCCGTATCGCCACCTTCGGTGACCGGACAGGCGCCATAGTGCGTCGTGTGTACCTCGTCGAGTTCCTCCTGGCCAAACCCCCGACGGCACCGGAAGCGTCCGAGAGCGCCACGCTGAGCGCACTGCGATCCGCCTCGCTGCCGGGGGACGGGGTGGAGCACATCCGCCTCCACATGTCGCGGGCCGGTGCCCGTGGCGTCTTCTTCTGCCTCGCGCCGGATCCCGTGCACGCGATGGCCCGCGTCGACGCGGTTTGCCGCCGGGCCCTGGAGACGTGCCCCGCGCTGCGCGGGTGGCAGACGGTGAGGATCGCGAGAGCCGCGGACGTCCACGGAGCGGTCTGAGGCACCCGGGTTCACCGCGGGCCCACATATCGATCACATTCTGCGCCGAAAGATCGCCGGAGCGTCACTCCGCGGCAATCCCGCTCACACGTGGGCCGTCTAGCTTTCCTTTCGGGGGAAGCGGCACCGTGCCGGTCGACCGGCTCGCACCGCGGGACCCACAGGTCTTCCGCCGCCGAACCCGGTCTCGTTTCCCCGCTGAACCGCCCTCGCCGGCGGCACCGGAGCGCCCGTCGCCACCGTGTGCCCGCGCGCGTCGCAGGGCCGATCGACGCTGCCCCCCACAGTCGTGCTCACCCTCAACCGACAACGCGCCCTCGCGCGCGCTGGAGACAGCTGAACATGAAACCCCTCATCGACAACGCCCGAACGCTCGGACAGCGCCCTGAGGAGTTCGCTCACCTCGCCCAGGGACAATCACCGGAGGTCCTGTTCATCACCTGCGCCGACTCCCGGGTCGTTCCGTCCCTGATCACGGGCGCCCGGCCCGGCGAGCTGTTCGAGCTGCGCACCGCCGGCAACATCGTCCCGCCCTACGGCTCCGCCACCCCCACGGGCGAGGCCGCCACGATCGAGTACGCGGTGGAGGTGCTCGGCGTCGAGCACATCGTGGTGTGCGGCCACTCCCACTGCGGCGCGGTCGGCGCGGTGGTGCGCCGCGAGGACCTGACGGCCGTCCCCGCGGTGCGGGACTGGCTCGCGTACGCGGCGGAGGAGCCCCGCTCCTCGGACCCTGGTGACCCGGAGGTGGCGGAGGCCGTGCAGGGCCACGTCCTCGCCCAGTTGGAACGGCTGCGCACCTACCCGGCCGTCGAGCGGCGCCTGCGCGCCGGTGAACTGCGGCTGCACGGCTGGTACTACGAGGTCCACACCGGCGTCGTGCGCGAACACCGCGCGGCCTCCGGCACGTTCGAGACGCTCTGAGGGGGACGGTGATGACCGAACTGACCGCGCTTTCCAGATTCCCTCATCTGCGGCAGGACTTCCTCGCCTCCATCGTGGTCTTCCTGGTCGCCGTGCCGCTGTGCGTCGGGGTGGCGGTCGCCTCCGGCGTCCCGGCCGAGCTCGGCCTGGTCACCGGCATCGTGGGCGGTCTCGTGACCGGCTTGATGCCGGGCAGCAGTCTTCAGGTGTCGGGGCCGGCGGCCGGCCTGACCGTGATCGTCTTCGAGGCCGTCAGCGAGTTCGGGGTGGGCACGCTCGGCGTGATCGTCCTGGCCGCCGGTCTGCTCCAGCTCGCCATGGGCTTCCTCGGCATCGGCCGCTGGTTCCGGGCGATATCCGTCGCGGTCGTCGAGGGCATGCTGTGCGGCATCGGCCTGGTGATCATCGCCGGGCAGGTCTACGCGGCGGCGGGCATGAAGGCCCCGGCGTCCGGCATCGACAAGATCGCAGGTCTGCCGGGCGCGGTCGCCGACGCGCTCGGCAGCACCGAGGCGCTGGCCTCCCTGGCGATCGGCGCGGGCACCATCGCCGTCATCGTGCTGTGGAAGAAGCTTCCGAAGGCGGTGCAGTCCGTGCCCGGCGCCCTCGTGGCGGTGGTCCTGGCCACGCTCGCCACCCTCGTCCTGAGCCTGCCGGTGGCGACGGTCAAGGTGGAGGGTCTGCTCGGGGTCGTCCAGCTGCCGGGGGCCGAGGCCTTCGGCGAGCTGGGCGAGCCGGCCGTGTGGGGCACGATCGTCGCCTTCTCGCTGATCGCCTCCGCCGAGTCGCTGTTCAGCGCGGCGGCCGTGGACCGGCTGCACGACGGTCCGCGCACCCGGTACGACAAGGAGATGATCGCCCAGGGTGCGGGCAACACCGTCTGCGGTCTGCTCGGCGCGCTGCCGATGACCGCGGTGATCGTACGCAGCTCCGCGAACGTGGCGGCGGGCGCGAAGACCAAGGCGTCGCGGGTGCTGCACGGCGTGTGGCTGCTGCTGTTCGCCGCGGCGCTTCCGGCCGCCCTGGCGCTGATCCCGATTCCCGCCCTCGCCGGCATCCTGGTGCACGCGGGCTGGAAGCTGGTGCCGTTCCGGCAGATCGCGGCGCTGTGGCGGGACCACAAGGGCGAGGCGCTGATCCTGGTGATCACGGCCGTGGCGATCGTCGCGGTGAACATGTTCGAGGGCGTGCTCATCGGTCTGGCGCTGGCGGTGGCCAAGACCGCCTGGGACGCCTCGCACGTCAGGCTGGAGGTCATCGACAAGGGGGCCGGCCCGATCCAGGCGTACCTGTCGGGCAACGCGACCTTCCTGCGTCTGCCGAAGATCCTCGACAGCCTGGAGGCACTGCCCCAGGACCGCCCGGTCGAACTGGACCTCTCCGGTCTGCACCACCTCGACCACGCGGTCCGCACCGCCCTGGAGAACTGGGCGGCACAGCACAGCTCCACGGGCACCGAGCCCGTGCGGGTCACGGCGGACGCCCAGCCGGTGACGGCGTCCGCCGACGCCTGACGACCCTCTCCCGGCCCCGCCCATGGAACTCGAATCGACATCGGGTTTAATGGGCGGGCCGCAGTCACCCCCGGGAGGGAAGCCGTCGTGAGCAGCGAGAACCGCACCGTGGACCGGACGCACGAGAGGTGGAAGGTGAAGGGCGTCGCCTGGCGCGTGCTCTTCTACGTCGTCGGCACGTACGCGTTCTTCCACGTGGTCGGCATGCTGGGCGCGTACGCCCAGAGGTAGCGAACGTCCCTCTCGCCAGGGCTCGTTGACAGGTCAAGGCCCCGGTCGGTCTAATGCGGACGCGGAGCACCCGGGCCCGTCCGGTCCGGCCGTGAGGGAGGGGCGAAGCCATGGGTGTGCGCGTCGGCGTGCCGAAGGACGCACCGGCCGGGATCGCGGAGCTGTACGAGCGGGACCGCACCTGCCGGTCCCTGGGCATCGCCCTGGAGCAGGTCGCACCGGGGCGGGCGGTGATGCGGATGCGGGTGGGCCAGGACATGGTGAACGGCCATGGCATGGCCCACGGAGGGTTTCTGTTCCTCTTCGCCGACGCCGCGTTCGCGTACGCCTGCAACGGCTACGGGCCGGTCACCGTGGCGCAGTCCGCACAGGTCAGCTTTCTGCTGCCGGCCGCGGTGGACGACGAGCTGATCGCGGAGGCCGTGGAGCGGACGCGGTCGGGACGCAGCGGGATCTACGACGTGACGGTCCGCCGCGCGGACGGAACGGTCGTCGCGGAGTTCCGCGGGCAGAGCGTGATGCTCACCGGCGGAGCGCGGCCACCGCGAGGATGACGGCGGGGCCGGGGGCCGGGGCTCCGGGAGGCGGCCGCCCGGCAGCTGCCCGGCCTCGTGGGCGGGCAGCTGCCGGGCCCTCATCCCATCGGCCGGCCGGGCGGGCGTCAGCCCGTCAGTCGGCAGGGCGGGCGTCAGCCCGTCAGTCGGCAGGGCGCTCGTCCACGACCTGCTGGAGTTTGCCCGTGCGCGGGTTGACGGCCAGTTCGGAGCGGGGCACCCACTCGATGCCCAGCTCGTGGATGGCACCGTCCGCGACCTCCGCCGGGAAGAGGGGCCGGGCCGCGTAGACCGCCTCGACGAGCCGGGCGCTCAGGTCGGCCGGCGGCTCCTCGACGTATCCGAGGCGCAGGATCAGTCCGTCCCGCCCGTCCCAGCGGCGCTGCACCATCTGCATGCCGGCGATGTACCGGTCGGGGTCGGCCTCCACGAGGACCGCGCGAACGTCCTCGATCGGCATCGAGACCGTGCCGACGCGTCCGCCCTCCATGGACCGGCCGAGGAGACGGAACCGCCGGCACTCCGGGTCGACCCATTCGCCGCGGTCGCCGGTCGGGAAACGGATGACCGGCATGAGGGTGCGGAAGAGGTTGGTGACCAGGATCCGGCCCGGCACTCCCGGTGTGGTGATCTGCTCGCCGGTGGCCTCGTCCACGAGTTCCACGACGGTGCGGTACGGGAAGGCCTCGTGCACCCGTACGTCCTCGCCGGGCACGGGCTGCCCGACGAGGCCCGCGTCGATGGAGGCGTAACCCACCGAGGCGACGGCCGCCTTGGGGAAGGCCCGCAGCAGGATCGGCCGCAGGTCGGTGAAGAGCAGGTCGCCGCCGAACAGCAGCAGTTCCACTGAGTCGGCGGTCCGGCCGCTCCGTACGAGGCATTCCGCCACGGCGGCCAGCTTCATCGGGACACCGGCGAGGACGTTCACGCCGAAGTCGCCGATCAGGTCGGCGACGAACTCGTTGGGGGCGCCGGCCCCGACCGGCAGGCGGACGTTCTCCACCGGCGCCGCGTGCAGGGCGTGCTCGATGTAGAGCATCCCGCCGTACAGTTCGCCGGCCCAGAAGAGGTTGGCGACCCGGTGTCCGGGCTTCAGCCCGGCCCGCACGATGCCGGCGCCGAACGCGGTGACCGAGTCGGCGTGTTCCGACCGCGACCAGACCGACAGCTTCGGGACGCCGGTGGTGCCGCCGGTCTTGTAGACCCCGGCGTCGGTCAGCGGGCCGGTCAGCACCCGGTTGTCGGGCCAGGTGTTCGCCGCCCAGAACGCGGCGTGGTCGACGACGGGGAGCTGGGAGAGGTGCGCGACCGTGCGCGGCACGTCCCGGTACACCTCCGCGTAGAAGGGCGAGTGGGTGCGGACGAAGTCGACCAGTTCCTGAAGGGATGTGGCGGGCACTACCTCTCCTGCTCTGTCTCGTCGGGTTCCGGTCGGCGCCCGATCCAGGTGCGGGCGAGTTCCCGCACGACGGAGCCGTCACGGTCGGTGAGTTTGCTGTCCAGATAGGCGGCGGCCCAGGGGGTGGTGGGGACGCGGAAGGCCGGCCGTTCGGCCCGCAGGGTCCGTATCACGACCTCCGCCACCTCGGCCGCGTCCTGTCCGGCGCCCTCCCACCCCTGGTGGGTGACCCAGTGGATGTAGTCGGCGAAGGTGCCGGCGTAGGGGCCGGAGGCGGCCTCGATGGTTCCGCGGTCGATGTCGGGGAAGATCCCGAACCGGGTGCCCCGGACGAAGCCGGGGACCACCACGGACACCCGCACTCCGTGTGCCTCCGCCACCGGGGCCAGGCTCTCCATGAACCCTTCGACGGCGAACTTGGCCGCGCAGTACGCCTCGTTGAAGGGCTGTCCGACGATCCCGTGGACGCTGCCGATGGTGAGGAGGCGGCCCCGGGCGGCCCGGAGCAGGGGCATCGCGGCCCGGCTCACCTCGACCACGCCGAAGAAGTTCACCTCCAGGTTGGCCCTCAGGGCCTCGGTGGTGGACATCTCCAGGGTGGGGTCGGAGTTGGAGACGCCGGCGTTGTTGACCACGGCGTCGAGTCGTCCGTAGGTCCGGTGCACCTCGTCGACGCAGCGGGCGACGGAGTCCGGGTCGGTGACGTCCAGCCGGCGGATGTCCAGCGCGACCCCGGCCCGGTCCGCCGCCTCCCGGAGCGCCCCGGCGCGGGCGGGCTCGCGCAGGGTGGCGACCGTGGTGAAGCCGGCCCTGGCCGCGGCGACCGCCGTGGCGAGACCGACGCCGGAGGAGGTCCCGGTGATCAGGACCACCCGGGGTGTCCCGCGCCCTGCCCCTTCAGCGGTGGGCGTCGGGCGGGCCGCGGTCACGAGGCGCCCTCCGCCAGGGCGGGTTCGGCGTCCCCGCGGTCCGCCTCCGGCGGCTTCTGCCGTTCGGCCGCGTCGAGGAGGCGCTGGATCCGCAGCGCGGGCAGGAAGGAGCAGGCCGCCAGCAGCGTGCCGCCGGCCATGGTGACGCGGGCCGCGTCCAGGATGCCGAGCGGACCGGTGAGGAGGCTGACCGCCAGGCCGCCGGCGAGGGCGGCCAGCGGGATCACGCCCCAGGTGGCGGTCCGGAAGGCCGCGTGCGTCACGCCCTGGTGGTGCGCGGACATGCGGGACTGCCGGACGGGGGCGCTGCACACGTTGACGCAGGACATGAAGAAGCCGTAACAGCCCATGGTCACGGCGATCACCGCACCGGCCGGGAGGGCGGGTGCCGCGAGCACGCCGAGGCCCACCAGGCAGTGCAGCAGCAGCGCCCAGGCCAGCATCCGCCCGGTCCCGAGGCGTTCACCGGCCTTCGGCGCGACGGCCGCGCCGAGCAGGGCGCCCACCGCCGCCACGGACATGGCGGCGCCGAAGACCCCGACGGAGACGCCGAGTCCCTGGTAGGCGAGGATCGGCAGCACGGTGACGAACACGGGCCCGCCGCAGTTGAGCGTCACGGCGGCCAGCACCACCCGGCGCAGCACCGGGTCGGCCCAGTTCAGCCGGAAACCGGCCGTCAGCCGCTCCCACACCGATCCCTCGGCGACGGTCCGCTCGCCCCAGGGCCGCATGGACCGCAGGCACAGCGCGGAGACGAGGTAGCTGGCGGCGTCGACGATCAGGGCGCCGACGCCGAGCGCGCCGTAGAGGCCGGCCGCCAGGGACGGGCCGGAGACCTCGGAGACCGACCGGCTGCCTTCCAGCCGGGAGTACGCGCGTACCAGATGCTCCTTCGGTACGACGGCGGGCACGGCGACCAGGTAGCCGACGGTGAAGAAGATGGTGGCGCCGCTGATCACCGCCACGCAGGCGAACAGCAGCGGGGTCGACAGCCAGCCCCGCCAGTACGCCAGGGGAATGACGGCGACCGCCACCAGCCGGGCGAGGTCGCAGACCAGCAGGGTACGGCGGTTGTCCCACCGGTCGACCAGCATGCCGGCGAGCGGACCGAGCAGCGGGATGCCCAGGTACTGGGCCATGGCCACGATGCCCACCTGGAAGGCGGAGGCGTCCAGGACGAAGATCATCAGGGTCGGCACGACGAAGACGGTGATGCGGTCGCCGACGGTGCTCACCGACTGGCCGATCCAGAAGCGGTTGAACTCGGGCCCGAGGGACACCGGCCGCCAGGACGTCACCGCCCCTCCCGCACCACGAGGTGGGCGGTCTTCCCGGTCCGGTCGTTGCTGATCAGCTCCGCGACGGGGCGCACGCGGAAGTTCTCCGGATCGTGCTGGAAGGCCGTACTGAGAGTGAAGGTCTCGGCGAGGAGTTCCTTGCGCAGCCGCTCGGCGTCCGCGTCCGCGCCCGGGGCGGTGAGCAGCAGCACGTCCACACGGGCGGCGCGCCCGCCGGTCTCGGTGATCACCACCTGGGCGCGCGAGACGCCCGGCTCCCGCTCCACGCGCGCGATGAGCTCGTCGACGTGCAGGCCGAGGCCACGGACCTGGACCACGCTGTCGCGGCGGCCGAGCACCCGCATCGCCGGTCCGGGCCGGCCGCAGGGGCAGTCCTCCAGGCGGCCCGCGTCCCCGGTCCGGTAGCGCAGCACCGGGTTGAGCATCTCGGGGTCGAGGGTGGTGAAGTCCAGGAGCTGGTCCTCGCCCACGTGGACGAGCTGGTCGGGCAGGACGTGGAAGAGGTCCGCGGGGCAGCCGGGCGTGTTGGTGCCGACCACCCAGGTCTCGGTGCTGCCGAACATGCCCCAGCGCCGGGCGGCCGGCGCGACCGCGGCCATGTCCTCCTCCAGCTGGGGCTGCCAGGCCTCGCCGAGCCAGAGCACCTTGCGCAGGTCGGGCAGTTGCAGGCCGGCGGCCCGGGCGTGGGCGAACCAGAGGCGCAGCACGCTCGGTGTGCCGCCGATCGCCGTCACCCGGCGCGCCGTGAAGAAGGCCAGCCACTCGGCGTACTCGTCCTTGGTGACCGAGCCGACCGCGATCACCTGGCAGCCGGACAGGTCGGCCAGGGCGGCGGCCAGGAAGTGGGCGCCCCACATGCGTCCGGCGCCCCAGGCGTTGACGAAGACGTCCTCGCGGTCCAGCGGTTGCCAGTGGGCGTGCACGTGGGACATGTAGAAGCCGGTGGGGGCGTGGCCGAGTTTGGGCGCGCCGGTGCTGCCGCCGCTCTGGAAGAGCCAGGTGGCGCCGTGCTCGGCGCGCGGTCGCAGGTGCGCGAGGGCGAGGTTCAGGTCGTCCTTGAGCAGCGGCGGGAGCGCGGCGACGTCGTCGAGGGTGCGAAGGTCCGGGCGGTCGCGGTAGCGGGGGGCCAGTTCCGGCACCTGCCGCAGGCGCTCCAGCGTCCTGCGGGCGACCGCGAGCCGTGGTCCGGCCGCCTCCGGGGTGAGCGAGAACGTCATCGGTCAGCTCGTTTCCTTCGGTGTGGTGGACAGGGGCGCTCCGCCGTCGGCTTCCGCTCCGCCGTCGGCCTCGCCGTCGGCTTCGGCGGCGGCTTCGGCGGCGAGGTGCCGGGCGTGGGCGTCCCGGTAGGCGGTGAACCGGGCGCGCACGACGGCCCGCTGGACGGCGCGGTCCGGGTCGGTGGGGACGCGGGGTATGACGCCGTCGGGCTCCAGCTCGGAGAACCAGAACCGCTGCCCGTCGTGGAGGAAGTCGACGCAGAAGAAGGGGATGCGGAGCCGTTCGGCGAAGTAGGAGGTGGCCTTGGCGAGTTCCTCGGGGACCGGGGTGAACTCCAGGGTGCCGCCGTGGGTCGCGTTGGAGACCGGGGACCCGGGTTCCGGGGTCCGCTTCAGGACCGTGTGGGGGGCGCCGTCGATGACGTACACCCGGTGGTCGACCGTGCCGTCGCCGAGGTAGGGCTGGACCACGAGGGTGGTGTCGCCGCCCTGGGCGAGGCCGGCCAGGCCCCGGATGTCGCCCGCGCTCCGGGCCAGGTTGATGCCGCCGCCACCACACCAGCCGGCCGGTTTCACGATGGCCGGATAGGTCATGTTCCCGAGGGCCACCTCGTACAGGTGCCTGCTCACGTCGCGTCCCGTGCCGATGCGGACGGTCGGGACCGGCGGGATCGGCGAGCCGCCGAGGTGGAGCAGGGTGGCCAGCTTGTCGTTGCCGATGAGGGAGGTCTCGGGCGGGAAGGGCAGGTAGAACCCGGCCTGTTGCAGCACCGCGCACAGGGCGTACTGGTTGAAGACGTCCATCTGCTGGTAGGGCAGCGAGTAGAGCGCGGTGATGAAGAGGGTGTCGTGGGGCGTGACCGGTTCGTCGTCCACGTACACCCGGGTCCGTGCCGGGTCCGTGCAGTCCACCGTCACGGCGTCGGGGGAATGCCGGGTCCAGCTCAGGCCGAGGTCGGCGGCGACCTCGGCGTAGAGGTCCCAGAACATGCCGTGCCAGGTCTCTGCCATCCGGGTCGACTCCCGGTCGGGGAAGATCCAGCACATCCGGCGCAGCGGGCCGGCGGCGGGGGCTTGGGAGGGGTTCACGCGGTGTCCTCCGGTGCGGTGGGGCGGGGGTGCGGGGCGCCGGCCGGTCCGTCCTGGGCGGGGGCTCGCTCCGCCCACCAGCGGCGACCGGACTCGGGCAGGGTGTCCAGCGGGTCGTAGTAGGGGTGGCGGCGGGCCAGCGTGGACTCCAGGTCGGCTTCGGGCGACTGCCGGACCTCCAGCTCGGTGCGGTAGTTCTTCGTCCAGTACGAGATGCCGCGTTCCCGGTCGTAGGCGACGGCCTGGTGCACCCAGCGCTTGCCGACGTGCGGTACGTCGCACACGATCCGCGGGGTGGCGTAGCCGGGGAGGTAGCCCATGATCGCCTCCTGGAGCCACTGGGCCTCGTGGAGGGAGGTCCGCCAGTGTTCGGCGTGGGGGATCACGTCGCAGAGGTAGAAGTAGTACGGCAGGATGTTCGCCTCGCCCTGGAGTGCGAAGCAGAGGTCCAGCAGGTCCTCGGGGGTGGCGTTGACCCCGCGCATCAGCACGCCCTGGTTGCGGACGTCCCGGACGCCCGCGTCGAGGAGCGCCCGGGCGGCCTCGGCGACCAGCGGGGTGACGGACTGCGCGTGGTTGGCGTGGGTGTGCACCGCGAGATTGACCGCACGCCGCGCGGCGACGGCGGCGACCCGCCCCACGCCCTCGACCACCTCGGGCCGCAGCCAGTGCTGGGGCAGCCCGACCACCGCCTTGCTGGCCAGGCGGATGTCCCGGACCGACCCCAGGTCGAGCAGCCGCATGAGGAAGTCCTCCAGCCGCGGCCAGGGCACGTTGGCGACGTCTCCGCCGGACACCACCACGTCCCGCACGGCCGGGGTGCGCTTGAGGTAGTCCAGCATCTGCTCCTGCCGGTCCCGGGGCCGGAGCGCGAGCCTCGCCTTGGTGACCTGGGGGGTGGAGGTGCCGACCAGGTCCATCCGGGTGCAGTGTCCGCAGTACTGCGGGCAGGTGGCGACCAGTTCGGCCAGGACCTTGTTCGGGTAGCGGTGGGTGAGGCCCTCCACCACCCACATGTCGGCCTCGTGCAGCGAGTCCCGTCCCGCCTTCGGGTGGCTCGGCCACGTCGGGTGCCGGTCCGAGCGCACCGGCAGCATGTACCGGCGGACCGGGTCGGCGAGGAACGCCTCGGTGAACGCCTCCGGTTCGAGGGCGGCCCGGGGCGCCATGGTGTTGAGCATCTGCGGGGTGAGCAGCATCGCCATCGTGGCGAACCGGGCCTGGTCGGCGGCGAGATCGGTGAAGAAGCGGTCGGTGAGCAGGTGACCGGTGACGGCCTTGAGCTGGCGCGGGTTCTTCACGCAGTGGGCCCGCTGCCACTGGGCGTCGCGCCACTCGCGCTCCGTGACACGGCGCCAGCCCGGCAGCCGGCGCCAGTCCGGCTCGGTCAGCGAGGTCCGCGCGTACGGGTACGGCTGCCGGATCATCCGAGGTCCCGCCTACCGGCCGGTCAGAAAGGTGGCGAACCGCGTCCGGAGCTCTCGCTTGAGGACCTTGCCGGTGGGGCCGAGCGGGAAGTCCTCCGGCGTACGGGCGATGCTCACCGCGGCCAGCGGGGTCAGACCGGCGGCGGCCAGGGCCTTGTTGGCCGCCTCCCGTACCTCCTCCGCGGTGCTCCCGGCGGCCTCCGCCTGCAGGCGGACGACGGCGAGCGGCAGTTGGCCCCGGCCCGGTCCGGCGGGGACGCCGACCACCGAGCAGTCCTGCACCAGCGTGGCGCAGTCGGCGAGCAGGACCTCCTCGAGGGGGAGGCTGTACGCCGGCCCCTCCACGGTGTCGATGACGTCCACCGTACGGTCGAGGTGGTAGAACCGGCCCTCGGCGTCGCGGCGGGCCACGTCGCCGGTGAGCCAGTAGCCGTTCAGTTCGAACGTGCGGGTGAGCCGGTCGTCGTTCCAGTAGCCGGGGGTCCGGGACGGCGTGATGACACCGAGCAGCCCGACCGTGCCGTCGGGGACCTCCTCGCCGTTCTCGTCGAGTACGGCGGCCTTCTCGACGACTTCGAGGGGCTTGCCGACGCAGCGGTCGTCGCGCTCGGTCTCCGGCGTGGTCATCTGCCCGAACAGGGCCATGCCCATCTCGGACGAGCCCAGGCCGTCGACGAACTGCGAGCCGGGCAGGGCGGGCTGCTCCTCCTTCTCGCGCGGCAGCAGCCAGGGCCTGATCAGACCGGCGGGCCGCTCGCCGAGCTGTACGAGCCGGCGGATGTGACCGTAGTGGGCGCTGTCGCCGGTGTTGAACCAGGAGTGCACCTTCGCCGCGCCCTTCACCGGGAGCTCGCCGGTGGCCAGCTCCACGAAGGTACGGGGGAAGGAGGCGACCATGGTGGGCTGGAACGCCTCCATCACCGGCTCCACGACCGTGCGGCGCCAGTCGGACATGACCACGGTCGGCAGGCCGAGCAGGGTGGCGGTGAGGAAGTAGCTGAGGCCGCCCGCGTGGGTGTGCGGCATGAGCGACATCAGCCGGTCGTAGCTCTCGGCGGGGAAGCGCACCATGCGCGGCTGCTTGCCCTCCCAGAACTGGCGGTGCGCCAGCTTGGTGGACTTCGGCGTGCCGGTGGTCCCGGAGGAGTGGATGAGCGCGACCACGTCGTCGGGGGCGTGCCGGTACGGATAGACCTCGGGCAGCTCGGCCGACTCGGCGTCGAAGACGTGGAGTTCGGCGGCCATGGCGATGAACCGGGGACGGCGGTGCGGGGTCTCCCGGTAGGCGGCGGCGAGCCGGGTCGGGTCGTCCGCGACGACGCCCACGACCCCGACGTGGTTCAGGTACCGCACCATCACCTCGTGCCGCATGGCGTCGTTGACCAGGGCGGGGACGGCGCCCAGCGCGGAGAGCGCGAGGAAGTGCAGCAGGGGCTCCATGCCTTCGCCGACCACCACGCCGACCGGGTCGCCGGGCCGGACGCCGTTGGCCCAGTACCACGTCGCGTAGCGGTCGCGCAGCGCGGCGAGGTCGAGCAGGCTGTGGCCGCGCAGTTCGACGGCGCCCCGGTGGTCGACGCGGTGGGTGTACGCGTAGGGGACGGCGCGGTGCGGGTTGACGGCGATGGCGTGGTCGAGGAAGTTGCCGGCTCCGAGCGCGGGCTCGGCCATCAGACGCTGTCTGGCTTCGAGAGGGGCGATGGAGGTGTGCTCGCTCATGAGGGTCTCCCGTTACGGGTCGCCGGGGCGGGCCCTGTGGAGCCGGGGCCCGGCGACTGGTCGAAGGCTTGCTGTGCTCGGCGGAACGTGTGGTTCGGCGGCCTTGCCGGGGTGGTCGTGAGGCGGGCCGTACGGGCCGGGGCCGGGGCGCGTGGCGACGCGTGTGGCGGCCGGCGGAGGTGCGCCCCTCGGCGCGGTGGCGGCGGACGGGGGCGGTGGCGGTGGCGGCGGACGAGGGGGCGTCCCCGGCGGACGGGGGGTCCGTGCGGACGAGAGGGTCGGCGGCGGTGGACGAGGGGGGCGGTGGCGCGGACCGGCCGGTGCTCCGTGCCGCGGCGCTACGGGCGGGCGAGGACCTCGGCCGCCACCCGGCGGCCGGAGCGGACGGCTCCCTCCAGGAGGCCGAAGAACTCGGTGCTGGTCTCCGTGCCGGCCCAGTGCACCCGCAGGTGCGGTGCCGTCAGCGTCGGGCCGTGCCGCACCCAGTCGCCGAGGCCGAAGAGGGACGCGTAACAACCCTTGCTGTAGGGCTCGTTGACCCAGTCGGTCACATGGAAGCCCACGGGTTCGGGAAGCATCGGGAAGAGCCGGGCCGCCTGCCGGGTGGCCGCCGACCGCTGGGCGTGCGGATCGAGCGCCGCGAAGCGAGCGGCCTCGGCACCCGTGACGAAGCCGGTGAGGACACCGACCCCGGCCCCGGCTCCGGCCGGCGAGTCGTCCACGGTGGACAGCAGCGGCCCCTCGGCGTTCACCGACCACCCCGACAGACCGTGGTCCCGCCAGACGGGTGCCGGATACACCAGGTGCACCTTGACCGCGCAGCCCCGTGCGGTGCGGTCGCTCGCCCGGCGCACCGGCGGCTCGGGCCGGTGGTCGACGGCGTCGGCCAGGAGCGGCGGCAGGGCCATGACGGCGACGTCGGCCCGGTACGCCCCGCCCGTGCTGTGGACGGTGACGCCGTCGTCGTCCTGGTGCACGGCGTGGACCGGCTCGCCGAGTCGCACCCGGGTCCCGAGGCGTGCGGCCAGCCGCTCGCAGACCTGGTGGGCCCCTCGGTCGATCCGGTCCTGCTGGGCGCCGCCCTCGAAGGCGTTGAGGTAGCGCAGTCCGCCGCCCGACCGCAGGTAGAAGGCGACGTGGAGCATGGACACCCGGGCCGGGTCGGCGGCCATCATCTCGCCCAGGAAGAGCGGGAAGAACAGCCGGGCGTCCGGATGGGTGAGGTGCCGTTCCGCCCATGCCTCGGCGGTCAGGGCGTCCAGCTCCTCGGCCCCGGGGGTGAGCCACGGCGCGTCGGGCCGCACGGTCGCGGTGAGTGCGTCGAGCCGCTCGAAGAGGTCGCCGAGGGCCACGGCGTTGAGCGGCGGGAAGCGGCCGTCGCGGGTGGTCTCCCCGGTCCCGAGGGCGAAGCGGCTGGCTCCCCGCATGGTGGTGGGAGTGGTCTTGAGGTCGAGGTCGGCCAGCAGCGCGTGGAGTTCCGTGTGCCGGTCCCCCAGGTAGGCGGCGCCGGCGTCCACCCAGCCGTCGGCGGAGACCTTGATGCCGCGGGCCCGGCCGCCCACGTGCCCGCGTGCCTCCAGCACGGTCACCTCGACCCCGCCGGCGGCCAGTTCGGTCGCGGCCGTCAGTCCGGCGAACCCGGCTCCGACGACCACGGCGCTGGTGACGCCGCCGGGGCGCCGGGAGGCGGCTTCGGTGGCGGGGGAGGCCGCGAGAGCGGTGTCACGGGCGGTGGCGAGGGAGGTGTCGCGGGCGGCGACGGGGGAGGTGTCGTGGACGGTGGCGAGGGCTCTCTCGTCGGCGGTCACCGGGCGGCCGCGATCTTCTCGGCGAGCCGTCTCGGGGTCGGGGCACCGACGAAGTCCTCGAAGGTCAGCTCCACCCCGTGGAAGCGGGCGATGGCGCTGAGCACCCGGGTGGCGACCAGTGAGTCGCCGCCGAGGAGGAAGAAGTCGGAGTCCGCCGAGACGTCCTCGGTCTCCAGGACGCGCCGGAACATCACCACCACGTCCTCGGCGTCGGCACCGGCGCGGGAGCCGGCGGGCGCGCCTGGTGCGGCGGGCGGGTCACCGGCGGCTGAGGCGGAGGTGTCAACGCTCATCAACGGTCTCCTTTGACCTGTTCACGGTTGCGTATCGCTGGTGCGAGGCTCTCCTGTCGACCTTGCCGCTCGTGGTCAGCAGGAGGTGGGGGACGACGGTGATCCGGTTCGGCACGAGGTGGGCGGGCACCCGCTCGCGCAGATAGGACCGCAGGCCGACGTCGAGGTCCCGCGTCTCGGTGTCCGGCCGGGGCACCACATAGGCGACCAGTGCGGTGCGGCCCGCGGTGGTGGCTCCGGTGACGGCCACCGCGTGCACCGCGGGATGGCCGGCGAGGTGCGCCTCGACCTCACCCGGGTCGACGCGGATGCCGCGGATCTTGAGCTCGTCGTTCAGCCGGCCCTCGTGGGTGAGGAGGCCGTCGGGCGTCCTGCCGACCCGGTCGCCGGTGCGGAACCGGCGCTCGCCGCCCTCGCCCGCGAACGCCTCCTCGGTGGCGCGGGGCATCCCCAGGTAGCCGAGGGCGACCGCCGGGCCGCCGATCGACAGCTCGCCGCCGTCGCCGATGTCCTCCACGACGTGGGGCAGGGGCCGTCCGATCGGCGCCCTGGCGCCGCCGTCCCAGTCCCAGCGGGGGGTGGTGGCGCCGGGTCCGTGCAGATCGACGGCGTGGGTGATCAGGGTGGTCTCGGTGCACCCGTACGTGTTGAGCAGGCGGATCCGGCCCGTGTCGAGGCGGCTCCAGTCGGCCAGCCGGGCGGGGCTGACGGCCTCCCCGCCGATCACCATCAGCCGGACGTGCGGGGGAAGGCCGGTGCCCTCCTCCGCGAGGTGGAGCACGAGTTCGTGCCAGAAGGCGGTGGGCAGGTCGAGGACGCTGACGCGTTCGCGCTCGACCGTCCGCAGGAACCGGGGGAAGGAACCCGAGTGCGCCTCGCGGTCGAGGACCAGGGTGGCTCCCGTGGTCAGCGTCGGGAGGATCTCCTCCAGCGAGGTGTCCCAGTTCAGCGAGGCGAACTGGAGCACCCGGTCCTGCTCGGTGAGGCCGAAGAGGCCGCGGAGCGAGCGCACGGACACCGAGAGGGCGCGGCGCGGTGTCACGACCGGCTTGGGCCGGCCCGTGGAGCCCGAGGTGAAGAGGATGTACGCGGCCGCTTCGGGATCCTCGTCCTGCCCGAGGCGACCGGTCACCGCCCCTGCCTCCCCCACCCGCTCCCCCCGGAGGTCGACGACCGGTAAGCCGAGTCGGGGGTCGAGCACCGCGTCGGTGGCGATGGCCGACCGGCAGTCGGCCGCGGACGTCATGTCCCGCTGGCGTGCCAGGGGAAAGGCCGGATCGACGGGGCAGTAGACACCACCGGCCGCCAGCACCCCGAGCAGCGCGACGACGGTCTCCGGGGTGTGCGTCGCCGGCACGGCGATCGCTCCGGGCCGCCGCCCGAGCCGCCTCGCGAGGCCGTCCACGAGCTCGTACAGCCGACGGTACGTCAGGACCCGCCCGCCGTGGACGAGTGCCGCGCGCTCCGGGTTGCGGAGAGCGACTTCCGTGAAGGTCTCGATGAGGTCCGGGGTGTTTCCCTGGGTCTCGCACTGCATCGACGTGATCGCCCCAAAAATGCTTGAAAGCGCCTGTCCGTGCCCGACGAACGGGGACTCTACCTTCGAACTACCGTCGCCACAACGGAAGTTGAGGGGATTCAGGCGATCTCCGGGAAAGCGGCCCGTGCCTTCGTGATTCCGCAGGTCAGGGCCCCTGCGAAGGCTCCGCTTCCACTTCGACACGGCGGGCCGTCACCGGAGGGATGCCTTCCTGATCGGCCGGCCGATCGTCGTCCGCGAGCCGTCGCAGGTGGCGGTTTTGCGCTGCGCGGCGAGGGGACGGGCAGCTCGGCTCGGGGGCCGGCGACAGACGCGGCACCGCGGACGCGGCCGCAGACGCCAGGCCGGCTCCCGTGGCGGCTTCGCGCGTCACCTCGCCCGCGGGTCGCTCGCCGTCGCCCAGTCGCGCGTCTCGATCTTCACGCCCCCTTCGTGTTCCCCGTCGCCGTCACATGGTGCGGCGTACCAGCTCTGCAACCAGTCGAGGACGTTCTCCGATGCGGACATGGAGCGAGATCCTGGGCGACCGCGCAGGGGCCCTCGCGTGGCGGCGCGAGGGCCCCTGGTGATCGTTCCTGGTCCGCCGGCCAGGTGCGGCGCGGCCAGGCGGGCTAGGCGAGGGGAGGGCAGGGGTCGCAGCAGGCGGGGGCCGGTTCGACGCAGACGGTCA
This sequence comes from Streptomyces sp. NPDC126499, assembly GCF_040302485.1. Taxonomy (NCBI): domain Bacteria; kingdom Bacillati; phylum Actinomycetota; class Actinomycetes; order Kitasatosporales; family Streptomycetaceae; genus Streptomyces; species Streptomyces sp. NPDC126499. Next base: position 389,597 of record NZ_JBEOUO010000002.1, on the reverse strand, counting down.
CCGCGTCGGCGTCGTTGCCGGGGGCCGGGTCCTTCTCGGCGGCGGTGACCGAGGCGGCGTTCGTGATCCGGCCGGGCCTGGTCGCCTTCGCCCGCAGGACGAGCGTCGCGCCGGTGCCGGCGGCGAGTTGGCCGACCGTCCATCGTCCGGTGCCGGGATCGTACGAGCCGGGTGAGGCGTCGGCGGAGAGGAACGCGAGGCCCTCGGGGAGCCGGTCGCCGACGACGACCCCGGTCGCGGTGCTGGGGCCGGCGTTGCGGACGGTCACCCGGTAGGTCACCGTCTGCCCGACGGTCACCGTGGTGGTGTCCGCCGCCTTCGTCACCGCCAGGTCCGCGGCCGGCATGACCTCGGTGACGGCCTCGTCGGACGTGGCGGTCAGCGGTTCGGGGGTGGGGCCGAGCCGGTTCTCGTACGTGGCGGTGGCCGTGTTGGTGACGCGGGTCCCGGCCGTCTCCAGGCCGAGCACGACCCGGTACTCGACGGTGGTGCCGCCCGGCAGCGTCTCGGTGTTCGCGAGGCTGCCGCCCTCGGTGGCGGAGGCCCCGGTGCCCAGCCGGAAGACGACCGCGCGGGCCGCCGCGTCGTAGGAGGCCTGGTCGTCCCCCGCCCGGTCGGTCTTCACGCCGGCGTTCGGGCCGTCGATCACGCGGAGCGAGCCGGGCACATAGGTGGTGCCGGCGGGCAGGACGTCGGTGAGGGTCAGCCGTTCGGCCGCGCCGCCGCCCTCGTTCCTGGCGGTGATCCGGTACGTCACGACGTCGCCGACGTCCAGCGGACCGGCCGGCACCGCGGCCTTGGTGAGCACCACGTGCGGGGCGGTACCGAAGAAGATGCCGTCCAGGAAGTTGCCGATTCCGCGGTTCCCGCCCGCGGCCGAGACGGAGCGGAAGGCGAAGCGCGTGGTGGTCTGGCCGGCCGGGACGGTGTAGGTGCCGGTGTAGTGGCCCCACGCCGTGTTGCCGTCGGTGAAGGTGCGCTGCTCGACCACGCCGCCCGGGGCGCCGATGTCCAGCGCCATGGTGTCCTGCCCCTGGCGGCCGCGGTGGTAGAGCCGCCAGTAGAGCGTGGTGCCCGGCGTGGTCGCCAGGTCCTGGTAGAGCGTGGACACCTCGTTGGCGTTGAGCTCGGCGAACTGCTCGCCGTCGGCCGCCGGTACGCCGTTGAAGCCGGAGTGCCATAACTCGATCAGGTGGTCGGTGGCGGTGGTGCGCCAGCCGGGGACGTGCTGCGGGGCCTGGGTCTGCGAGGCGTCGGGGAGGAACGCCATGTCGGTGACGGGCGGTTGCTCGAAGCTTCCGTTCACGAGCGCGACGCGCGAGGGGGTGGGGGGCGGTGTGGTCATGCCGGCGTCTCCAGTCTGTCGACGGTGCACCGTGGCCCCGCCGCGCCGTACGCCCAGGGGGCGGGCCGGACGGGGGCGGGACCGGGAACGGTCACCACCTCACCGGCCGGCGAGGGCCCCGTACAGCCGGGACGGAGGAGTCCCGGCCAGTGGCCCTCGGCAGGTTTGGGCGGGCGGACACGGCCCTGGGGGTGCGGCCCGTTCCTCCCGCTCCCGCGCCCGGCGCCTGTCCCGTCACCTGCGGCACCGAGCCCCCTCCCGCCCCTGCCGTACTGACCGGAAGGGTCCGCCTCGTGACCACCCTCCGCCACCCGATGGGATTAATCGAGGAACGTCGAATTGACGCACGCCTGTGCGATCGATCCCGTCGGTCGCGGCCTCAGACGCCCTGCTGCCGCCCGGTGCCGGCCCCGTCGATGCCGGCCTCGTCGGTCGCGGCCTCGTCCCCGAGGAATGCGACGGCGGCGCCCCTCCCCGCCCGCGAGGCGGTGTAGGCGGCTTCCCGCAGGCGGCTCAGACGAGCGGTCGGGTGCAGATCCGGAAGGCGGTGCCGGTACGGGTCGTACGCCTCGGTCTCCTGGAGCACCGGGGCCGACGGCGCCCCCGTGGTCAGCGTGCCCAGTGGCCACAGCGCCGGGCGTCCGGGCTCGGACGCGCAGAGGGTGAGGACGACCGGGCCCGCCGCGAGAGCCCGGCGCAGCCCTTCGAGATCGGCCGGAAGGCCCGTCCGCGCCGTGTCGGGCCACAGCGTCAGCAGGGCGGTGCGGCCGCCGACCCGGTACGACAGCAGAGAGGAGTAGGGGCCGGCGAGCGCGCCGAGACGCGGCAGCGGCAGGTGCCTGGAACGGGACCCGCTGCCGCTGCTGGTGAACAGCAGGTCCAGCGGGTGCCCCGGCCCTCCCGCGTCCGCGACGCGCAACGCGATGCCCAGCGCGTCGGGAAGGCGCCCGGGAAGTCCGAGAGCGCGCGACCACCGCATCCGCACCGGATACTCGGCGTTCCGGTCCAGCCACGGCACGCCCCAGGGGCTCGGGGGCGGGCCGGCCGAGGTCCGTATCCGGAGCGTCGCGTGACAGGTGATGCCGTGCGGATGGAGGGCGGGCGCGGAACGCCGGGCGGCCGTCCGCTCCACCAGACGGCTCACCGCGTCAAGGGCGGCGGGCCGCAGCCGTCCCGTCTCCGGTCGGATCGCCATGCGTGACTCCTCGCATCCGTGCCGTGCGGCTTGCAGCGCCGCGTTCTCGCGTCCGTGCGGCCGTGCGGCGCTGCGTCCGTGCGGCCTTGCGTTCCGTACACCGTGGGTCCGTGCAGCCCTGCGCTCTCGCGTCCGCGCGGCCTGCGTCCGCACGACCTCGCACCGCGTCCGTGCGGCCTTGCGTCCCTGCGTCTCTGGCGTCCCTGCGTCCCTGCGTCCGTCGAGCCGTACCGACTCTGCGCCGTTACCCCTCCCGCCGCCGTTCAGTCGTGCCGCGCCCGCACCTCGCCTCTCCCCTCGCTCTCTCGTCCCGCGCGTGCGGGAGGCAGGACCGGGTAGGGGCTCGGACATGCACGAGACGCACGCCCCGGCCACGATGACGACCATCCGGTCCCTGGACGAGCTGACCGAGCTGATCGCCACGCGGCGCCATCTGTACCTGCGGTGGTCCCTCGGCCCGCAGACGGACCTGTCGACGCCCACGAGCCGGGACGGACTGACCGGCGTGGAACTGCCCGGCCTCTCCGCGAACCCGCTGGACGTCGAGGACTGGTGGGGCGAACGCTCCCTGCGTACGTGGGCGGCGCGCCGCCTGTACGACTACTCGCACCTGCCACGGGTCAGGGACGGCCGGGTCCGGCCCTGGCTGCTGTACGGCAGGGAGGTCGCCCGGGGCCCCGACAACGAGCCGCTGGTGCGGGACGTGCGGCCCGTCGGCTGGGTGGACGAGGAGGTCATCGCCCAGGCGGAGCAGGAGATCGCCCGGCAGAAGGGCCCCTGGGGGCCGCTCTCCCGTCCCTGACCGTCCGGACGGCCGAGCGAGCCGACCGAGCGACCCGAGCGAGCGACCGGCCACGCGGACGGGCGCACGCCGGCCCGCCACCTCCTAGGGTGGCGGCATGCGGCTGCTGCTCACGTCGGACACCCATCTCCCGTCCCGCGCCAGGCGTCTTCCGGAGGACCTCCTCGCGGCCGTCGACCGGGCCGACGTCGTCCTCCACGCCGGCGACTGGACCGAGGAGGCCGTCCTCGACCTGCTGGAGGCCCGTGCCCGCCGCCTGATCGGCGTGTACGGGAACAACGACGGCCCGTCCCTGAGGCGGAGGCTGCCCGAGGTCGCCCGGGCGGAACTGGGCGGACTGCGCTTCGGAGTGGTGCACGAGACGGGGGCGGCGGCGGGCCGCGAGCAGCGCTGCGCCCGGCGCTTTCCCGACCTTGACGTCCTCGTGTTCGGTCACAGCCACATCCCGTGGGACTCCACGGCCCCCGGCGGGCTGCGCCTGCTCAACCCCGGCTCCCCCACCGACCGCCGCCGCCAGCCGCACTGCACGTACATGACCGTGGACGTCTCGGACGGCGCCCTCGGTGACGTCGTCCTGCACCGACTGCCCCCGAGGGGCACCTGACGACCGGCCGGTCCGCCCGGCTCCCGGCCGTCGGAGCCGCGATGCGCCGGAGCCGGACGCCGTCGGGGAGCTTCCGCAGAGGAGACCGCGCCATGACCGGACCGCTCGATCCCGAGCCGATCGATCCCCGACCGGCCGAACCCCAACCCCTCAAACCGCACCCGCTCTTCGCCCGCTTCTACGCCGGATACGCGGGCCCCGCCCTGGAGAAGGCGGGCATCGCCGAGCACCGCGGGCGGCTCCTGGACGGCCTGGCCGGTGAGGTGATCGAGGTCGGCGCCGGCAACGGGCTGAACTTCCGGCACTGTCCGCCCGGGGTGACCCGGCTCGTCGCCGTCGAGCCGGAGCCGAACCTGCGCCGGATGGCCGAGCGTGAGGCGCGCCGCGCCCCCGTCCCGGTCGAGGTCGAGGCCGCCCGGGCCGAGCGCCTCCCTTTCCCCGACGCGTCGTTCGACGCGGCCGTGGTGTGCCTGGTCCTGTGCTCCGTCGCCGCCCCGGACAGGGCGCTCGCCGAACTCCACCGGGTGCTCCGGCCCGGCGGACAGCTCAGGTTCTTCGAGCACGTGCGGGCCGACTCCCCCGCGATGCGGCGCGTCCAGCGCGCCCTGGACGCCACCGTCTGGCCCCGGCTCGCGGGCGGCTGCCACACCGGGCGGGACACCCTGACGGCCCTCGTCACCGCCGGTTTCGCCCTCGGCACGGTCGACCGCTTCGCCTTCCCCCGGACCCGCGTCCCCCTGCCGACCGCCACCCACATCCTCGGGACCGCCGTCCGGCCCGGTGCGGACGACACCCGCTGACCGGTCCGCGCCGCCTGCCGTCACCCGGGCGGCGCTCCGCCGGTCGGCCGGTTCCATCCGCTGGGTGTACGGGCCGTCGCGGGACGGACCGTCGGCCTCGGTGCCGCCGGGCCCCGGCGTACGCCGCCCCGCCTGCCGTGAGGCGCGGGCCGAGCGGCCGCCGTGCGAAGCATCGGCCCTGGCATGTGAGATGCGGCCCGGACGGGGCAGCCGCACCATGACCGTGACATCGCAGTCGAACCAGGAGGTCGTCATGCCCCGAGGATCCAGCCCCAAGCGTGAGCGCCAGTACGAGCACATCAAGGAGTCCGGAGAGAAGCGCGGGATGTCGGAGGACCGCGCGAAGGAGATGGCCTCCCGCACGGTGAACAAGGAACGCGCCCGCTCCGGCGAGAGCAAGACGGCGAGCCGCAGTTCCACGCAGGGCAAGTCCGCTTCGCAGCGCGGCGGGGAGAAGTCCCGTGGCGGTGGCGGCGGGTCGTCCGAGCGCACCAGGGACGAGCTGTACGAGGAGGCGAAGAAGCGCGGCATCGAGGGCCGCTCCACGATGAACAAGCAGCAGCTCAAGAAGGCACTGGGCCACTGATCCCGGCCCCGCGCGGAGCGCTGGAGCCGGGCGGGCCGCGCCCGCGCGCACCAGCCCGCCCCCTCCGTCGCCCGCCCCTGGCCGATACCGGGGGCGGGCGGGACGCGCGGGTCAGGAGGGCCGGGACCAGGTGGCGGCCACCAGGGATCTCTCGGCCGCTGCCAGATGGACGGCGGAGGCGAGCCAGGCGCGGGCGTAGCCGTCCGAAGAGGCGTCGACGAGGCGGCCGAAGGAGTCGCGGGGTCGGCGGTCGGCCTCCGCCGTCAGGGCCTCGGCGAGCTCCGCTGCCACGACCAGGCCCGCCCTGCGCAGCCACGCCATCAGCCGCGCCCCTCCGCCCGTTCCACCACTCGTCAGCGCAGCACGAACCAGGGGCGCGACGCCCCTCGGCTGCGTATGCGAGCGAGATTACGCAGGGCCACTGACAACGGGTGCGGGGCCCCGGGTGAGGGACCGTCCGGAGGGCGTCGCGGCGAGGGGCCCTACGGACGGCCGGGGCAGGAACGAGCCGCCGCGGCCTGGGGCGGCCGTGGCCGGATCACCGGGCGTCGCGGTCGTCCGGGGTGGTCCACGAGTCGCCGCCCGCGCGCTGCGCCCGCGTGGGGTCGCCGACCGGCCGGCGCCTGCGGGCGACGCGACGGCTGCCCCACCAGAACGCTCCGATGAGCAGGGCGACGACCACGACTCCGATGACGACGGCGAAGAGCACGGCGTTGGAGCCGGCCGATGCGAGTGCGGGCGCGGTGGCGAGGGCGGTCATGGTCACCTCTCAGGTCTTCTCGGGCGGTCCCGGGACGCGGACGGTCGGTCGACGCCCCGTGGCGGTCCGGCAGCCCGGCGCTGCGGGCGTGCCTCCGCTCCTGTCCCCTCCTGGCCTCCGTAAACGCGCCGTCCGGCTGGCCCGCGCGGGTCCGCCCTGTGGTCAGGGTCGGTCGGCCGGCGGTGGACTGTCGGTGGGCCGTCAGCCGACCGCGTCCAGGAGGTGGGGCCCGTTGTTGCGGACGTCGTTGACCGCCGGGGAGACGGGACGGGCGTCGAGCCGGCCGTTCCCCGGCTGGACGAGCAGGGCGCGCAGGTCGTCGGTGTCCTGGTGGCGGGGGTCGAGCCAGGCGTCGTAGTGGTCCGCGGGGAGCGCGAGGGGCATGCGGGGGTGGACGCGGCCGGCCGCGTCGGTGGCCTGTGTGGTGAGGATCGTGCAGGTCACCAGCCAGGCGGCGGGGTCGTCGTCGTTCGTGACGTCCGGGTCGCGCCAGTACTCGTACAGGCCGGCCATGGCCATCACCTGACCGTCGCTGGGGTGGATGAAGTAGGGCTGTTTACGCGTCCTGCCCGTCGCCTCGTCCTTGACGGGATCCCATTCGTAGAAGCCGTCGGCGGGCAGCAGGCAGCGCCGCCTGGCGAAGGCGCGCCGGTAGGCGGGCTTCTCGTGCACGGTCTCCACGCGCGCGTTGATCAGCCGGGAGCCGATCTTGGGGTCCTTCGCCCACGAGGGCACGAGTCCCCACCGGAGCGCCCGCAGCTCCCGGCGCACCTCGTCGTCGCGGTCGTCCCGCGCGGCGCGTTCGAGGACCGCGTAGACCTCGTCGGTCGGTGCGACGTTCCAGCTGGGCGCCACTGTCTCCTCGGGGCGCCAGTCGGTGACGCCGAACAGCCGGGTCAGGTCCTCGGGCCCACGGGTGGAGGCGTAGCGGCCGCACATGGGCCCACTGTGCCACGGCGCCCCCGTCCCGCTCGACCGGACACTCCCCGAGGACCTCGAAGACTCCCGGCCGGCGCCCTGGGCGCCCTCCCGTCTCCCTCTCGCCCCTCACCGCCGAGCCGCCCGGGGTGCGGTTCTCCGAACCCCCGGTTCGGGGGCCGGCACGATCGATCGGCGGGCGCGGCGCTCCGAGGATGGGGGTCATGACGGAAACGGTGACGGAGAACGGTACGGGGACCGCGGCGCGGGCGGAGGGTCTGCACCGGGAGTACGGGCGGGGCGCGGCCGCGGTACGGGCGCTGCGGGGGGTGTCGGTGGCGCTCGCGCCGGGGACGTTCACGGCGGTGATGGGGCCCTCCGGTTCCGGCAAGACGACCTTGCTGCACTGCCTGGCGGGGATGGACCGGCCCACCCGGGGCTCGGTCTGGTGGGGTGACACGGAGGTGTCGCGGCTGCCCGAGCGGCGGCTGGCCGAACTGCGGCGCGAACGGGTCGGGTTCGTGTTCCAGGCGTTCAACCTCATGCCGGCGATGACGGTCGCGCAGAACGTCGAGCTGCCCGGCCGGCTCGCCGGGCGGCGCCCCGACAGGGACCGGGTGCGTGACGCCCTCGCCCGGGTGGGGCTGGCGGGGCGCGAGCGGCACCGGCCGGGGCAGCTGTCCGGCGGGCAGCAGCAGCGGGTGGCGATCGCGCGGGCGTGGGTCTCCCGCCCCGAGGTGCTGTTCGCCGACGAGCCGACCGGTGCTCTGGACCGGAGCACCGGCCACGAGATCCTCGCCCTGCTGCGCGAGGGGGTGGACCGGGACGGCCGGACCTGTGTGATGGTGACCCACGATCCGGTCGCCGCCGGGTACGCGGACCGGGTGCTGCTGCTGGCCGACGGCGTGGTGGTCGACGAGCTGGACCGGCCCACCGCCGCGCGGGTCGGCGAGCGCCTGAGCCGGCTGGGCGGGTGAGCGTCATGGTGTCGCTCGCTCCCGGTCCGTCGGTCGCGCTGGGTCAGATGCGCCGGCGTCCGGCCGCCTTCGCCGGTCTGGCGGCGGCGCTGTTCCTGGCCATGGCCACCGTGACGCTGTTCGGTTCGCTGTTCGCCGCCGACCTCGCCGCCCCCGCGCATGCCCGGGGGGCGGTCGACGGGCCCGACCTGAAGGTGATCGCCGGCGCCTTCGGCGAGATCGCCGTGCTGGTGGCGTTCTTCGTCGTGGTGAACGCCCTGGGCTTCGCCCTGCGTCAGCAGCACCGCGAGCTGGCGCTGCTGCGCACCATCGCGGCGACGCCCCGGCAGACCCGGCGGCTGGTACGCGGGCAGGTCCTCGCGACCACGCTGCTGGTCGCCGTACCGGCCTGGCTCGTCGGGGCGGCGGCGGCCCGGCGTTTCCTCTCGGCGCTGCAGCACCGGGGGATGGCGGCACCGGGCCTGCGGGTGCCGTGGACACCGGTCCCGATGCTGGTGGCGCTGGCGGCGGCCCTCGTCGTCGGCCTGGCCGCCACGGCCCTCGCGGCCCGGCGGATCTCCCGTATCGCCCCCGCCGCCGCCCTCACCGCGAGCACGACCGAGCACGGGCGTACGGGTGTGCCGCGGCTGCTCGCCGGCATCGGCGTCCTGGTGGGCGGCGGCCTCCTGCTGCGTCTCGCCGCCACCCGGCCGCCCCACGAACTGGACAAGGCGGGGCAGGCGGCGCTGCTGGGCTCGCTGGTGCTGCTCGTCGCCGTCGCCCTGGCCGGGCCGTTCGCTGCGCGGCTGCTCTCGACGGCGCTGGGCACGCCGGTACGGGTCCTGGCTCCCGGGGCCGGGTGGCTGGCCGACGCCAACCTGCGCGGCTACGCACGGCGGTTGTCGTCCGCCGTGGTGCCGGTCGCCCTCCTCGTCGGCCTGTCGGGCACCATGTCGATCATGACGAGCACCGCCCTCCGCTCCCCCGCCGCGACGACGAGTGCCGGCTCCGCGACGGACGTCTGGCTCCGGCAGACCGAGTTGGGGCTGCTGCTCTGCTTCGCCGCCGTCTCGACCCTCAACACCCTCGTCGCCGTGACCGCCGACCGGCGCCGCGAGTTCGCCCTGCTCCGCCTCGTCGGCGCGACCCGCGCCCAACTGCTGCGCGTGCTCACCGCGGAGGCGGTCCTCACGACGGCGGTCGGCGTCCTCCTCGGCGCGACGGTCGCCGCCGCCGCGGGCGCCGCCTTCAGCACGGCGGCGACCGGCTCCCCGGTCCCGTCCGTCCCGATGGCCGCCTGCTTGTGGACCCTCGCGGGAGCGGCGGTGCTGACCGTCCCGGCCGTCCTGGCCACGGGCCTGCGCGCCGTACGCGGCCGGGCGGCGGAGCTGGTGGGCGGCGGCCGTGACTGACGGCACGGGCGGGGCGGGGGCGCGGCCGCGTGGTGCGCGGACGGGCGAGGACGGTGTGGTGGAGACCGGGACGGGCAAGACCGGGACGGGGGACGCGGTCGCCGGGGCGGCCGGGCGTGGGGGCGGCGCGGCCGGGGAGTGGGTCTTCGCCGTCGTCGGGCTGCCGCTCGCCCTGCTCGGGGGTGTCTACGCGCTCGCGGTGCTCTACGCGGGGGCGTTGCTCTCGCTCACGGTGCTCGGGCTGCCGTTCGTCGTCGCCGGGCTGCTGGGCGCGCGGGGGCTGGGGACGGCGCACCGGCGCCTGGTCGGGCGGCTGCTCGGCGCGTACGTGGAGGGGCCGGAACCGTTGCCGCGTCCGCGCGGCGTGCTCGCGCGCGGGCGTACCGTCCTTGCCGACCCGGTGGCGTGGCGGGCGCTGCTCTACCTGGTGCTGCGGCTGCCGCTCGGGGTCGTCGGCTTCGCGGCCGCCGTCGTGCTCCCGCTCGGCTGTGGCTGGCTGGTCGGCTTCCCGCTGTGGGTGCGGCTGCTGCAACCGGGTCCGCGTCCGGCCGGCCTGCTGGATGCCGGCGCCGTCCTGCTCGGCCTGCTGCTCCTGGTCTGCGTGCCCGGAGCCGTACGGATGCTCGGCCGGGCGAACCGGTGGCTGGCGCGGCTGCTGCTCGGCCCGGCCCGCGTCCAGCGGCGGGTACGAGAGCTGGAGGGCGCCCGCGCGTCGCTGCTGGCGGAGAGCACCGAGCGGCTGCGCCGCCTGGAGCGCGATCTGCACGACGGCACCCAGGCCCGTCTGGTGGCCCTGGCGATCACCCTCTCGCTGGCGGAGGACGCGCTGGCGCCCGGGGCCGCCCCGGACCTCGGGCGGCTGCGTACCCTGGTGGACCGGGCCCGCGGCCAGACCGACGAGACGATCGGCGAGCTGCGGCGGCTCACCCGGGGCATCCACCCGGCCGCCCTGGACGGCGGTCTGCACGAGGCCCTGCCGGGGCTCACCGCCACGTCGCCGGTGCCCGTCGCGGTCCGCGTCGACCTGCCCGAGCGCCCGGATCCCGCGATCGAACGGGCCGTCTACTTCTGTGCCGCCGAGCTGCTCACCAATGTCGCCCGGCACAGCGGTGCCGCCGCGGCCGCGCTCACGGTGACCGCCGCCGACGGGCGTGTCCGTCTGGTCGTACGCGACGACGGACGCGGCGGCGCGGCCTTGGGCACAGCGCCTGCCGGGAGCCCTGCGGCCGGGACCGGTCTTTCCGGTCTGGCGGAACGGCTCGCGGCCGTGGACGGCTTCCTCCGGGTCGACAGTCCGCCCGGCGGCCCCACCGTGGTCACCGCGGAGCTGCCCGTCCGCCTGTGACGGGCCGTCAGCTGCCGTTCTCCGCGAGGTAGGTGAGGACGGCCTTCACCCGCCGGTTGTCGGTGTCCGTCGCCACCAGCCCGAACTTGCCGAACACGGCGGCCACGTGCTTCTCCACCGCCCGCTCCGACACGACGAGGGCGGCGGCGATGGAGCGGTTGGAACGGCCCTGGGCCATCAGTTCCAGCACCTCGCGCTCGCGCGGGGTCAGGGCGTCCACCAGGCGTCGCCGCCGTCCGCGCATCAGCTGGGTGACCACCTCGGGGTCGAGCGCCGCTCCCCCGTCGGCGACCCGGTGCAGCGCGTCGACGAACTCGGAGGTGCGGGCGACCCGTTCCTTCAGGAGGTATCCGACGCCCGCCGCGCCGTCCGCGAGGAGCCGGGACGCGAAGGCCGTCTCCACGTGCTGGGAGAAGACGAGGATGCCGACCTCGGGCGTCGTCGCCCGGATCTCGACGGCGGCGCGGATCCCTTCGTCCGTGTGCATGGGCGGCATCCGGATGTCGACGACGGCCACGTCGGGCCGGTGTTCGGCGACCGCGGCGAGCAGCGCGGGTGCCGTCCCGACCGCCGCGACCACCTCGCAGCCGCGGGCGCCGAGCAGTTCGGTCATGCCGTCCCGGAGCACGACGGAGTCCTCGGCCAGTACCACGCGCAGCTTCCTGTTGATCACGGCGCCATTATCGGCGGACGGGGTCCTCGGCCGTCGAGCGCTGGGTCGGCAGGGAGGGTGGGCGGAGCCGTGGTGCGGTGTCGGCGCCGGTGGCGGGGCCGGTGGGCTCGACGTGGTCGAGGAGGCGTCGCAGGGCGCGGTGGGCCTGGGGCGCGTCCAGGCGGGGGTCGAGGTGGGCGAGCGCGCGGCGGGCGCGGTGGCGGGCCCGGCCGGTGCGGCCGGCCCGGTGGTCGGCGAGGGCGCGGGCGTAGTGGGCGAGGGCCCGGGCCCAGGTGTCGTCGCGGGCGGTCGGCTGGGCGAGCGCGCGCCGTGCGGTGTGGAGTGCGGCCTCGGTGTCGGTATGGGTCTGGACGATGGCGAGGGCCGCGAGGCTGACGACGGCCGGTGGCCCGGCGGTGGCGTGTTCGGGAATGGTGGCGGCGGCGTGACGGTAGTGCTCGGCGGCGGCGCGGAGGTCGTGCCGCTGCCAGGCGAGGGTGCCGTGGGCGTGGGAGATGCGGCCGATGAGGGCGTCGTCACCGGCGAGGACGGCAGCCGGCCAGGCGGCGTCGAGGAGCCGGCGGGCGGTGGTGGGGTCGGCGGCGGTGCTGAGCCAGGCGGCGAGCCACTGCGCCCGGGCCTTCGCGGGGCCTTCGGAGGGCAGGAGGGGCAGCAGGCGCAGGAGGTGTGCGGCGCCTTCCTCGGCGTGGCCGTGGGCCGCCCACCAGAACCACAGGTGCAGCACGCTGTCCACGGCGGCCTGGGCGAGCGCCGGCCGGTGGGCGGCGCGGCGCATCAGGCCGAGCAGGTCGGCGTTTTCGTCGAGGACGAGCTGGGCGGCCTGCCGCTGCAGACCGCTGTTCCACAGGGTCTCCGCGACCACGGCCACGCTCCGGCAGTGGCGGGCGTGGCGGTCTCGTACCACGGCGGTCTCTCCGGAGGCGGTGAGGCGTTCGCGGCCGAAGTCCCGGGCGGCCCGCGCCATCCGGTAGCGCACTTCCCGTGCGGTGCCGATCTCGCCCTGCGGCTGGAGGACGCCCGTCGCGGCCAGGACGGCCAGCGCGGGCGGCACTTCGTCCGGGTCGACGCCGAGTCCTTCGCAGACGAACCCGGCGGCGGCCTCCGTGAAGGCCCCCGCGAAGACGCTCAGGCAGCGCCAGACCGTACGGACGGTGGGCTCGCACAGGGCGTGTACGGCGCCGATCGACGCGCGGACCGACCGGTGCCGGTTCACCGGGGAGCCGGCACCGGCCAGCCAGCACAGGCCGGTCTCCAGGCGTTCGGTCAGCTCGCTCATGGTGGTGTCGCCGAGCTGGGCGGCGGCGAGCTCGATCGCCAGGGGCACGCCTTCGACGAGGCGGCACACCCGTTCGACCGCGCCGAGCTCGGCGACCGCGTCGGGCCGGCCGGGGGTGGCGCGGGCGAGGAACAGCTCGGCCGCCGGGGAGGGGTTCGCGGAGTGGGCGGGGTCGCCGACGGGCAGCGGCGCGAGGCGCAGTACGTGCTCGTCACCGAGCCCCAGCGGACGGCGCGCGGTGACCAGGACCCGGAGGTCGGGCAGGCGCATCAGCAGGGACTGCACCAGCCTGGTGCATTCGGCGTGCACCGGGTCGACGTCGTCGAGGACGAGCAGCGGCCCGCCGGCCGGGGGCGGTGGGGCGGACGGCTCGACGGGAGAGAGCGGGCCGGACGGCTCAACGGGAGAGGACCGGCCGGACGGCTCGGCAGCAGAGGACCGGCCAGGCGGCCCGGACGGCTCGACGCGAGAAGGCCCGCCCGACAGCTCGGACGGCTCGACGGACGGCTCGACCGCGGAGTCCAGGGCCCGCAGGATGCGTGCGGCCAGAGCGCTGGGGGCCGCCGGGATGCCGTCGTGCCAGCGGACCTTCACCGTCCCCGCCCCCGGCACCACCCGGTCGCGGCGGTCGGCGGCCGCCATCGCCAGGTGGCTCTTGCCCACACCGGCCGCGCCCACGACGGTGACCAGCCGGCGTGCCGCCAGCGCCCGTTCCAGTGCGGCCAGCTCCGCCTCGCGGCCCACCAGCCCGCCGTGACGCCCCTCGAACGGGGCGCCGTCCCCCTCGGATCCAGCCCGCACGTCCGCTCCACCCGTCATCCGGCCCATTGCCTTCGTACGCGACGCCGCCGTCCGCCGTGCGGCGCATGACCGCAGGTCCAGCGTGCAGAACCGTCACTGCAAGCGGGTCGCACCACCCCAACGTGCGGCGGACGCTCAGGGTGGCGAGGATCCGCGCCGGACCACACGTGCGAGTGAACGAGGGCCCGGCCCGTCCCGCCTCGCGAGACCTCGTACGCCGGCATGGTCACGCCTCCTGAACCGGGCGGCCCGGCGTTTCCTGACGGGGACGGGGCGCGAGGAGTCACATCCCTGACGGCGCCGGGCCGGGCGGGCGGGTGTCGCGCAGCGGAAGGGCGCCGGCGAGTCGGGTCAGGAGGGGGCCTGCGAGGGCGAGGACGAAGACGTACGCGGTGACCAGCGGGCCGAGGGCGTCGTGCATCGTGCCGAGGAGGCCGACGATCACCAGGGAGAACTCGCCCCGCGCGATGAGCACGGTCCCGGCGCGCAGCCGTCCTTTGCGGCCGACCCGGTCGCGGGCGGCGGCGAAGTGGCCGGTGGCGACCTTGGTGACGGCGGTGACGGCGGCGAGCGCGAGCGCGGCGGGCAGCACGGGCAGGAGGTCGCCCGGGTCGACGGACAGCCCGATGGCCAGGAAGAACACCGCCGCGAACAGGTCCCGCAGCGGCCCGAGGACCGCGCGGGTACGGGTCGCGGTCTCGCCCGTCAGGGTGAGGCCGACGAGGAAGGCTCCGACCGCGGCGGAGGCGTGCACGGCCTCGGCCAGGGCGGCGACGATGAGTGTGAGGCCCAGGACGCGCAGGAGCAGTTGTTCGTCGTCCGGGTGGGCGACGAGCCTGCCGACGTGGTGGCCCCACCGGTAGGAGACCGTGAAGGCGACGACGACCGCGCCCAGGGCGGCGAGCACGCCGAGCCCCGCCTGCCACCACTGGCCGCCCGACGCGAGCACGGCGAGCACCGGGAGATAGGCGGCCATGGCGCAGTCCTCCATGACCAGGACCGAAAGCACCGCCGGGGTCTCGCGGTTGCCCAGCCGCCGCAGATCGGACAGCAGCCGGGCCACGATCCCGGAGGAGGAGATGTACGTGGCGCCGGCCAGGGCGAGGATCCCGATGCCGTCCAGACCCAGAAGCCATCCGGCGACGGCCCCGGGCACGGCGTTCAGACCGAGGTCCACCACGGCGGACGGCACATGCCGTCGCACGCCCACGGCGAACTCGGGCAGGGAGAACTCCAGACCCAGGGTGAGCAGCAGCAGGACGACACCGATCGCGGCACCGGTCTCGACGAAGTCACCGGCCGCCGGCACGGGCGCGACGCCGCCCTCGCCGATGGCGAGGCCGGCGAGGAGGTAGAGCGGGACGGGCGAGAGGGTGAGGCGGCGCGCCAGCGTGCCGAGCACGCCGAGGACCGCGAGGATCACGCCCAGCTCCAGGAGCAGGGCGACCGGGGTGCGCACGCCGCTCAGCCCCGGATGATCTGTTCCACGCCCCCGATGCCCTCGTGGGTGCCGATCACCACCAGGACGTCCCCGCCGCGCAGGACCTCCCGGGGGGCGGGCGAGGCGATCACGTCCCGGCCGCGCACGATCGCGACGACCGACGCGCCCGTGCGGGTGCGCGCCCGGGTGTCGCCCAGCGGCCGGCCGTCGTACGCGCTGCCCGGGGGCACCTCGATCCGCGCGGACAGCAGCCCGGGGACCTCCTTCGTCAGGTCCGCGAAGCGCTCCGTGATCCTCGGGGCGCCCAGGATCTCGGCGACGGCGTCGGCCTCCTCGCCGTTGAGCTGGAGCACCGGCCGCCCCTCGTCCGGGTCCTCCTCCGGGTAGACGACCAGTTCGAAGTCGCCCGTCCGGCGGGCCACGACACCCACCCGGTCCCCGCGGTGGCTGGTGAACTCGTACCGCAGCCCCACGCCCGGCAGAAGTACCTCGGTGACGTCCATGTGCTCATCATCGAGCGGCACCGGGCCACCGGCATGCGGCCGGGGGCCACGCGGGGAACGGCCCGGGGCGCCTCCTGGAGTGGCGCCCATGCCCTCGCCCGACGACCGGACCGCCCTCGAACGCCGTGCGTGGAGCGCGGCGGTGCTGCGGCTGCTCGACGACCCGTACACGTTCGTGGCCACCGGGCGGCGGTCGGCGCGCTCGCCGTGATGAGCGAGGAGTGGCAGGGGGAACCGGCTCCCGTCCGCTCCCGCCCGGGTCTTCTGGTCGATCGGGGCGTACTGAATCGGGCGGGCGGCCGGGCGCCCTGACGCCCCGCCCGGTCACCTGGTTCCGGCGGCGCCCGTCGAGACGAGTTCCAGGAGGCTGTCGTGGATCTCGGCGAACCGGGCCCGTACCGCCTCCGCGGCCTGGGCGACGTCCCGCGCGTCGGGGTCCTCCGGCCGTTCGAGCAGCAGGTGGACGGTGTCGGCGAGGGCGGTCTCGGGGTCGTCGACGCGGAGCGGGCCCGCGACCTCGGCGTCGTTCATGACCGTGCCGAACCCGACCAGTACGGCGTGCAGCGCGTACATCTGGCGGGACAGCGGGAGGTCGTCGCGCACGAGCCCGTGCTCGTGGAGGATCGTCGCGACCGCGTTGCCCATCGCGCTCGGGGTGGCGTCGGCGAAGCGCTCCTGGTCGGCGGGGCGGTGGAGCAGCTGGCGCAGGGCCCGGTCGTCGCCGCGGAGCCACCGCAGCCACGGGTTGCCCAGGGTCGTGCGGATGAGCAGCGGAGCGAGCCGGCGGGGCAGGACGGTCCACGGGTCCTGGGCGATGTGCCGGTTGAGCGTCTCGATCCAGGCCAGCACCTCACGCGCGGCCAGGCCCACGAAGAGGTCTTCCTTGGTCTCCCAGTAGAGGTAGACCGTGCCCTTGCCCACGCCCGCGGCGGCGGCGATCTCGGAGATGGTCACCTTGCGGACGCCGTGTTCGAGGACCAGTTCGCGAGCGCTGTCGAGGATTCTGGCCGCCTTGGCGGAGTCGTGTTCGATCAGCCGGCTCACCGTCGTGGTTCCTCCCGTTCGTTCTCCGGGAGCATGATGTCACGGGGGCCACGGGGGTGAGCCGGCCGTGCCGGCGGCCCGGATCCGGTCAGGACAGGGCGACGTCGACCGTCTTCATCCGGGCGGCCTTGCTGCGGTGCTGTCGCTGCGACAGGACCCGCCGGCCGAGCTCCGTGCCCACCACGCGGTCCATGACGGTGCGGATGCGGTACTCGGTGCGGCCGGCCGGGACGAAGAGCTTGCGCATGTCCATGCCGGTGCTCTGGTGGAACGCGATGAAGGGCCGCAGTTTCGCCTCCCAGGCGCGCAGCGCCCGCGGTACGTCCCCGGGGCAGCGCTCCAGCATCGTGCCCAGCAGGTCGGCCCCGGCCAGGCCGGTGGAGGCGCCCATGCCGGAGTAGAGGGTCATGCACCAGGCGGCGTCGCCGAGGAGGACCACCCTGCCCTGGTGCCAGGTGTCGAGGCGTACCTGCTCTGCGGTGTCGAACAGGTGCTCCGGTGCCTCCTCGAACCGGTCGAGCAGCCAGCCGAGGGTGCGGCCCGTGGGCCGCGGTCCGAACACCTCACGGAGCGAGGCGGCGGCGGGCCTGGAGAGCGCGCCGTCGACGTCGTCGGTGCGGTAGTTGAACAGCACGGTCGGTGGCCGGTCGGCGAACGGGAACACCCAGGCGGAGCGGCCCCGTTCGGTCATGACGATCCCGTCCGTGCCCCGGAAGCCGGGGACCGGGCCGGGCAGGGCGCACGCCGCGAGCATGTAGCCGAGGCGGTGCAGGCGTCCCTCGTCGGGCCCGAAGGCGAGCCGCCGTACGGTCGAGCGCAGGCCGTCGGCGCCGACCACGAGGTCGAAGCGCTCGGTGGTCCGCGTCCCGGCGGCCCGGTCCTCGATGTCGACGCGCACGCCGTCCTCGTCGTGGCGCAGGGCGGCCGGGACGGAGGCGTAGCGGATCTCCACGTCCTCGGGCAGGGCGTCGAAGGCGGCCTGCTCGATGTCGCCGCGGACGACGGGGCGGGCCCGGCCGGGCACGGCGTCGGTGAAGCTGAGGCAGCGCCGTCGGCGGCCCGCGCGGTCGACGGTGTAGTAGGCGATGTCCGCCGAGAAGCGGTCGGGCAGTTCGATGCCCAGGCGCTCCGCCGCGGTGATCCCGGTGCCGAAGAGGCCGATGAAGTACCCGCCGCGGCGGCGTTCCGCGGCTTTCTCCAGGACGAGGACGTCCCAGCCCGCCCGGTGGAGCCGCAGCGCGGCGGCGGTCCCGCTGACCCCGAGTCCGACTACGAGAGCCCGCCGACGCGGGCTTGTGTGCGTCTTCATGGTGCGACGGTAGACCAACTGACCAAAATGGTCATCTGGTCAGTGAGGTCCGGTACGGGACGGACCGATCCGGCAGGTGCCGTCGGCGTGGCTGGGGCTCCCGTACGGGCCGTCTTCCTACACTGGCGGCCATGGCATGCCGCATCAGTGAGCTGGTCCTCCACTGCGCCGACCCCGACCGGCTCGCCGCGTTCTGGAGCGAGGTCCTCGGCTATGTGGAGCTCGGGCGTGAGGACGGAAGCATCGAGATCGGGCCGCCCGGGGTCGGGTTCGGCGGGCCGCAGCCCACCCTCGTCCTCAGCCCCAGCAGCAACCCGCGCACCGGCCGACTCCCCCTGCACATCGACGTCAACGCCACCGACCGTGACCAGGACGCCGAGCTGGAGCGGCTCCTCGCCCTCGGCGCCCGGCCCGCCGACGTCGGCCAGACCGGTGAGGAGAACTGGCACGTCCTGGCCGACCCGGAGGGCAACGAGTTCTGCCTGCTGCACACCCGGCTCCAACCCGCCTGAGCAGCCGCCCGGCTCGCGTCCCGGCGCCGGCCCCCGACCCGTCTCACGGAGCCGACGCCCTCTTGACCTGCCTCGCGCCAGCCGTTAACTTGCGGTCAACGTCGACCCCAGGACGACCGAGAGGAGGCGACCGGCGGATGTACACCAGCTCTGACCTGAGTCGCCTCGCCCACACCACGGTCTGGGTCCCGGGTCGTATCGCGCACGGCTGCTGATCACGCCGTAGTCGAGGTGCCCTTCCGTGGCATCTCCCGGGTTGTTCCCTCACCTTTCCTGGCACGCCGCTGCCGCGTGCCGTTCCGCGCCCACTTCTGTCGCGTGGCGCCTTCGCACACAGAAAGCTGCCTGAAATTGGCGAACATGATGCATCGATCGATCCTGCTCCGAAACGAGGGCCCGTCATGGTAGCGGCGCGGATCACGGTCAACGGGAAAGAAGCGCCGATCGCTCCGGCCGCGCCCCACACCACCGTGCTCGACTTCCTGCGCGAGCGCGGCCTCACCGGCACCAAGGAGGGCTGCGCCGAGGGCGAGTGCGGTGCCTGTTCGGTCCTGGTGGCCCGTCCGGGGGTGAACAAGCCCACCGATTGGGTGGCGGTCAACGCCTGTCTGGTCCCGGTCGCGGCGCTGGACGGCCAGGAGCTCGTCACCGCCGAGGGGCTCGCCACCCCCGGCGCCCCCGGCACGCCGCCCGCCCTGCACCCGGTGCAGGAGGAGATGGCGGTCCGCGGCGGCTCCCAATGCGGTTACTGCACCCCGGGATTCGTGTGCAGCATGGCCGCCGAGTACTACCGGCCCGACCGCTGCGCCCACGCCGAGCCCGCCCCGGCCGACGGCGCCGACGCCGAGCACGGGCCGAACGGCTTCGACCTCCACGCCCTCAGCGGCAACCTGTGCCGCTGCACCGGCTACCGCCCGATCCGCGACGCCGCCTTCGCCGTCGGCGCGCCCACCGGCGACGACCCGCTGGCGCGGCGGCGCGAAGAGGACCCGCCCGCGCCCGTGGCCACCGAATACCGCCGCGACGGCGCCGAGTTCCTGCGCAGGGGCACGCTCGCGGAGACGCTGCGACTGCTGCGCGAGCGGCCCGACGCGGTGGTGGTCGCCGGCTCCACCGACTGGGGCGTGGAGGTGAACATCCGTGCCCGGCGGGCGGATTGCGTGGTCGCCGTCGACCGGCTGCCCGAACTGCGGGAACTGCGCGTCGCGTCCGACTCCGTCGAGATCGGGGCGGCGCTGACCCTCACCGAGATCGAGCGCCGGCTCAACGGCTCCGTACCGCTCCTCGCCGAACTGTTCCCGCAGTTCGCGTCCCGGCTGATCCGCAACGGTGCCACCCTCGGCGGCAACCTCGGCACCGGCTCCCCCATCGGGGACAGCCCGCCGGTGCTGCTCGCGCTCGAGGCGTCGGTGGTGCTCGCCGACGCCGACGGTGAGCGCGAGGTCCCGCTCGCGGAGTACTTCACCGGCTACCGGCAGAGCGTGCGCCGGCCCGATGAGCTGATCCGCGCCGTTCGCGTTCCGCTGCCCCTGTCACCGGTCACGGCCTTCCACAAGATCGCCAAGCGGCGCTTCGACGACATCTCCAGCGTGGCGGTCGCCTTCGCGCTCGACGTCGAGGACGGCCTCGTCCGCAAGGCCCGGATCGGTCTGGGCGGCGTGGCCGCCACCCCGGTCCGCGCCCTCGCCACCGAGGCGGCCCTGGAGGGCAGGGCCTGGACGGCACAGACCGTCGAGGCCGCCGCGGCGGTGCTCCGCACCGAGGGGACCCCGATGAGCGACCACCGCGCGAGCGCCGCGTACCGTTCCGCGATGCTCGGCCAGAGCCTGCTGAAGCTGTACGCACAGACCACCGAGGCGGTGTCGTCATGAGCCAACTGTCCGAGCGCCCCGAGAAGGCCGTCGTCGGCGTGCCGATGCCGCACGAGAGTGCCGCCCTGCACGTCACCGGCACCGCGCTGTACACCGACGACCTGGTCCACCGGACCAAGGACGTGCTGCACGCCTACCCGGTCCAGGTCATGAAGGCCCACGGCCGGATCACCGCGCTGCGCACCGAGGCCGCGCTCGCCGTGCCCGGTGTGGTCCGCGTGCTGACCGGCGCCGACGTGCCCGGGGTCAACGACGCCGGGATGAAGCACGACGAACCGCTCTTCCCCGACGAGGTCATGTTCCACGGCCACGCGGTCGCCTGGGTGCTGGGCGAGACGCTGGAGGCGGCCCGGCTCGGCGCCGCCGCCGTCGAGGTCGAACTCGACGAGCTGCCCTCGGTGATCACCCTCCAGGAGGCGATCGCGGCGGGCAGCTTCCACGGCGCCCGGCCCGTGATGGAGACCGGCGACATCGACGCCGGCTTCGCCGACTCCGCGCATGTGTTCACGGGCGAGCTGCAGTTCTCCGACCAGGAGCACTTCTACCTGGAGACGCACGCGGCCCTTGCCTACATCGACGAGGCCGAGCAGGTCTTCGTCCAGAGCAGCACCCAGCATCCGTCCGAGACCCAGGAGATCGTCGCGCACGTGCTCGGCCTGCACAGTCACGAGGTGACCGTGCAGTGTCTGCGGATGGGAGGCGGGTTCGGCGGCAAGGAGATGCAGCCGCACGGTTTCGCCGCCGTCGCCGCGCTCGGCGCCAAGCTGACCGGCCGGCCCGTCCGGGTGCGGCTGAGCCGCACCCAGGACCTGACGATGTCCGGCAAGCGGCACGGGTTCCACGCCGCGTGGCGGATCGGCTTCGACGCCGACGGCCGCATCCAGGCCCTCGACGCCACCCTGACCGCGGACGGCGGCTGGAGCCTGGACCTGTCCGAGCCGGTGGTGGCCCGCGCGCTGTGCCACATCGACAACACGTACTGGATCCCGAACGCCCGCGTCGCCGGTCGCATCGCCAGGACCAACAAGGTCTCCAACACCGCCTTCCGCGGCTTCGGCGGCCCACAGGGAATGCTGGTGATCGAGGACATCATGGGCCGGTGCGCGCCGCTGCTCGGCCTCGACCCCATCGAGCTGCGGGAGCGCAACTTCTACCGGAAGGGGCAGGGCCAGACCACGCCGTACGGGCAGCCGGTCGTCCGGCCCGAACGGATCTCGGCCGTCTGGGAGCAGGTCAAGGAGAGCGCCGGCATCGCCGACCGCACGCGCGAGATCGCCGCGTTCAACGCCGCGCACCCGCACACCAAGCGGGGGCTCGCCCTGACGGGCCTGAAGTTCGGGATCTCGTTCAACCTCACCGCCTTCAACCAGGGCGGGGCGCTGGTGCTGATCTACAAGGACGGCTCCGTCCTGATCAACCACGGCGGTACGGAGATGGGCCAGGGCCTGCACACCAAGATGCTGCAGGTGGCGGCGACCACGCTCGGCATCCCGCTGCACAAGGTGCGGCTGGCCCCGACCCGTACGGACAAGGTGCCCAACACCTCCGCCACCGCCGCCAGTGCCGGGGCGGACCTCAACGGCGCGGCGGTGAAGAACGCCTGCGAGCAGCTGCGGGAGCGGCTGGTGCGGGTGGCGGCCACCCAGCTCGGTTCGCACGCCTCGGACGTGCGCATCGTCGAAGGCGTCGCGCGCACGCTGGGCAGCGACAGGGAGCTGGCCTGGGACGACCTGGTGCGCACCGCGTACCTCCAGCGGGTCCAGCTGTCGGCGGCCGGTTTCTACCGGACGGAGGGTCTGCACTGGGACGCGAAGACGTTCCGGGGCTCGCCGTTCAAGTACTTCGCCCACGGCGCCGCCGCGGCCGAGGTGGAGGTGGACGGGTTCACCGGCGCGTACCGCATCCGGCGGGTCGACATCGTGCACGACGTCGGCGACAGCCTCTCGCCGTTGATCGACATCGGTCAGATCGAGGGCGGTTTCGTGCAGGGAGCGGGCTGGCTGACGCTGGAGGACCTGCGCTGGGACGCCGGTGACGGCCCCAACCGCGGGCGCCTCCTGACGCAGGCCGCGAGCACCTACAAGCTGCCGAGCTTCTCGGAGATGCCCGAGGAGTTCAACGTCACGCTGCTCGAGAACGCCACCGAGGAAGGCGCCGTGTACGGGTCCAAGGCGGTCGGCGAGCCCCCGCTGATGCTGGCGTTCTCGGTGCGCGAGGCCCTGCGGCAGGCCGCCGCGGCGTTCGGTCCTGCCGGGACCAGCGTCGAGCTGGCCTCGCCCGCGACCCCGGAGGCGGTGTACTGGGCGATCCAGGCCGCCCGCGGGAGCGGTGCATCGGACGGGCCGGCCGACGACGCCGCCGCGCGGATCGACAGCGCGCGGGTCGAGGGCGCGCGGGTCGAGGGCGGGCCGGCCGACGGCGGGTTCCGGGCCGACGCAGAAGCGGCGATCGGTGCCTGACATGACGTGGGTCTCCGCGGTCGCGCGGTTGCGGGCACGCCGGGAGCCCGGCGTGCTCGTGACCGTCGCGACCGTGCGGGGCCACGCCCCGCGCGACGCCGGGGCGAAGCTCGTGGTGGGACGGACCGGAACCTGGGGCTCGATCGGGGGCGGCAACGTCGAGGCCGTCGCGATCGACCGGGCCCGGGAGATGATCGACGCGGGCAAGCCGGAGCCGGAGCTGATCGACTTCGCCCTGAACGACAAGGTGACCAACCGCCACGGCGTTCAGTGCTGCGGCGGCACGGTCTCGGTGCTGCTCGAACCGCTCCCGGTGGTGCGGGCGGTGGCGATCTTCGGAGTCGGGCACGTCGGCCTCGAACTGGCGCGCATCCTGGCCCGCCAGGACCTCGACCTCCATCTGATCGACAGCCGCTCCGACATCCTCACCGAGGAGCGGCTCGGCGTCCTGGCGGACGCGGTGGCGCAGGTGCACGTGCACCACACGCCGCTGCTGCCCGAGGAGGTCCTGGAGGAACTGCCGCACGGCACCCACGTCCTGATCATGACCCACGATCACGCCGAGGACGCGGCCCTGTGCGACGCCGCCCTGCGCACCCCCCGTCTGGGCTCGATCGGGCTGATCGGCTCGGCGGCCAAGTGGGTGCGCTTCCGCCGCCGTCTTCTCACCGAGGGCGGGCACGACGAGACCACCGTCGACCGGATCAAGACCCCGATCGGCCTGCCCGACATCACCGGCAAGGAGCCCGCGACCATCGCCGTGAGCGTCGCGGCCGACCTGCTGCGCACCTTCGAGTCGGAGGAGGGTTGCTGACGGGGGCGCTGATGGGCGGGGTACGAGGTCGGGCTCAGCTCGTACGCGAAGGCTGGCCGAACCACGCGGAGTGCAGTCCGGCGTCCCGCGCCTCGCGTGCGAGCCTCAGTGTCGTCGACGGGAAGCTGCCGGGAGGTCGAGCCGAGCGTCACTCCGAGAGTCATGCACGGCACAACCAGTCGTTTCCGGGCGGGCATTCCCGGTCCTGCCGCACGCGACTGGCCCGCCGCTGGGCGGAATCGGCACGTCCCCGTCCCTCGTCGGTAACAACTCCCTGGCGGGGGTGTCGGGGACGGCCCTCCTCCGCGGACTCTGGTCACGGCAAGCGTCGAGAGTGGCCGCTCGCGGCCGACCACGGGGGAACCATCATGAACACTGCTGCCTGGAAGTCCTGGGCCGTCGGCGCGGCGGTGGTCGCCGCGCTGCTCGGGGCCACCGCCTGCGGGCCGGACGCGGCCGAGGGCTCGGCCACGGCCGCGCCGTCGGACCGGGCGAGCGCGACGAGTTCGGCGAGGCCGGGCGGATCGGCCTCGGCCACGCCGGACGCGACGGCCTCGCCGAAGCCGAGCGCCACCTCCGACGGCTCCGACGGGACCGGTGGCTCCGGCGGCAACGGCACCGGCACCGGCGCCGGCGCCGCCTGCACGACGGAGCGCCTCGCGGTCTCCGCCGTGAAGGAGCCCGCGGACAGCAAGGAGGCCAGGCACCTCCTGATCACCGTCCAGAACACGGGCGACACGACGTGCGAGCTGTACCGCTATCCCCTCGTGCGGCTCGGTGCGGATGCCCGGACCACGGTTCCGGTGATCAAGGACAGCGACCCGGACCCGGGGAAGCCGGTCACCCTCGCCCCGGGGGACGAGGCCCATGCGGCCCTGCTGGTCAGCGGGGGCGCCCGGGACGAGTACGAGGCGAAGAGCATCAGCCTCACCCTGCAGGGCGGCAAGCCGGGCAGTCGGCTGGGCGAGCCGGTCGATGTGCCGATGCCGGTCAGCACCCTGTACGCGGACGACGGCCAGCTCGTCACCTACTGGACGACCGCGTCGGGCGCCGCCCTGGACTTCATCATGTCGAAGTGACGCGGGCTCCCCGCCACGGCGGGTGCGGCGGTCCGGGCGCGAAGTCCGGGCCGCCGCACCCGTGTCAGGACGGGAGCCGCAGCGGTGGCACCCGTGTCAGGACGGGAGCCAGGTCCGCCAGGTGGCCTCGTTGGCCTTGACCCAGCGGCCGGCCGCCTCCTCCGGCGACAGCTTCTGCTCCGCGATCATGAGGGCGACGTCGTTCTGCATCTCGGTCGTCCAGCGGAACTTCTTCAGGAAGGCCGCCGCGTCGCTCCCGCCGTCCGCGAAGCGGGCGTTGAGGAACTTCTGCAGCGGGGTGTGCGGATAGGCGCAGGCCACCTTCTTCGGGTCGGCGTCGCAGCCCTCCTGGTAGGCGGGCAGCTTCACCTCCGTCATCGGGACCTTCTCGAACAGCCACTGCGGCTTGTACCAGTAGGTCAGGAACGGCTTCCGCTCCTTGGCGAACTGCTTGATCTGGGTGATCTGCGCCGCCTCGGAGCCCGCGAACACGACCTGGTAGTCCAGGTCCAGGTTCTCGACGAGCGCCTTGTCGTTGGTGACGTAGGACGGGGAGCCGTCCAGGAGCTGGCCCTTGCCGCCGCTCTCCGCGGTGCGGAAGGCGCCCGCGTACTTGTTCAGGTTCTTCCAGTCGGTGACGTCCGGGTGCTTCTCGGCGAAGTACGTCGGCACGAACCAGCCGATGTGCCCGGTCACGCCGAGGTCACCGCCCCGCGCGATGGTCCCCTTGTCGTCGACGTACCGCTTCTCCTGCTCCGGGTGGCCCCAGTCCTCCAGGATGGCGTCCACCCGGCCCTGGCTGAGCGCGTCCCAGGCGGGGACCTCGTCGATCTGGACGGTGTCGACCCGGTAGCCGAGCTCGTGCTCCAGCAGGTAACGGGCGACGGCGACGTTGGCCTGCGCGCCCACCCACGACTGGACGGACAGGGTCACCGTGCGGGCGCCCTTCGCGTCGGCGTACGGGGAGGACTGGCGGGTCATGTCGGCGGCGCCGCAGCCGGTGAGCCCGGCCGCCAGGGCGGCCACGGTCACGAGGGCGGTGAGGCGTGTGCGGGCCATCTCAGGCCCCCTTTCCGTCGCGTTCGCGTTCCGTCGGCTGGGTGACCCGGTCGAGCATCAGGCCGAGGCAGACGATCGCGGCACCGGCGACCAGGCCGGTCTCCAGGTCGCCCTGGGCGAGGCCGAAGACCGCGTCGTAGCCGAGCGCGCCGCCGCCCACCAGTCCGCCGATGACGACGACGGCGAGGACCAGGACCACGCCCTGGTTGGCGGCGAGCAGCAAGGCGGGCCGAGCGAGGGGCAGTTGGACCTGGAAGAGCTGCTGGCGGCCGGTCGCGCCCAGGGAGCGCGAGGACTCCATCGCGGCCGGGTCCACCGCGCGCACGCCCTGGGCCGTGATCCGTACGACCGCGGGCAGCGCGTAGACCACGGCGGCCGCGACGGCCGGGGCGCGGCCCACGCCGAACAGGGCGACCACGGGGATCAGATAGACGAACTGCGGCAGCGTCTGGAAGACGTCGAGCACCGGTCGCAGGGCGCGGCCGAGCCGGGTGCTGCGGGCGGCGGCGACGCCGAGGGCGAGGCCGAGCAGCAGCGTCACGGCGACGGCGGCCAGGACCTGGGACAGCGTGTCGAGCGCCGGGTCCCAGACGCCGAGCACACCGATCGCGGCCATCGCGAGGACGGCGGTGGCGGCGGTGCGCCAGGTGCCGATGAGCAGGGCGAGGGCGCCGACCGCCAGCAGGACCGCCCACCAGGGCAGCCACTGCAGGCCGTCCCGCAGCGGGTTGAGGACCCAGGTGGTGAACCGGCCCGCCCAGTCGGCGGTGCCGCCGACGAGGGGCACGCCGGAGTAGAGGTGGCCGGTCATCCAGTCGACCGCCCGGTTGACGGGTTCGGCAATGTCCGTCGTCCACGGCTCGGGCCAGGTGAGCCGGTCGGTGAGGCGCCCGAGGGCGGCGACGGCGGCGACGGCCAGGAGGACGGCGGCCCGGACGAGCCCGGCCCGGCGGCGCGGGGCGGCGCCGATCCGCTCCCCCGCCGCGGCGGTCACCCGGTCCAGGACGACGGCGAGCAGCACGATCGGCACGCCGGCGGCGAGCGCGGCGCCGACGTCGACGGAGGCCAGGGCCTGGTAGACGCGGTCGCCGAGACCGCCCGCACCGATGACGGAGGCGATCACGGCCATGCCGAGCGCCATCATGATGGCCTGGTTGACGCCGAGCAGGAGTTCCCTGCGGGCCAGCGGCAGCCGGGCGGTGAGCAGCCGCTGCCTGCCGGTGGCGCCGAGCGACGCGGCGGCCTCCATGACGCCGGCGTCCGCGCCGCGCAGGCCGAGCGCGGTGAGCCGGGCCATCGGCGGGGCGGCGTAGACGACGGTCGCGAGGACGGCGGCGGGCACACCGATGCCGAAGACCAGGACGACCGGCAGCAGATACGCGAAGGCGGGCAGCACCTGCATGGTGTCGAGCACCGGGCGCAGGATCCGGTGCATGCGGTCCGAAAGGCCGGCGGCGAGCCCGAGGAGACCGCCGAGCAGCACGGACGCGGCGACGGCGACCACCATCAGGGCGAGCGTCTGCATGGTGGGCACCCACATGCCGAGCAGTCCGCACACGGCGAAGGCGGTGACGGAGGTCAGCGCGAGCCGGACGCCCGCGACCCGCCAGGCGAGAAGGCCGGCCGCGGCGGTGACGCCGGCCCAGCCGAGGGCGAGCAGCACCAGGTACACGGCGCGGACGGACACGACCACGAGGTTGCTGACGTGGCCGAGGAAGTAGAGGAACAGCGGGTGGCTGTCGCGGTGGTCGATGATCCAGTCGCTGGCGCGCCCGAGCGGCCCGGACAGGTCGACGGCGAGGGACGCCGGCCAGTCGCCGGTGCCGAGGAGGACGGCTCCGAGGACGAGCGCGACGGCGGTGGCGGCGCCGATCAGCCGGCCGCGGTGGCGCGTGAGCGCGTGCGGTGCGGCGAACCGTCCGGCGCGGCCGGTGCCGGTGGGACGGGATCCGGTGGGACGGGTTCCAGTGGGACGGCCGGCACCGGTCATGCCCTTGGTGCCGGCTCCGGCGGCTGAGCCGGCGGCACCGGTAGGGGTGCGGCGGCCGCGGGAGGCGGGCGTGGCGGTGACGGTCATCGGCCCCACCGCCCGGTGCCGCCGGTCACGGTGCGGCGGCGCGCCTGTGCGGCGCCGGCACCGGTCGTGCCGCCGCACGGCGGCGGCCAGGTGGTATGCGAGTACATCAGGCCACCGCCTTCCCCGTCGCCGCCGGTACCCCGGCGACGACACCGAGGAGTCCCGCGTGGTCGACCACGCCGAGGCACCGGCCGCCCTCGACGACCCGGGCGTTCTCGCCGGTACGGGCCACGGCCTCGATGGCCTCGTGGACGGTGGCGCTGGGGGCGAGCGCGGGGCCCGTCTCGCGTTCGTCCGCGAGCGCGGGGCGCATCGCCGAGCGGACGGTCAGCACCTGCTCGCGCGGCACGTCCCGGACGAAGTCCCGTACGTAGTCGTCGGCGGGAGCGCCGACGATCTCCTCCGGCGTGCCGAGCTGCACGATCCGCCCGTCGCGCATCAGGGCGATGCGGTCGCCGAGCTTCAGCGCCTCGCTCAGGTCGTGCGTGATGAAGACCATCGTGCGGCCCTCCTCCCGGTGGAGGCGGACGACCTCCTCCTGCATGTCGCGGCGGATGAGCGGGTCGAGCGCGCTGAACGGCTCGTCGAAGAGCAGGACCTCGGGGTCGACGGCGAGCGCGCGGGCCAGGCCGACGCGCTGCTGCTGGCCGCCGGACAGCTGGCCCGGGGTGCGGTGCTCCATGCCGTCCAGGCCGACCTTGGTGACGAACTCGGCGGCGCGTTCGCGCCGTTCGCCGCGTCCGACGCCCTGGATCTCCAGGCCGTAGGCGACGTTGTCGAGGACCGTGCGGTGCGGCAGCAGTCCGAAGTGCTGGAAGACCATCGCCGCCCGATGCCGGCGCAGTTCGCGGAGCCGGCCCGCGTCCATGGAGAGCACGTCCTCGCCGTCGATGGCGACGGTGCCCGAGGTCGGCTCGATGAGCCGGGTCAGGCAGCGGACGAGCGTGGACTTGCCGGAGCCGGACAGGCCCATGACGACGAAGACCTCGCCCTTGCGGACGTCGAAGGAGACATCGCGTACGGCGGCGGTGCAGCCGGTGCGCTCGCGCAGCTCGGCGGCGTCGAGGGAGCCGAGCTCCGGGTCGGCGGGCACGCGCTCGGCCTTGGGGCCGAAGACCTTCCACAGGTTCCGTACGGAGAAGACGGGGTCCGTGGCGGGCCCCGGCGAAGGGTGCTGCGCGTTCATCGGGTTCATCGGATTCATCGGGTCGTGACTCCCAGCAGGTCGGCGCATTTCTCGCCGACCATGAGCACGCCGATCATGGGGTTGACGGCGGTCATGGTCGGGAAGACGGACGCGTCGGCGATCCGGATGCCGTCGAGGCCCCGGATCCTCAGGTCGGGTGCGACGACGGCGAGTTCGTCGTCGGCGGCGCCCATCTTGCAGGTGCCGGCGGGGTGGTAGACGGTGTGGGCGACCTGACGGGCGTAGGCGCTGAGCTCCTCGTCGGAGGTCACCTCGGGGCCGGGGCACACCTCGCGCTTGAGCCATCCGGCCAGCGGTTCGCTCGCGGCGATCTCGCGGGCGATGCGGATGCCGTCGACGAGGGTCCGGCCGTCGTAGTCGTCCTCGTCGGTGAAGTAGCGGAAGTCGAGCGCGGGCTTGTCCTCGGGGTCGGCGCTCGTGAGGTAGAGCCGGCCGCGGCTGCGCGGCTTGGGGATGTTGGGGGTCATCGACACGCCGTGCGCGGGGCGTTCGTAGCCGATCCGCTCGGGGTTGTCGGTGAAGGGGATCTGGTAGAAGTGGAACATCAGGTCCGGTCCCTCGGACTCCGGGTCGCGGCGGACGAACAGTCCGGCGTCGGAGTCCATGGCGGAGTTCTCCGGGATCGGGCCGTGCGTCTCCCACACGATGACCGATTCGGGGTGGTCGAGCAGGTTCTCCCCCACGCCCGGCAGGTCGTGCACGACGGGGATGCCGAGCTTCTCCAGGTCGGCGCGGGGCCCGATGCCGGAGTGCAGCAGCAGGCGGGGGGTGTCGACGGCGCCCGCGCACACCAGGATCTCGCGCCGGGCGCGTACGACGTGCTCCTCGCCGTCCTTGGTGCGGATGTGCACGCCGGTGGCGCGGGTGCCCTCGAACTCCAGGCGGAACGCCCAGGTCTCCAGGGCGATGTGGAGGTTGGGGCGGTCCAGGAAGGGGTGCAGATAGGCCACGGAGGCGGAGGACCGCTTGTTGTTCTCGGGGTGGTAGGCAAGGTCGAAGAAGCCGACGCCCTCGTGGAAGGGCTGCTTGTTGAAGCCCTCGACGCGCGGGACGCCGAGCGCGGCCTGGGCGGCGTCGACGAAGTCGCGGGCGATGGCGTTGCGGTCGGCCTCGTCGACGGGGACGATGTTGTTGCGCAGCCGGGCGAAGTACGGGTCCATGGACGCCGCGTCCCAGCCCTCGGCACCGGCCTCGGCCCACTCGTCCCAGTCGGAGGGCAGGGGCTTGAAGGCGATGAGGGTGTTGTGCGAGGAGCAGCCGCCGAGCACCCGTGCGCGGCTGTGCCGGATGTGGGAGTTTCCGCGGGGCTGTTCGGTGGTGGGGTAGTCGTAGTCCAGCTCTCCGCCGAGCAGGCCCATCCAGCGGCGCAGGGTGAGCACGTCGTCGCGGCCGACGTCGCTCGGGCCGCCCTCGATGACGGCGACGCTGACGTCGGGGTTCTCGGTCAGCCGGGAGGCGATCACCGAGCCGGCGGTGCCGCCGCCGACCACGACGTAGTCGTACAGGTGCTGGTCGTTCATGCCTGGTCCTTCTGCGTCTCGCCCGCGAACCAGCGCACGGGGCGCGGGGCGAGGTTCCGGTAGATGTGCTTGGCCTCGCGGTACTCGGCGAGACCGCCGGGGCCGAGCTCGCGGCCGATGCCGGACTTGCCGAAGCCGCCCCATTCCGCCTGCGGCAGGTAGGGGTGGAAGTCGTTGATCCAGACGGTGCCGTGGCGCAGCCGGGCGGCGACCCGGCGGGCGCGGTCCTCGTCGGCGGTCCACACCGCTCCGGCGAGGCCGTACTCGGTGTCGTTGGCGAGGGCGACGGCCTCGTCCTCGGTGCGGAAGGTCTCGACGGTGAGGACGGGGCCGAAGACCTCCTCGCGGACGACCCGCATGCGGCGGTGGCAGCGGTCGAGGACGGTGGGCCGGTAGAAGTAGCCGGGGCCGGCCGGCTTCTCGCCGCCGGCGCGCAGGACCGCGCCCTCGCCGAGGGCGGAGGCCACGTACTCCTCGGTCCGCGCCAGCTGGGCGGCGGAGACGAGCGGCCCGCACTCGACGCCCTCGTCGGTGCCGCGGCCGAGGCGGATCAGGGCGGCGCGGCGGGCGAGTTCGGCGACGAAGCGCTCGCGCAGGGACTCCTCGACGATGAGGCGGGAGCCGGCCGAGCAGACCTGGCCGCTGTGGATGAAGGCGGCGTTGAGGGCCTGGTCGACGGCGGTGTCGAAGCCTTCGGGGGTGGCACAGGCGTCGGCGAAGACGACGTTGGGGTTCTTGCCGCCCAGTTCGAGGGCGACCTTCTTCACGCTGTCGGCGGCCGCCCTGGCGACCTTGGTGCCGCTGACGAGACCGCCCGTGAAGGAGACGAGGTCGACGTCGGGGTGTTCGGCGAGGCGGGCGCCGACGGTGTCGCCGGGGCCGGTGACGATGTTGGCCGCGCCGAGCGGGAGTCCGGCCTCCAGGAGCAGTTCGATCAGCACGACGGTGCTGAGCGGGGTGATCTCGCTGGGCTTGATCACGAAGGTGTTGCCGGCGGCGAGCGCGGGGGCGATCTTCCAACTGGCTTGGAGCAGCGGGTAGTTCCACGGCGTGATGAGGGCGCAGACGCCGACCGGCTCGTGCACGACGACGCTGTGGATCTCGTCGGATCCGGCGTCGACGACCCGCCCTTCGCTGTCGCTCTCGACGAGGTCGGCGAAGTAACGGAAGGCGTCGCGGACGCAGTCGACGTCGACGCGGCCCTCCTGGAGCGTCTTGCCGGCGTCCTGGCTCTCCAGCGCGCCGATCCGCTCGCGGTCCCGCTCAAGGAGGTCGGCGACGCGCCGCAGCAGGGCAGCCCGCTCGGCGACCGGCGTGCGCGGCCAGGTGCCGTCGTCGAACGCGGCGCGCGCCGCGGCCACGGCGTCGTCCGTGTCGGGGACGCCGCCTTCCGCGACGACCGCGAAGGTGGTCGCGTCGACGGGGTCGATGATCTCGCGCGTGGCGCCGGACAGGGCCGCGCGCCACTCTCCACCCACATGGATGGTCTGCTGTGCTGCCGTCACGTCGGGTTTTGCCTTCCGTTCCTCGAGTTCCCCCTGCCGGTCGCCCGGCGATCGGGCCCCCTGCCCTGGGTCCCGGGAACCATGCGGAAAACGTGACGGAGAGTGGCCTGCTTCACTTTCCAAGACGGTGCCAAATAGGACATATTGCTCACTTTGTCGAGCAACGGCGGGAACCCTTCACCGTCGTGGCGCGTCTCACAGAGCGAGGACGATCACCGCCGGCGCATGCACCACTTCACAGAGAAGAGCCGCCCATGCAGTCGCACGCAGCGACCCCCTTCACGACGGACCTCCCCGACGGCCGCCGCATGGTCCTGTCCCTGCCTCCGCTGGACGCGCCCTGGGCCGCCGGCGGCGTCGACGGTCTGCGCCCGGTCCCGGCCCTGTACGAGGGACGGGGCGAGGAGCCGCACGAGCTGCCTCCCGTCCCCGACATGCGCGCGCTGCACCTCGCCGTGCTCGGCATCGGGGCCTGACACCGCACGGAGGCGGGGGCCCGGCTCAAGAAGAGCCGGGCCCCCGCCCCGTCCTTGCGCACCGGCCCCGCGAGCCGCCTACTTCGGCGGCTGCGGGCGCAGGCGCAGGCCGTGCATGCCGTTGTCCACGGCGAGCACCGTGCCCACCGTCCCGCCCGACAGGGGGCTCGCCAGATACGCGATGGCGCCGGCCACCTCCTCGGCCGAGACCAGACGGCCCGTCGGCTGGAAGGCGTCGAGCGCGGCCCGCGCGGCGGCCGGGTCCTCGGTGTGGCGCAGGGACCGGGCGATCCACGGCGTGTCCGCCGAGCCGGGGGCGACGCAGTTGACCCGGATGCCCTCGCGGACGTGGTCCGCCGCCATCGCCAGCGTCAGCGCGAAGACCGCGCCCTTGCTGGCCGAGTACAGCACCCGCTGCTCCACGCCGGCCCACGCCACGACCGAGCAGGTGTTGACGATCGCCGCGGCGGGTGAGCGCCGCAGGTGGGGCAGCGCGTGCCGGGCGACCCTGACCATGCCGACCACGTTGACGTCGAGGACGCGCATCCACTCGTCGTCGTCGTTCGCGGCGACGTCCCCGATCGCGCCGATGCCGGCGTTGTTCACCACCACGTCGAGCCGGCCGAAGCGCTCGACCACGGCGTCCACGGCGGACGCGACCTGGGCGTCGTCGGTGACGTCGGCCTCGATGCCCACGATGCCGTCCGGGAGCCCGTCCGGCTTGAGGTCGAGGGCGGCGACCCGGGCGCCCCTGCTCCGCAGCAGTTTCGCCGTGGCCAGGCCGATGCCCGAGGCGCCGCCGGTCACGACCGCGACCAGTCCTTCGAAGTCACTCACGAGTTCTCTCCTGTCCGTTCGTCCGTGCAGGACCGTCTGGGAGACGCCGCCGGCGCCTGGCGGCACCGGGGCGTCGGAGCGTCGGGCGTCAGGGGGCCGGCTTCTCCTCCGCCGGCGCCGTGCGGCGGCGCGGCAGGGAGAGCTGGGCGGCCAGCACCCCGGCCACGGCGACCAGCAGCCACAGGGCCCAGGGGCCGAACGCGTACAGCGCGCCGCCGATCAGCGGTCCCGCGCCCGTGCCGATCGTGTACGCGACGCCGTGCAGGCCCTGGTAGCGCCCGACCATGTGCGGCGGGGCCAGGCTGCCCAGGTAGGCCATGGCGACGGAGCTGGTGAGCATCTCGCCGAAGGTCCACAGCAGGACCGTCGCCGCGAGCATCACCATGCCGGTGGTGAAGCCGGTCAGCGCGAGGCCGACACCGGTGATCAGGTTGCCGATGGCCAGGACGTACTCCGGCCGGTAGCGGGAGATCGCGCCGGTGATGGGCAGTTCGAGCGCGAGCACCAGCAGACCGTTGAGCCCGATGAGGAGGCCGAAGTCCCGCTCGGTCAGCCCCACCTCGTTGACGTGCAGCGGCAGTCCGACGGTGGACTGGATGTACACGAACTCGCAGAACACCGTCATGAGCAGGAAGCGGACCAGGGTGCGGTCGGCGAACGCCTGCCGGTAGCCGACGGCCTGCTCGGTCTTCTGCTCGGTGTGCTCCGCGCCGTCGAGGGTCTTCGGCGCGTCCCTCAGCAGCAGTGCCACGACCACGCCGAACAGCAGGCAGGCGGCGGCGTTCACCAGGAAGAGCTCGACGTAGGAGGTGCTGGCCAGCACACCGCCGATGACCCCGCCGAGGGCGGCGCCGACGTTCATGGCGAAGCGGAACACGCCGAAGGCGGCGAGCCGTTGCTGGTTGGTCGACACGGCGTCGACCAGCACGGCGGCGGCCGCGGGCCGGTAGATCTGGGAGGTCACGCCGATGAGGCCGACCACCGTGACGATGAGCGGCAGCGCTTCCAGGAAGGGCACGACGGTCGTGAGCCCGGCGGTGGTGACGGCGGAGAGCACGATGGTCCAGCGCCGGCCGATCCTGTCGGCGAGATAGCCGCCGACGGCGTTGCCGAGCACCTTGCCGAGACCGGAGATGCCGAGCACCAGGCCCGCCGCTCCGGCGGAGTAGCCGCGTTCGGTCAGGTAGAGGACGATGAAGACGGGCAGGAAGTTGCCGACCTGGTTGACCAGGATGCCGAGGCTGATGATCCAGACCCGGACGGGTAAGCGGCGTAAGGTCTGCCGGAACTTCGGCTCCTCGACGTCCGGCTGGTCGGGTGTCGCGGTGCTCATGCGACCGGCTCGGTGCGTACGCGGACGGCCTCGGCCAGCCGCTTGCTGTGGGCGATCGCGTCGGCGGCGTCGATGCCGCGGGCGATGACGTAGCCGCCGATGTCCTCGTTCCAGGTCAGCGGGTTGACCACGTCGCCCGGCCGCAGCTTCACGTGGAGGTCGACGAACGCCGGGTCGGCGCGCACCTCGTCGACGCCGGTGATCTCCACGACCCGGCCCGGCTCCGGCGTGAGGGCCTGGAGGGCGACGCCGGCCCGCGGGGCGGGCGACTCGGTCAGCGGCTCCACCATGCCGAACCGGATGCCGAGCGTGTAGCGCTCCATGTCGACGCCGTAGGCGGTCTCGACCATCTCGTTGACGCCGTACCCGCCGATGCGGTTGTGCGACTCGATGATCCGGGGGCCGCGCGGGGTGAGCCTGATCTCGGTGTGCGCGGGGCCGTTGCGCAGTCCCACCGCGTCGAGGAAGTCGGCCACCAACCGCCGTACCTCGTCGAGGGTTTCGTCCGGGTGGACGCTGGGCTGCGAGAGGCCGAGCTCGACGAAGCCGGAACCGCCTCCGAACGCCGCCTTGTCGGTGATCCCGACGACCACGTGCCGGCCGTCGAAGCTCAGCGACTCCACGCTGATCTCGGGGCCGTCCAGGTACTCCTCCATCAGGAACTCCTGGAAGGAGTCGGCGAAGGCCAGGTCGCCCGGGGCCCACGCCTTGTCGTCGAGGGACCGGTACCGTTCGGCGACCACGTCCACCTCGGCCTCGTCGCGGACGCAGAACACGCCGACGCTGCCCGACTCGCGGACCGGCTTGACGATGACCGGCAGCCCGTGGGCCGCGACGAAGTCCCGGAGGTCCCGCGCGGACCGGCCGATCGCGGAGGCCACCGGGCTGATGCCCTTGGCGGCCAGGTGCCGGCGCATCCGCCCCTTGTCCAGGAGCAGTTCGACGGTGTCGACAGACTCGCCGTCGAGGCCGAGCTCCTCGTTGATCCGCGCCGCCGGGAGCAGCCCGAGTTCGAACAGCGCCACGGCGGCCTGGAACGGATACGTGTCGTGCAGCGCCCGGGCCAGCGGAAGGAGCCGGTCGATGTCGCCGTAGTCGACGAGCAGCGCCTGGTCGACGTACGGCCAGTGGCCTCGGTCGTAGGCGTCCGGGTACTGGGCGTGAACCACGTCCAGACCGAGCTCCCGGGCCTTGCGGACAAGCTTGAGCTTGCCGCCGATGACCAGGATGCGGGGCCGTCCGGTGGGTTCGACGTCGAGTGACACAGTGGCTCCTTCTCTCACGTTCCGACCGGCGGGTTCGCCGGGAGTCGGAAGGGGCGTCACGACGAAAGGGGGATCGGTCCGGCAGGTCCGTGCGGAAGGCCGCACGGAGGCGCGGCGGCCTCGGGTCCGTCCCCGTGGGGTCGAGACGGTCGGACTTCGGCAGACTATCGCGCACGGGGGCGGGCGGTCCGGGTCATCCGAGGACCCCGGCGATCGCCTCGACGCCGAAGTCGATCTCCTCCCGGGTGATCACCAGCGGCGGTGCCACCCGGAGGTGGCCGTTGTTCTCCTTGCAGAGCAGACCGCGCTCCAGCAGCGCGTCGGACACGTCGATCCCGGTGGCGCGGCCCTCGGCGATCTGCACGCCGGCCCACAGGCCGCGGCCCCGGACCTCGGCGACGCCGTCGAGTTCGCGGAGCCGGGCGTGCAGATACGTGCCGAGTTCGCGCGAGCGCTCCTGGAACTCGCCGGTGGCGAGCAGCCGGACGACGGCGCGGCCGACGGCACAGGCCAGCGGGTTGCCGCCGAAGGTCGAGCCGTGCTCGCCGGGCTTGAGCACATGGAGGACGTCGGCGCGGCCGACCACGGCGGACACCGGCATCAGGCCGCCGCCGAGGGACTTGCCGAGGGCGTAGAGGTCGGCGCGGACGCCGTCGTGGTCGAGGGCGAGGGTGGCGCCGGTACGGGCCATTCCGCACTGGACCTCGTCGGCGACGAACAGGGTGCGGGTGTCGTCGCACAGCTGGCGGACCTCGCTGAGGTAGCCCTTGGGCGGGACGACCACGCCCGCCTCGCCCTGGATCGGTTCGAGGAGGACGGCCGCCGTGTTCGGGCCGACGGCCTCGCGCAGGGCGTCGATGTCGCCGAAGGGCACGACCCGGAAGCCGGGGGTGAACGGGCCGAACTCCTTGCGGGCGAGCGCGTCGGTGGAGATCGAGACCATGGTGGTGGTGCGGCCGTGGAAGTTGGCGCCGGCGACAACGATCTCGGCGGCCCCGTCCGGCACGCCCTTGACCTGGTAGGCCCACTTCCTGGCGACCTTCACGGCCGACTCGACCGCCTCGGCGCCGGTGTTGGCGGGCAGCACCGACTCGGTGCCGGTCAGCTCGGCCAGTTCGCGGCAGAACAGTCCGAACTGGTCGTTGTGGAAGGACCGGCCGGTCAGGGTGAGGCGGTCGAGCTGCGCCTTGGCCGCGGCGACGATGTCGGGGTGCCGGTGGCCGAAGTTGAGCGCCGAGTAGCCGGCGACGAAGTCGAGGTGGCGCCGGCCGTCCTGGGCGGTGACCCAGGCGCCCTCCCCGTGGGTGAGCACCACCGGCAGCGGGTGGTAGTTGGGGGCGCTCCAGCGCTCGGTGAGGGCGATGTGGTCGGGAGTGGAGGTGGCGTCGGCGGTGGTGTTCATGGCCTGCTTCACCCTTTCGGCGGTGGGTCAGTGGTCCGGCTGGTGGTCGGCCCCCGCGTCGACCATGCCGGCGCTGAGGGTCGCCCCGTCCTGCGGATCGATCAGCAGGAACGAGCCGGTGCGCCGGTTGTCGGCGTAGTCGTCGACGGCGAGCGGCTCGGCGGTGAGGATCCGCACGCCGCCGATGTCGTTGCCGGCCAGTCCGTCCTGGCAGGGCAGCCGGCGGGCGACGGCGATGTCGGTGCGGTAGGTGACGCTCTCCACGAGGGCCGGGACGGTGCGGGTGGTGTGCTTGAGCAGCACCCGCTGTCCGGTGCGCAGCGGGCGGTCGTCGAGGTGGCAGACGGTGGCGGTGAGGCGCCGTTGCGGCCGGGGGGCCGGGTCGGCGGTGAGGACCTCGCCGCGCGCGACGTCGATCTCGTCGGCGAGGCGGACGGCGACGGACTGCGGGGCCCAGGCGACGTCGGTCTTTCTGCCGAGCACGCTCAGTCCCACGACGGTGCTGGTCGCGCCGGCGGGCTGCACGACGACGGGGTCGCCGACCCTGAGCAGGCCGGAGGCGAGCTGTCCGGCCAGCCAGCGTTCCACCGTCTGCCGGTCGCCGGAGGGCTGCCGGATCACGTACTGCACGGGAAGGCGCAGCGGCTTCCCGGTCGGGTCCGCTCCGAGCGGTACGTGCTCCAGGTGGGCGAGCAGCGTGTCGCCGGTGTACCAGTCCATGGCCGTGGACGCCTCGACCACGTTGTCGCCGGCCAGCGCGGACATGGGGATGGCGACGGCGCCGGTGAGTCCCAGCTCGCCCGCCCGCGCGGTGAACTCGTCGACGATCGCGGTGAAGACGGACTCCTCGCAGTCGACGGCGTCCATCTTGTTGACCGCGAGCACGACATGGGGCACCCGCAGCAGGGCCGTGATCGCCGCGTGCCGCATGGTCTGTTCGACCACGCCCTTGCGCGCGTCGACGAGGATCACCGCCAGGTCCGCGGTGGAGGCGCCGGTCACCATGTTCCGCGTGTACTGCACGTGGCCGGGTGTGTCCGCGAGGATGAAGCGCCGCCGGGGCGTCGCGAAGTAGCGGTAGGCCACGTCGATCGTGATGCCCTGCTCGCGTTCCGCCCGCAGGCCGTCGGTGAGGAGGGCCAGGTCGGGGTCGTCCTGTCCGCGGCGGCGGGACGCCTCCTCGATGGCGGCCAGCTGGTCGGCGAGCACGGACTTGGTGTCGTAGAGCAGCCGGCCGACCAGGGTGGACTTGCCGTCGTCGACCGATCCGCAGGTGGCCAGGCGCAGCAGGCCGCCCGACCG
The DNA here is from genome assembly GCF_040302485.1 of Streptomyces sp. NPDC126499. NCBI lineage: Bacteria > Bacillati > Actinomycetota > Actinomycetes > Kitasatosporales > Streptomycetaceae > Streptomyces > Streptomyces sp. NPDC126499. Next base: position 351,109 of record NZ_JBEOUO010000002.1, on the reverse strand, counting down.
GCGCGGGGACGCGCCGGCCCGTCGCGCTTCCGCGATGTCCGTTGACATGTCTAGAAGTACCCTTCTCGCTTGCGGTCCTCCATGGCAGCCTCGGACAGGCGGTCGTCGGCCCGGCTCGCGCCGCGTTCGGTCACCCGGCTCGCCGTGATCTCGGCGATCACCGCCTCGACGGTCGCGGCGGAGGAGTCGACGGCGCCGGTGCAGGACATGTCGCCGACCGTGCGGTAGCGGATCTGCCGCTCCTCCAGGGGTTCGTCGTCCCGGGGGCCGCCCCAGTCGCCGGGCGTCAGCCACATGCCGTCGCGCCGGAACACCTTCCTGCGGTGCGCGAAGTAGATCTCGGGCAGCTCGATGCCCTCGTGCTCGATGTACTGCCACACGTCCAGCTCGGTCCAGTTGGACAGCGGGAACACCCGGACGTGTTCACCCGGCTCGTGCTGCCCGTTGTACAGCTGCCACAGTTCGGGGCGCTGCCGACGCGGGTCCCAGGCGCCGAACTGGTCCCGCAGGCTGAAGACGCGTTCCTTGGCGCGCGCCTTCTCCTCGTCGCGCCGGCCGCCGCCGAAGACCGCGCCGAAGCGCCCGTCGCGGATCGCGTCGAGGAGCGGCAGGGTCTGCAGCGGGTTGCGGGTGCCGTCGGGGCGTTCGCGGAGCGTGCCGTTGTCGATGTAGTCCTGTACGGACGCGACGTCGAGCCGCAGGCCGTGCTTCTCGACGATCCGGTCCCGGTAGGCGATCACTTCGGGGAAGTTGTGGCCGGTGTCGACGTGCAGCAGCGAGAAGGGCAGCGGCGCCGGGGCGAACGCCTTGAGCGCCACGTGCAGCATGACGATCGAGTCCTTGCCGCCCGAGAAGAGCAGCGTGGCCCGGTCGAACTCGCCCGCCACCTCGCGGAAGATGTGCGCGGCCTCGGCCTCCAGCATCTCCAGGTGGGTGAGCGGGGTGACCGCCGGTGCGGGCCGCGGTCCGGTGTCCCCCGGCCGGTCGTTCACCGCGGCCCCCGCGACGGCGGTCACGACAGCCCGCGTGCGGTGAGCAGCGCACGCAGTTCCCGGACGGACTCCTCGACCGTCCGGTCCTCGGTGTCGAGGCGCAGATCGGGGTCGACCGGTGCCTCGTAGGGGTCGTCCACCCCGGTGAGTCCCCTCAGGCCGCCGGCCGCCTGCCGGGCGTAGAGGCCCTTCACGTCCCGGCCGGCGCAGATCTCGAGTCCGGTCGCCACGTGCACCTCCAGGTACGGGACGCCCAGCGCCGCGTGCCGTTGCCGCACCGCGTCGCGGGAGACCGCGTACGGGGCGATCACGGGCACGAGGACGGTGACGCCGTGGGCGGCGAGCAGCCCGGCGACGTAGCCGATGCGCCGTACGTTGGTGTCCCGGTCCTCCTTGGAGAATCCCAGTTCCGCGGAGAGGGCGGCGCGGACCTCGTCGCCGTCGAGCACCTGGACCCGGTGTCCTTCGGTCCGCAGCCGCTCGGCGAGGCCGAGGGCGAGGGTGGTCTTTCCCGCGCTCGGCAGTCCGGTCAACCAGACCGTGCCGCCCTGCCACACGGCCGGTTCGCCGTTTGGTTCGGTCATGTTCGGTGCTCCCTTTCGCGCGGGCCGGCGGTGACCTGCCCTGCGTCCGTCATGGTTACGGTGGTGCCGCTGCCGGCCAGTGCCCGGCTGACCGGCTGGTCGGCCCGCCCGTCCGCGATGCGGACCTGCGCCACTCCGCCGGCCAGTGCCTCGCGGGCCGCGACGAGCTTGAGGGCCATGCCGCCGCCGGCGAACCGGCCGGGCGCGCCGGTCGCCGGCACCTCGTAGGCGGGCATCACGCTGGTGTCGTCGTCGGGGTCGGCGAGCACGCCGGGTGCGCCGGTCAGCAGCACCAGCCGTTCGGCGCCGAGCGCGGCGGCGAGGGCCGCCGCGGCACGGTCGGCGTCGACGTTGACGGGCTGGTCGTGCTCGTCGATCGCGGGCGGTGAGACCACCGGCACGAAGCCGGCGGCGAGCAGGGCCTTCGCCGGTCCGGTGCGCACGCCGGTGAGCCGGCCGCTGAGGTTGTCCCGGACCAGGACGGTCCGGCCGTCCACGACGGCCCGGACGGCGGCCTTGCGGCGGGCCCGCAGCATCCCGCCGTCCAGGCCGGTGAGGCCGACGGCGGGCACCCCGAGCCGGGTCAGCTCGGCGACCATCCTCGGCTTGACCGAGCCGGCCAGGGCGAGGACGACGACCTCCAGGGTGGCCGGGTCGGTGTACCGGGTGGTCACCTGGTCGGGGGCGACCAGGGTGCGCTGTGGGACACCGAGCTTCCCGGCCAGCCGGGCGATCTCCCCGGAGCCTCCGTGCACCAGGAGGACGGACTGTCCCTCGCCGACGAGTTTCGCCACGTCGGCACAGATGCCCTCGGCGTCGACGGCCGGATTGCCGCCGCACTTGACGACGGTCAGCGGTCTGGTGGTCACGGTGTCTCCAGTTCTCCGGGGCTCAGGCGGGGTGCAGACCGGTGAAGGACAGACCGAGGTTCTCGGGCCAGCCCATGCGGATGTTCAGGCACTGGACCGCGTTGCCCGCGCCGCCCTTGACGAGGTTGTCGAGTGCGGCGATGGTCACCAGCCGGCCGGTCTCCTCGTCGACGGCGTAGCCGACGTCGCAGAAGTTCGAGCCGAGCAGGATCTTCGGCTCCGGGTAGCGGAAGGTGCCGCGCTTGTGGGCCACCAGGCGGACGAACGGCTCGTCCTGGTACTGCTCGCGGAAGGCCCTGCGTACCGCCGCCTCGTCCACGCCGGGGCGCAGCGTGGCGTGGCAGAGGGTCTGGACGCCGCGCACCGCCTCGACCCCGGTCGCGGTCATGGCGGCCTCGACGCCGAGGTGCCGGGCGATCTCGGCCTCGTGGCGGTGCCCGGTGGGTGCGAACACCCGCATGGCGCCGCTGCGTTCGGCGTGCAGGTTGGCCTGGCCCGCGGTGGCGCCGGAGCCGCTGGAGCCGGTACGGGCGTCGATCTGGACCTTCGGCTCGACCAGGCCCCGCGCCACCAGCGGGTACAGCGCGAGCACGCCGGCCACCGCCATGCAGCCGGGCACGCTGACCAGGTCGGCGCTGCCCAGGCGGTCCCGGTGGAGCTCGGGGATGCCGGGGACGAAGTCGCCGAGCAGGTGCGGGGCGGCGTGCTCGACCCCGTAGTAGCGCTCGAAGACCTCGGGGTCGTCGAGCCGGAAGTCGCCGGTGAGGTCGAAGACCTGCTTGGCCCGTCCGATCCAGCGGTCCATCTGCGTCATCGCGGCGCGGTGCGGGGTGGCGAGGAAGACGGCGTCGCAGTCCTCCACCTCGTCGGCCGTGCAGAAGAGGAGATCGGTGGCGGACCGCAGGTTCGGGTGCACCCCGTCGACCCGCTTGCCGGGGAAGCGGGACGAGACGGCGCCGACCACCTCGACCTCGGGGTGGCCGACGAGCAGGCGCAGCAGTTCGCCGCCGATGTAGCCGGCCGCGCCGACCACCGCGACGCGGATCACGAGGCGGCTCCGGTGAGACGCGTGGGTACGGGCACGGCTACTCCCCCCAGTCCTCTTCGACCTCGGGCGCGAGGGCGAGCACCGCCGGGCTCAGCGCCACGATCTCCAGTTCGCTGCGGCAGCCCGCACACTCGACGATCTCGTTGAGCCGTACGGAGTCGCTGATCTGCACCGCGTCCTCGCACTCCGGGCAGGCCTGCGTTGTGGTCATGGGAAGGTGTCCTTTCGCGTTCGGCGGGTCGGGTCACGGGTCTGGGCACGGTGTCGTGCCTCAGCGGATCGTGGCGGAGAGGGCGGCGGTGTCGAGGGCGGTACGGACCGTCCTCACCACCCGCTCCGCGGTCAGGTCGTAGTGGGTGACGAGGTGTTCCTGGTTGCCGACCGTGTCGACGAACCGGTCCGGCATGCCGAGGCGCAGCACCCTGGTGGGCGAGGTCTGCTCGGCGAGCGCCTCGGCGACGGCGCCGCCGAGGCCGCCGCTGCGCCAGTGCTCCTCGACGGTGACGACGAGCCGGGCCGGGCGGGCCGCGGCCGTCAGCGTCTCCGTGTCGAAGGGCCGCAGGGTGTGCAGGTTGAGGACGGTGGCCTCGATGCCGTGCCCGGCCAGGACGTCCGCCGCGGCGAGGCAGGCGAGCACCGGGTACGGGCCGCAGGCGGCGAGCACCACGTCGCCGCCCTGGCGCAGTGTCTGCGCCTTGCCGATGACGGGCGGCGGGGCCTCGGGCAGCGCCGGCGTCGGCTTGCGGCCGAGCCGGACGTAGAGGGGCCCGGACACGTCCGCGCTCTGCGCGACGAACGCCTCCGTGGCGGCGGCGTCGGCGGGGACCACGACGGTCATGCCGGGCAGCACCCGCAGCACGGCGAGGTCTTCGAGGGCCTGGTGGGTGGGGCCGAGGTGGCCGGCGGCGAGTCCGCCGTGGGTGGCCATGATGCGCACCGGCAGCCGGTTGTAGGCGATGTCGATCTTGATGGCTTCCAGGGCGCGGGACGCGGCGAACGCGGCCATCGTGTTGACGAACGGGATCCGTCCGCACGCGGCGAGCCCGGCGGCCATGCCCATCAGGTTGTGCTCGGCGATGCCGAGGTTGACGTACTGCTCGCCGGCCGCCGCCGCGTGGTCCGCGCCGAACAGGCCGGTGTCGCTGTCCAGGCAGATCAGCTCGGGGTGCCGTTGGAGCATCGGCAGCAGGGTGTCCCGGTAGGCCTCACGGGTCGCGCGGCTCATCCGGCGCTCTCCGTGGTGCGCAGGGCGGCCCTCGCCCGCGCGTGGTTGCGCGGGGACAGGGTCACGTAGTGGCTGGCGGCCCGTCCGGCGAGGAACGGCAGGCCGTGGCCCTTGACCGTACGGGCGATCAGGACGCTCGGCCTGCCCGGCTCCCAGGGCGCGGCCGCCAGGTGGTCGGCGAGCTCGGCCGCGTCGTGGCCGTCCACGTCGCGGACCGCCCAGCCGAAGCTGCGCCAGCGGTCGGCCAGCGGTTCCATCGGCGCGATGCCGTCGGTGGCGCCGGTCAGTTGCAGGCCGTTGCGGTCGACCACGGCGACCAGGCGGTCGAGCCCGAGGGAGGCGGCGGCGATGGCCGCCTCCCACACGGACCCTTCCTGGAGTTCGCCGTCGCCGAGCAGGACGAAGCTGCGCGCGTCGCGGCCCGCGGAGCGGTGGGCGAGGGCGAATCCGCAGGCGAGCGCGAGACCGTGGCCGAGCGAGCCGGTCGGCAGCTCGACGCCGGGCACCGCCCGTACCGGGTGGCCCATCAGCCGGCTGCCGGGCCGCCCGTAGCCGGCGAGTTCCCCGACCGGGAAGAAGCCCCGTTCGGCGAGCGTCGCGTAGAGGGCGACGGCGGCATGGCCCTTGCTGAGCAGGAAGCGGTCGCGGTCCGGGTCGTCGGGCCGCTCGGGATCCACGTTCAGCACGGAGAAGTAGAGGGCGGTGAGCACCTCGACGCTGGAGAAGGCGCCGCCGAGGTGGCCGCCTTCCGGTCCGGCGCACATGTCGACGACGTGCGCGCGGATGCGTGCGGCGACCTCTTCGAGGGTGTCGAGCGCGGTTGCCTGGGGGGCGGTCATGAGGCGGCTCCCGCGAGGGTGGCCACCATGTCGGTGTTCGCCCACACCTTCTCGAAGGCGTCGGCGTAGGCCCGCAGCAGCTCGCCCGAGCCCGGGTGGAGGTGACGCTTCTGCAGGGTCAGGGAGTCGGCGATGATCGCGCGGGCCACCGGGTGGTCCTCCCCCGGCGCCGGCGCGGGGGCGCCGGTGACGGTCCAGGGGTAGCCCCTGCCGAAGCCGACCCGGTCGACGAAGACCTTCTGGTCGGGCAGCGGCATCAGCTGGTACTGCGACATCGGCACCCCCTCGGCGCGCAGCAGCCGCCGCAGGGCGGCGCGCAGGGCCTCCGGCCGTACGCCGTCCAGGCCGAGCGCGGCCGCGTCGAACCGGAAGCGCAGGATGTGCCAGGCGTGGGTGGTGTCGGGGAGCGCGGTGGGCACCCGCAGGCCGGGCAGCTCGGCGAGCCGCCCGAGGAACTCGGTGACATTGCGCTGCCGCGCGCGCTCGTAGTCGTCGAACCGGGCCAGCTGGGCGTCGGTGAAGGCGGCCTGGAGGGCGTTCATCTTGTGGTTCCAGCCGAGGCCGTAACTGATGTAGTCGCGGTCCCGGCCGGCCTCGATGACCTCGCCGAACTGGCGGCCCTTGCGCACCGCTTCGGCGAGCTCGGCGCTGCCGGTCACGAGCAGACCGCCCTCGCCGCAGGTGGGGATGTTCTTGGTGGCCTGGAGGCTGAAGGCGCCGGCGTCGCCGAGGGAGCCGACGGGCCGGCCACGGTGGGTCGCGCCCGGTGCCTGGGCGGCGTCCTCGACCACGGCGAGGCCGTGCCGGCGCGCGATGTCGGTAATGCGGTCCATGTCGGCGGGGGCGCCGTGCAGGTGGACCGGGATGATCGCCCGGGTCCGGTCGGTGATCCGGCGCTCGACGTCGTCCGGGTCGATGTTGAAGGTGACCGGGTCGACGTCGGCGAACACGGGCACGGCCATCTGGTGCACCGGCGCGAGCCCGGTGGCGATGAAGCTGAGCGCGGGCACGATCACCTCGTCGCCCGGTCCGACGCCGAGCGCGGCGAGCGCGAGGGACAGTGCGGCGGTGCCGGTGGAGACCGCCACGCAGTGTTCGTGGCCGAACTTCCGCGCCCAGCGCTCCTCCAGGGTGGACACGGGGTTCGCGCCGTCCGAGTTCGACACCAGTCTGGCGCCGTCGAGGGCGTCGATGACGGCCTTGCGGTCCTCGTCCTCGACCAGCGGCCAGTCCACCCGGCGCCGGTCCCTGGGCACGGCCGGCGAACCGCCGAACGCTGCCAGCTTGCTCATCACAGTCCTCTCGACATGGTCACGGTGGTCGGGTCGCCGTGCGCGGTCACAGGCGTGCGGCCGCCGCGCCGACGGCGTCGACCGCACGCGCGTAGGTGCCGCGCAGCACGGTGGTGTGGTGGGCGATGTCGGCCGCGACCGCCGAGGCGTCGTCGAGACCGTGCGCGCCGGTGATCCGCAGCCCGGTCCAGGCGTGCGCGACGGCCTCGACCGCCCGTCCGGCCCCGGCGAGCTGCGGGTCGCCCCACTCGTGGCCGCATCGGCGCAGCAGTTCACCGTGGAGGGAGGCCTGCGCCTGCATGCCCCAGCCGAAGGGGTACAGCTCGCGCAGCGCGCCGGCGTCTCCGGCGCGGCACCGGTCGAGGAGTTCGCCGGCGAAGGCGTCGAACCCGGCGAGGCCCGTGCGGTCCGGGCCCGCCGTGGTGAAGCCCTCGACGTCGGTGCGCAGGAAGCCGCCGAGCAGTTCGGGCGTCAGCGGCGGGGGCACGGTGTCGAGCCGGACGTCGAGGCAGCGCCGGCCGATCCGCGAGTCGCTGAAGAAGGCGTCCTGCACGTCGGTCGGGTTGGCCGAGCCCCAGCTGCGCAGGAACGCCTCGATCGGGACGGCGCCACGGAACGCGGGCGGCATCGCGTCGGAGACGTGGACCAGTCCGCGGACCTCGTCCAGGCCGTAGACCACCACGAGGTGGGCGGCGTGGACGTCTCCGTACGCGGGCCGGAACGGCAGGTGGAAGTTGTCGACGGCGGCGATGACGGGCCGGTCGTCGGCCAGCGCCTCGCGCATCTCCCGCCACACGTCGTCCTCGTCGGCGGGCTGCCACCAGCGGGCGCGCAGCTCGTGGTGCGGGGCCAGGGCGGCGCCGAGGTCGCCCGTGCCGGAGGCGTCCGGCGGGCACGGGTAGTAGAACTCCTCGGACCGTACGTCGCCCGGCAGGTGCAGGAACCGCCAGCCCGCGCCGAGCACGGCCAGCGGGTCGGCGCCCGCGCGCGCCACCAGCGTGCCGAACGTGGCCTGCAGACAGCTGATCAGGTCGCGGTACCACCACTCCGGTTCCGGCCCGATGATCATGTACGTGCGTGCCGTGACGTCGCCGGTCATGCGGCGGCCTCCGTTCGCTGCAGGGTGAGCGCGAAGACGTGCACCGCGACGTTGCGGGGCAGCCGGACGCCGGCGAGGCCGGCGCGCCGGGTGACCGGCACCCGCTGCGCCCACATCACGGCGGAGACGTCCCGCTGCACATGGTGCGGGTAGTGCATGACCAGGCTCTCGAAGGCCTTGACCTCGCCGAACCAGGCGGGCGCCGACCAGAAGTCGGAGACCCGCAGGGCCTCGGCGTCGACCGAGCCGTCGGCGAAGTGCAGTTCGACGGTGTCCTCGCAGCGCCGTTCGGACGCCGCGAGCACGTGGATCCAGTCGTAACGGCCCTCGGGCAGCGCGAGGAACTGTCCCGCGCAGCGGATGTTGTCCGGCCCGTCGCAGACCGGGGGGAACCGGAAGGGAACGCCCGCCACGTGGACGAGACTTCCGCCCGCGGGCAGGTACTCGGCGGCGAACGAGTTTCCCCACACGTTGAAGGCCCCCGCTTTGGTGTTCGTCGCCGCGGAAATCGCCGTGTTGTCGAGATGGGCGGAAATATCGACCGTTTCGCAGAGCCGATCGATGGCGGAGGGCGCCGGCATGCCCGTCAAGTGATCCCCCTCACTGGAATGCCGTGTGATGCCGTGTAGTGCCGTCTCATGGTGCCGAGCCGGATTCATGTGCGCGCATTTCTTTGGGATCGCGATTTCCCCGGAATGACGAGACGGAGATCAGGGGCGAATCGCGGCGGCGCGCAGTTCCTCGTAGTACGGCAGGTGGTAGTCGCGGTAGGCCCGCAGCACCGGATTCGCCTCGACCGTCTCGGCGCCGCGGCCGGAGCCGCGGGTGAAGCCGGCGGTCCTGCTGGTCGATTCGTGCCACCGGCTGGTCGCCTCCCACTCCGACCGCATGCCGGGCTGCCAGCTCAGGGCGTCCGGGAGGAAGGGGATGCCGACCGCCGAGCAGTATGCCCGCACGGTGTCGGCGGGCCGGTCGAGCAGGTAGTCCGAGTCGACCACGACCGGGGTGGCGCCGGTGGCGTCCCGTACGGCCGTGAAGATCTCGTGCAGCCGGGCGAAGCCGATCTCGTCCCGGCCGAGGTCCGGGTTGAGCGCATGGTGCGAGGCGATGGCCTCGGCCGGGTGACGGATGATGAAGGTGTGCGTCGCGGCCGCCAGAAAGGCCCGGTCGGCGAGCAGCGCCGGATAGTGGAAGTCCGTGGTGTCCTTGAAGAAGACGGGCGTGCGCGCCGCCATGTCCCGCAGTGCCGCGAGCACGTCCCGCTCGCCGCGCGCGACCCGGTCGCCGACCTTCACCTCACCGAAATCGACCACCTGCGAGAACGGTTCGTGCACGACGACGCGGTCGCCCCGCTCCGCCATCATCCGGGCGAATGCGGTGGAGCGACTGCGCGGTGCGCTCCACAGCGCGAGCACCGGTATCCGTTCTGATATGTGGTCCACGGTTTTCCCTTCCCTCTGGCGCGGTCGGCGTACAACCGGGCGGAAAGCGTGCGGTGAACTATTGCGTCAGGCGTTCGGAATCCCGTCAAGAGTGGCACGGGCGGCGCCCGCGCCGGGTAAGCGAGATACGCAGCCGTGCGGGCCGAAAGTAAACGCGATGCGTCGCCCCGGATGAGCTTGTCGCGGACGCGCCCGCCGCCGGCCGGCCGTAACGTCCGTGCGACGCGGCAGACCGGTTGCGCCGTCCGGTCAACCGGTGGTCCTACGACGGAGGTCACGTGTCAGCGACACCAGAGCACCCGGGGGACGGCAGGATCGCCGTACTCGCCAGCAGGGTCGGCGCGGACGAGAAACGGCTGTTCGACGCACTCGACCGGCGCGGTGTCCCCTTCGACCACGTCGACACGCGCGGGCAGTGGTTCACCGCCGGCCGGCGCGCGCTGCCGTGGACGCACGTGCTGAACCGCGAGATCGGCCAGACCCGCGCGGCGTACGCGGCCCGCTGCCTGGCGGCTGCGGGGGTCGAGGTGGTCAACAGCGCGGAGGCGACCGAGGTGTGCGGCGACAAGTGGCGCACCACCCTGGCGTTGCAGGCGGCCGGGCTGCCGACCCCGCGCACCGCGCTGGGTCTCACCCCGAAGGCCGCCCTGGACGCCCTGGACCACATCGGCTATCCGGCCCTGGTCAAACCGCTGGTCGGCTCCTGGGGCCGGCTGGTGGTCCGGCTGCCGGACCGGGCCGCCGCGGAGGGCGTGTTCGAGTACGTTGCCGCGCTGCCCGGCCCGCAGTCGCACCTGGGATACGTCCAGGAGCTGATCGACAAGCCCGGCCGGGACATCAGGGCGATCGTGGTCGGCGGTGAACTCGTGGGCGCGGTGTACCGGACCGGCGAGTTCTGGCGCACCAACGTGGCGCTCGGCGCGCAGACCCGGCCGTGCGAGCCATCGGCCGAGATCACCAAGCTGTCGGTCGAGGCCGCCTCGGCCGTCGGTGCCGACGTCGCCGGTGTCGATCTGATCGAGGACCGTGACGGCCGGCTCCTGGTCCTGGAGGTCAACCACCGGGTGGAGTTCTCCGGCTTCCAATCCGCGTTCGGCGACCGGGTCGACGTCGCGGACCGCATCGTCGAACACCTACGGGAGCGAGCGCAACGATGAACTGGGCTTTCACTTCGTCCGGGCAGGTCACCGAGACGAGCGCGGTCGGGCTGCTGCGCGGCATGCTGGAGATCCCGTCCTCCTCCTACCAGGAACGCGCGCTGGCCGACTTCCTGGCCGAGGCGATGGCGGACCTGGGCTTCGAGGCGCACATCGACGTGGTGGGCAACGTCATCGGCGTGATCGAACGCGGCGACGGCCCGACGCTGATGCTGCTCGGCCACATGGACACCGTCCCGGGTCACGTCCCGGTCCTGTCCGAGGACGGCAGGCTCTACGGCCGGGGAGCGGTGGACGCGAAGGGACCGCTCGCGGCGATGATCTGCGCGGCGGCCGGCGCGGTGGACTTCCGCGGCCGGATCGTGGTGATCGGCGTCGTCGAGGAGGAGACGCCGTGCTCCCGCGGGGCGATGGCGATCCGCTCCACCCACGACCGGCCGGACGCGCTGATCGTCGGCGAGCCGAGCGGCTGGTCCAGCGTGGTCATCGGCTACAAGGGCAAGCTGGACCTGCGCTACACCGTCAAGGTGCCCGCCACGCATCCGAGCAACCCGACGCCGAAGGCCTCCGAACTGGCCGTCGCCTGCTGGGACGCGCTGGTCGAGCTGCTCGGTCCGGACGCGGGCCACGGCGCCTTCGCCCAGCCGGGCGCCACGCTCTGTCAGCTCAACGGCGACCTGACCTCGGCGACGGCCGACCTCAGCGTCCGCACCCCGCCGGGCTTCGACGCCGACGGCCTGGTGGACGCCCTGCGCGACCGGCTGCCGGCCGGCCGGCTCGAGGTGCTGAACTCGGTGGCGGCCTGCCGCGCGGACCGGTCCAACCCGGCGGTCCGCGCCCTGGTGTCCGGCATCCGGCGGCTGCACGCCCAGCCCCGGCTGGTGGTGAAGACGGCCACCTCGGACATGAACACCCTCGCCGAGGTGTGGGACATCCCGATGGCGACCTACGGTCCGGGCGACAGCAGGCTCGATCACGCAGACACCGAGCACATCGTGCTCTCCGACTATCTGCGCGGCATCGACGTGCTGTCCGCCGCCATCGCGGAGCTGGCGCAGGTGCCGCCGCAGCGCTCGGACGACCAGGTGACCGCCGTGCCGCTCGCCGAAAGGAGTCTCGGATGACCGACCTGACCCAGCGTCTGGCCGCGCTGCCCGCCGAGCGCCGCGACCGGTTCCTCGCGCGGCTGAAGGAGCGGACGGAGAGCGCGGCCCGGCGGGGTCCGACGCCTCGCGGGAACACCGGTCCGGCTCCGCTCTCGCACGCGCAGCGGACCGTGTGGTACCTCGGCCACCCGGCGGCGGACGCTCCCTCCTCCCCCGTCACGCTGTGCCTGCGGCTCCAAGGAGCCCTGGACGAGGCCGCGTTGCGCAGCGCGCTCGCCTCGCTCGCGGCCCGCCACGAGACGCTGCGCACGGCGGTCGTGGAGCGCGAGGGCGGCCCGGTGCAGGAGGTCGTGCCGGGCGTCCGGGTCGACCTGCCGGTGATCGAGGCGCCCGGTGACGGCCCGGAGGAACGGCTCGCCGCCGCGCGGGCCCTCGTGGCCGAGCGGGCCGGTGAGCCGTTCGACGTGGCGAGGGCGCCGCTGTGGCGGGCGGCACTCGTCAGGGTGGCGCCCGAGGACCATCTGTTCCTGTTCACGGCGCACCCGCTGGTGTGCGACGAGGGTTCGCTCACGGTCCTCACCGGTGAACTGGCCGAGTCCTACCGGGCGTTGCGGGACGGCGGTGATCCGCGGCTGCCGGAGCTCGCCGTGCAGTACCCGGACCACGCGGTGTGGCAGCACGACGCGCCGGCCGCCGACGGGCTCGACGGGCCGGCCGCGTACTGGCGGGACACGCTCGCGGGCGCCGAGGTGCTGGAGTTCCCGACCGACCGGCCGCGCGGCGACACGCTCGCCCCGGCCGACCGGACCGCCCGTTTCCCGCTCGGGCACGAGGGCCTGGAGGGGGCCAGGGAGCTGGCCCGGCAGGAGGACGCGACCCCGTTCGACGTCCTGGCCGCCGCGTTCTTCGTCTTCCTGCACCGCTATTCCGGTCTGGACGACCTGGTGATCGGCACGCCGGACGACAGCACGCGGCCCGCCGCCCTGTCGTCGGTCATCGGCCCCTTCACCACCCCGGTGGTGCTGCGCGGGGACGTCTCGGGCGACCCGGGCTTCCGTACGCTGGTCCGGCGGGTCGCGCGGGTCACCCGGGACGCGCGGGCCCACGGCGGCCTGCCCTTCGACCGGCTGGTCGAGGCGGTGGACCCGAGCCGGGACCCCTCGCGCGCGCCGCTGTTCCAGATCGTGTTCTCGCTGCGGGAGGCCGGCACCGCACCCGCCCTGCCCGGACTGGTGACCTCGCGGGAGACGGTCCCGTCCGGCACGTCCCCGTTCGACATGAGCTGGCACGTGGTGGAGCCGGGCGCTGCCGGGCAGGACGCCGCCCTGGACATCGAGTTCGCCACGGCCCTGTTCGACGCCGAGAGCATCGCCCGGTTCGCCCGGCACTACGACGGACTGCTGCGCACCCTGACCACGGCCCCCGACGCGCCGTTGTCCGCCGCCGAGGTGCTGAGCCCGGCGGACCGGGAGTTCCTGGCCGAGGTCAGCCGCGGGCCGGTGCGGCCGATCCGCGAGACCACGATCGTGGAACAGTTCGAGGCGCGCGTCCGGGAGGCGCCGGACGGCGTGGCCGTCGTCGTCACGGACACCGCGACCAGCTACGCCGAGCTGAACGCCCGCGCGAACCGGCTCGCCGCCCTGCTGCGCGGGCGCGGCGCCGGTCCCGGCACGAGGATTGGTCTGTGTCTGCGCAGGAACGTGGACCTGCCGACGGCGGTGCTCGCGGTGCTCAAGACCGGCGCCGCCTACGTGCCGCTCGATCCGACGCATCCGCCCGCGCGGGTCGCGGAGATCGCCGCCGACGCGGGGGTGAGCGCGGTCCTCGCGCACGCCGAGGTCGCCGGGGCGGTGAGCGCGGTCGCCGCGCCCGTGGTGACCCTGGACGACGTGCGGACGGAGCTCGCGGCGCTGCCCGACGGCGATCCCCCGCTCGCGGCCGCGCCCGGCGACGTCGCGTACGTCATCTACACCTCGGGCAGCACCGGCCGACCGAAGGGCGTGCTGCTGGAACACCGCGGGGTGGTCAACTTCATCGACTCCACGCGGGAGTTGTTCGAGCTGACACCGGCCGACCGGGTGCTCGGCTTCGCGTCGACGACCTTCGACGTCTCCGTGTTCGAGATCTTCTCGGCGCTGCTGACCGGGGCGCGGCTGTGTCTGGCCACCGAGGACGAGCGGCTGTCCATCGACCGGCTCCAGGCGCTGATGGAGCGGGCCGGCATCACCGTCATCGACCTGCCGCCGACGGTGATGCCGCTGCTCGCGCCGGAGCGCTTCACCGATCTGCGGATCGCGTTCGTCGGCGGCGAGGCGTTCAGCGGTGAGCTGGTGAACCGGTGGAACCCGGGCAGGCGGCTGTTCAACGGCTACGGCCCCACCGAGTGCACCGTGACGATGATCGTCGAGGAGTGTCCGGGCACCTGGGACGCCTCGCCGCCGATCGGCCTGCCGATGACCAACCACGTGGCGCACGTCCTCGACCGGGACCTGCGTCAGGTGCCGGTCGGGGTGCCGGGCGAGCTGGTGATCGGCGGTGCCGGTCTGGCGCGCGGCTATCTCGACCGGGACGAGCTGACGGCGGAGAAGTTCATCCCCGACCCGTTCGGCACGGCGCCCGGCGGGCGGCTGTACCGGACCGGTGACCTGGTGAAGCGGCTGCCGGACGGACGGCTCGTCTTCCTCGGCCGGCTCGACCAGCAGGTGAAGATCCGCGGCCTCAGGATCGAGCTCGGCGAGGTCGAGTCGGCGCTCGCCGGCGTCCCCGGCGTCGGGCCGGTCACCGTGCGGCCGTGGACGGACGAGGCCGGCGACAAGCACCTGGTCGGTTACGTGACGGGGATCGACGAGCAGCGGCTGCCGTCGGTGCGGGAGCATCTGGGCACGCTGCTGCCCTCGTACATGATCCCCTCGTACTTCGTCGTCCTCGACGAACTCCCGCTCACCAGCAGCGGAAAGGTGGACTGGCGCAGGCTGCCCGCGCCGGACCCGAGGACGGCGGGCGAGGGCGCGGGCGAGGAACCGCGGACCGCGACCGAACGGGTGCTGCTGCGCGAGGTGCTGGCGCCGCTGCTGCGCAACGACCGGCTCGGGGTGCACGACGACTTCTTCCTGGCGGGCGGCAACAGTCTCCAGGCCGCCCAGCTGATGTCGGCGATCCAGCGCAGGTTCGGGGCGGAGATCGCGCTCGGCGACTTCTTCGTCTCCCCCACCGTCGCCCACCTGGCCGCCACCGTCGACACGGTCCGCGCCGCGCGGACCGGTGACGACGACACGCTGGACGCGCTCGACCGGCTCCTCGCGGACCGCCGTACGGCCGCGGCACCGCCTGCCCGGGCGGCGGACGACGGCCGGGCGCCGGTGCCGATGCGGGGGCCCGGACCGGCGCGGCTGATCCTGCTGCACCCCTCGGGCGGTGAGCTGTTCTGCTACGTCCCGCTGGTCCGCGCGCTGCGTGAGGACATCGGGGTCGTGGGCTTCGCCGCCGATCCGCGCGACGCGGCCGTGGCTCCCGAAGAGGGCATGGAGGCGGCCGCGCGCCGGATCGCGCGGGCCCTGACCGCGGCCGGCCTGCCGGAGCCGTACTGCCTGGCGGGCTGGTCCTACGGCGGCGTCCTCGCCTTCGAGGTGGCCCGGCAGCTGGAGCGGTCGACCGGAGCGCGGCCCCCGGTGGTGCTGATCGACGCCTCGTACGAGGAGGACGTCGAGCCGCTCGACGAGCGGACGGTACGGCGCCGGTTCGTGCACGACGTGGCCCGGCTCGCGGGCCACGACGGCCCGTCGGTACGCGCGGTCCTCGACGACGACCCGTCCGCCGAGCCCCTCGACATCCGCAAGACGCTGACCTCCCTCGACGTCCGACTCGACCTGGACGACGAGGAGTTGGACCGCCGCTTCACCGTCTTCCGGGCCTGTGCGCTGGCCTTGCAGAGCTACCGCCCGCCAAGCCCGTACGGCGGTCCGGTCACCGTCCTCGCCACCACGCCCCGCGACGCCGTGGAAGCGGAGTGGCGGGCGGTGAGCACGGGCCCGTTCCGCGCCGACGACCTGCCCGGCGACCACTACACCCTGTTCGCGCAGCCGGCGCTGAGCCGGGTCGTCGCCGCGATCGAAGAGACGCTCGCCCCCTGAGGAGACGCACATGCGGTTCGGATTCACCGAGGAACAACAACGGTTCCGGGCGGACGTACGGCGGGCGCTGCGCTCCCCCGAGGTACGGGCGGCGGCGGCCGAGGCCACCTGCGCGGACGGCGTCGAGCCGGACCAGCGGCCGCTGTACCGCCTGCTCGGCAAGCTGGGGTTGCTCGCCGTGCACTGGCCCGCCGAGTACGGCGGAGCGGACCGTCCGCTCACCGACGCCGCGATCGTCGCCGAGGAACTGGTGCGCGCGGGAGTGCCGGACACCCTGCACGTCAACACCATCCAGATCATCGGCCAGTTCCTGCTGATGGCGGGCAGCACCGCGCAGAAGCGACGGCATCTGCCGGCGCTGGCCCGCGGCGAACGCTTCGGCTCGGTGCTCTACACCGAGCCGGACGCCGGATCGGACCTGGGCGCGCTGCGGACGGTGGCCGAGCCGGACGGCGACGGCTACCGGATCACCGGCACGAAGGTGTTCAGCCTCAAGTCGCGCTTCGTCGACCTCGGCCTGTGCGCGGCCCGTACGACGCCGGGAGCCGGGAAGTACCAGGGCATCAGCCTCTTCCTGGTCGACATGGACGCCCCCGGTGTGACCGTGTCCGTGATCGCCAGCGCCAACGACGAGCAGTTCCACCGCGTCGACCTGGACGCGGTGCCGGTGGCGGGGGACGACCTGCTCGGCCCGCGCGACCAGGGCTGGCCGCTGCTCAACGAGGCGCTGGCCATCGAGCGCACCGGCCTCGACTATCACCTGAAGGCGGAGTACTGGCTGGAGGCGGCGCTCGAGGCGCTGGTCGAGCGCGACCCGGACGCCGCGCACGACGCCCACCTGGAACGGATCGGCCGCTGGGAGGGGGCGCTGGCCGCCGACCACGCCCTGGCCTGGGAGGTGCTCACCGGACTCGCGGCCGACCGGGTCGACCCGGTCGCCGCGGCCGTCGCCAAGTACCACAGCAGCGAACTCGCCCAGGCGATCGCCTCGTGGGCCGTCGACGTCCCCGGCCCCGGGCAGCGGGCCCGCCGCACCCGGGCGGCCGTGACACTGGACTCCGCCTATCGGGAGGCGCCGGGGCTCACGCTCTCGGCGGGCACCTCCGAGGTGATGTTGCAGATCATGGCCACCGCGTTCGACTCCATCGGACAGGAGAAGCGCTGAGATGGACCTGACCCCCGATCCGCTGCTCGTCCGGTTGCGCACGGCCGTGCGCACGTCCCTGGCCGGGGTGCCCGTACGGCCCGAGGTGCACGGCGCGCCGGTGACCGACGGGGCCCGTGGCCCTGCCCGTACGGTGCTCGACGAACTGGAGGCGGCCGATTTTGAACGGCCCCTCGCCGCCGGGGGCCTCGACCTGGGGCTCACGGCCGGGGTGCTGGTCAGCGAGGAGCTCGGCCGGGCGGCGTGCGGGAACGCCTACCGGGGCGACGCGCTGGCGGCCGACGTGGGCGGCCCGGCGGGCGCGGCGGCGGCCGGGTTCGAGGCGCTGCCGGCCGGCACCGGCGTGACCGCGACGCCCCGGCCGGGCGGCTGGGCGCTGACCGGCACGGCCACGGTCGACGACGCCGCCCCGGCGACGCTCCTCGTGGCCACCAGGACCGACGACGGGCCGGTGCTCGTCGCGGTGGCCGCCGACGCGCCGGGCGTCCGCGTGGAGCCGGGCTGCTGGCCGCCGGTCGTCCGTTTCGAGGCGACGCCGGTGACGGCGGCGGACGTGGTGGGGCGGCTCGACGACGCGCCCGCCGGCCCGCTGGCGCGGGCGCGGCTGCGGCAGGCCGCCTATCTGCTGGGGATCGCCGACGGCGCGCACCAGATCGCGGTGCGGTACGCCGGTGTCCGGCGGCAGTTCGACACCCGGCTGCGGGACCTGCCCGCGGTGGCCTTCCCGCTGGCGCGGGGCATGGTGGCCCTGCGGGCGACGAGGGCGGCGGTGTACCGGGGGGCCTGGCTGATCGACGCGGGCCCGGGGACGGGCACGGGGACGGGCGCGGGGACGGGCGCGGGCGCGGGCGCGGACCTCGGCTCGGGCCCAGACCTCGGCTCGGGGACGGGCGCGGGCCCGGTCCTCGGCTCGGGGACGGGGTCGGGCTCGGACCTCGACTCGGGGTTCGGCTCCGGCTTCGGCTCCGGGGAGGACGTGGACGGCACCGCGCCGGTCGTCGCCCTGGCGATGGCCGCCGAGACCGCGCGTGAGGTGGTGCGGTCGTCCATGCAGAGCTGCGGCGTACGGGCGATGACGACGGAACTCGGTCTGCACCGTTACTTCCGGCTGGCGGCGGCCGAGTCCGTCCGCTACGGCGAGCCCGCCGCCCTGTGGCGCCTGGTCGGCGCCGCCCGCCTCGACCGTGCCAGGCGCGCGGCCCGGCGGCCCGCCCCGGCCCGTACGGCCGAGCCGGCCTGAGCACGGCCCGGTCCCCGCTCACGGCCCCCGGCACGCGTCGCCGGGGGCCGTCCCGCTGTCGCCGCACGGTGCGGACAGGCCCGGAGGCACGGGCGCCTAGATGAGCCCGGACCGGAAGGCGAGGGACACCAGCTGGGCGCGGTCGCGGACGCCGAGTTTGGTGCGCACCCGGTAGAGGTGGGTCCGGACGGTGGCGACCCCGATGGTCAGCGCGCGGGCCACCTCCTCGGTGGACATGCCCCGGGCCACCATCTGGGTCACCTCCCGTTCGCGCGGGGTCAGTTCGGTCACTTCCGGGTACGGTGCCGAGTCCGGGGTGTCCGGCTGCTCGCGGAACCAGGTGACCAGACGGTGGGCGATGTCCGGCGCGAGCACCGTCCGGCCGGCGGCCGCCGCACGGATCGCCGTGACCAGCTCCTGAGGGCTCGCGTCCTTGCCGAGCAGACAGCTCGCGCCGGCGTGCAGGACGTCGCTGACGGTCTTGTCGGCATCGGAAATGCGGGTGAACACCACGATGTTCGGCGGCGCTTCCTCTTTGCCGAGCCTGCGGATCATTTCCAGGCCGGAAATGGTCCGCAGATTCAGATCGGTGACCACGACGTCGGGCCGCGCGGTCCGCACCAGGACGATGGCCTCCATACCGTTGTCGGTGGTGCCGATCACGTCGATGTCGGGCACGGCATCGAGAAGGGTGCGTAAACCGTCCCCGATCACCGGCAGTTCGTCGCAGATGAGTACTCGAATGGTCATTGTGTCACGCCTCCATGGGGGTAGCTGGAAGCCTCCCCCGGCGCGGTCGAGATCGTCGCCGCGCCGAGTTCCAACCGTCTGATCGCCATACCGGTGACCTGCGCCCGGGCAGTGCGCCGACGGCACCGGAACCCACCACTCCGGCCTCCCCGCGCCCGTACCGAGATCCCGCACCGTGAACAGCGCGAACAAGGTGATGGTCTACGGACGGGCCGGTCTGCAGCCGTCCGTCGGCGCCGCACAGGACCGGGGTGTGGATCCTCGGTGCACCGCTCTGGTCAGCATCTGCGTTTCCCCCTCGTTCTACGCCGCAACTCACGGGTCGTGTTCACTCACCGCTCCAGGGAGCGGGCCTCACCATCGACCGGAGAGCGGCGCCGCGGACGCCCGGCGAGCGTCGTCCGTGAAGGAGCGGCGAAAAGCGTTTCCGGCCCTGACTCATGCGTGATTTTCGGGGACGAACGGCTCCCGTCCGGTGGTCGAGACGTCGTCAAGGTCAGGAACGACTCTCGGCACCGAAGATCGAGCCTAGGAGGTTCTAGTTCATGTTTCGAACGAGTGTCAAGTGACCCCCGCCGCATGCGGGAAACACTTGCTCCGGCGCGCGCGCACGGTCTCGAAGACCGTTTCCGGCCATCTTTGAGTTGTGTCTGGCATATCCCGCGGGGGTTCGGCGTAGGCTGCCTGGCGACCTGGTACCGACCGACCGGGACCGACCGGGAGACCGAACCGGAAGACCGACCTGAGGAAGGGCAGCGCCGATGACGCTCACCGTGGGCGGGCGGGTGAGGCTGGTGACCGACCTCGTGCTGGCCGGGTCGGTCACCCTCGCCGAAGGGTCCCCCGCGGAGAAGGAGGCCGTCGCCGGCTCGCTGGCGCTGGCCGCGGGCGTCCGGGGCCTCGTGGAGCGCGTCAGGGAGCCGGAGCAGCCCCCGGAGGTGCGCGAGTACGTCCGGCTGAAGTCGCTGCTCGACGACTACGGCCCCCAGATGCCTCCGGGCAGCCGGGGGCGGCTGGAGGAGGAGGTCGCGTCGCTGGAGGCGGAGTGGCGCGCCTTCCGGGAGCGGGCGCCCCGCGTGACGGTGCGGGTCCGCCTCGACAACGGCTTCGTGCTCGACGACGTGCCCGGCGACCTCTTCACCTCCGACATCGCCGACACCCCCGACACCACGTCCGACACCACCCCCGACACCTCCGGCTGACCGGTCCCACCGGGAGGAGCGAGCAGGGCCCGTGCCCGGCCGTCAGGCCTTGTTGGTGAAGAGCAGCCGGTTCGGGGAGGACGGGCCGATGGACGTGACGACGTCCTTGGTGGAGCCGTCGCGGATCCAGGCGGCGACGTCGGCGCTGGACGCCTTCGGGTTGGCCGCGAGGAAGAGGGAGGCGACGCCCGTGACGTGCGGCGCGGCCATCGAGGTGCCGTCGTGCGCGACGCTGCCGCCGCCCAGTTTGGCCGAGAGGATGTTCTGGCCGGGGGCGTAGACCGACAGGCAGCGGCCCCAGTTGGAGAAGTGGGTCTCCTCGTCGTCCGCGTTGGTGGCGCCCACGGTGAGCGCGCCGGTGGCGCTCGCCGGTGAGACGTCGCAGGCGTCCACGGCGCTGTTGCCGGCCGCGACGACCGGCAGCACACCCGTCGCGTACAGGGCGTCGGTGGCCGCGTTGACGGCCTCCGACCGTTCGCCGCCGAGGGAGATGTTGGCGACGGCCGGCCTCACGGCGTTCTTCGCGACCCAGTCGATGCCGGCGATGATGCCGGCCCAGTCGCCCTTGCCGTCGCAGCCCAGCACGCGCACGCTGACCAGGGACGCCTTGCGGGCGACGCCGTACGTGCGCCCGCCGACCGTGCCGGCCACGTGCGTACCGTGCCCCTGGCAGTCCGCGCCCCTGCGGCCGTCGCCCATGGCGTCGAAGCCGAAGGCCGCGCGCCCGCCGAACTCCTGGTGCCGGTAGTCGATGCCGGTGTCGAGGACATAGGCCCGCACGCCGGCGCCGTTGCCGGAGGTGGTGAACCGCTGGTCGAGCGGCAGCTGTCGCTGGTCGATCCGGTCGAGCCCCCAGAGCTCGGTCGGGACGAGCGCCCGGCCGCCCTCCTCGTACAGCGTGGCCTGCGCGTTCTGCTCCACACCGGTCGCCAGCGGGGAACGGCGCACGAAGTCGAGCTGCGCCTCGGTCAGCGTCGCCGAGAAGCCGGAGAACACGCTGCCGTACGTGAAGGCGGCCTTGCGGAGCAGCGGGACCTTCGACACGAACGCGGCCGCGTCCGTGCCCGCCTTCAGGGTCACGATGTAGCTGTTCGGGATCGGTACGCCGGAGGCCGCGGTGACCGGGATCGGCGGCCGTTCCCGGGGGACGGCCACGCCGGGTGCGGCCGAAAGGGAGACGGCGGCCATCGCGATGACGGTCGCGGCACAGCGGGCGAGCTTGCGCATGGGACTGCTCCAGGGTGAGTCGGTGTCGGTGCGGACGGTCGGCCGCTCGGAACGACGGACCGGCGAAACCGGTGACCTGGCGAACCGGGCGCGAACCCCGCGAACCGGACCGGCGGTCGGGGGGTCTTACAGGTCCGGCAGGTCCGGCAGGTCCGGTGGGTCCGGCAGGTTCGGTGGGTCCGGCAGTGCGGTGGTCCGGCAGTGCGGTGGGTCCGGCGGGTCCGGTGGTCCGGCAGGTCCGGTGGTCCGCCGGGGTCCGGGCCGAGGGCCACTCGTGCCTTCGGCACCGCCCCGCCCCTCCCTGAAGGCGGCGGCGTCCACCCGGCCGACCGTCACCCGCTTGGAAAACCGCAGGTCAGGCCAGTCCCGTCCGTTCGCCGACAGGCCGTGAAGAAAGGATTAGTCCTGCTCCGCGCAAGCCCCCTCCCCTGGCTCGCCGCCGTGTCTCCCGATTTCACCCGTAGGTAAGAATCCGGTGGTGCGTGTGCCTGTCCGGGGGACCGTTCAGGCGCGGCGCGCCGGCACCGGTCGCCGCAGGAGGTAGACGGCGGCCGCCGCGACGAGGAGGAGCATGCAGGCGATGAAGACCTGGCCCGCGCCTTCGAGGCCGAGGGGGTCGGCCAGGAGGCCCACGCCGATCACCGGGATCGAGATGCCCGTGTACGCGACCACGAAGAGGGTCGAGATGACCGCTGCCCGCCGGTCCGCCGGGGCGGCCGCGGCGACGCCGGCGAGGGAGGCGCGGAAGGCGAGGCCCTGTCCGACGCCACCGACGAGCGCGGACAGGACGACGAGGGCGAGGAGGTCGGTGTGGAGAGCGGCCGCCAGGAGGAGCAGCCCGGCGAAGAGGACGGCACAGCCGAGAGGCAGGGAGCGCGTCACCCCGACGCGGTCGACGGCCAGTTGACCGGCCGTCGAGGCGAAGAAGGCCAGGGCCACCACCAGGCCGCTGACGGCGTGGTTGTCGACGTGGAGGAAGCGCGCCAGGAAGGCGGGGCTGACCGAGGTGAACACGCCGAACAGGGCGAAGCCCACGAACAACGCGATCGCCGCCGGTACGAACACGGCCCTCGCCCGTGGAGGAAGCGCGGGGCGCCGGGGGCGTACGGCGCTCGCGGGCCGACGGTCCGTCACCGTCTCCGGGAGGCGCAGGAGCACGAGGACCGAGGCCGCCACCAGCACCAGGTGGACCACGAAGGGCAGGAGCAGCGGTCCGGGGGCGTACTCGGCGAGCAGGCCCGCCAGCAGGGGCCCGCAGCCGAGGCCGCCCATGTTGGCGGCCGTCGCCACGAACGTCGCCCGGCGCCCGCCGCCCGGCGGGGCGAGCTCCATGACGTACGCGGTGGCCGCCCCGGTGAACAGACCCGCCGAGAGCCCCGACAGCAGCCGGCCCGCGTAGAGCCAGCCGATGGCGTCGGCGGCGAGGAAGCAGCCGGCGCTCGCCGCCGCGAAGCCGAGGCCCCACAGCAGCGCGGGCCGCCGGCCGACGGTGTCCGAGGCGTTGCCGGCGAGGAGCAGGACGGCGATGACCCCGAACGCGTACACCGCGTACACGACCGTCACCGTCAGCTCGGAGAAGCCGAACTTCTCCTGGTAGAGCGGATAGAGGGGCGTCGGCAGCGTGGTGCCGGCCATGCACACGACGAACACCGCTCCCGCGAGCAGACACCGCGGCCAGCCGCTCCGGCGATCACCATCCATGCCGCCGACCGTAACCCCGGCGGTCGCTCCCGCTCCGGCGGCACACGCCTCCGTACGGGGGTAGCGTCCGGCGACGCGCGGGGACCCGGGACCGGCCGGAGGCACGCACCCCGCCGCGATCCGATGGCATCGACGGCCCGCCGACGGCGAGAATGCGCAGGTGAACTCCCTGCCGCCGCCGCCCGGTCCACGCCCCGCCCCGCCGTCCCCGCCGCCGCCGGACCCGCGGGTACGGGACGTCGCTCCCGACTTCGCCGGCATGCACGCCCTCGTCGCCAACCTGATACCGCCGGCCGGCGCACCGATGCCGGTCGTGAGCGCGCTGGCGACCTCGCGTGAGCTGCTGCGGCACGCCTACTACCGCTACGAGTTCGCGACGGTCGCCGTGACGCATGCCCTGGTCGCCCTGGACCAGGTCCTGGCCGGGTGTCCGGCCGGGCGCGTCGGCCCCGGGCGCGTCGGTCCCGAGCTGGCCGCCGAACTCGACCGCTGCCGGCTGCTGCGCGAACGGCTTGGGCAGGGGGCCGTGTCGAGTGCCGCCCTCGGCCCGGTCCGCGCGGCCGCCATGGTGCGCGCGGTCTTCGACGCCGTCTCACTGCTCCTCGGTCCGCCGACGACGGCCGAACGGCCGGTTGCCGGCGCGGGCGCGGTGGCGGCCGCCGGGGACCGGCTCGCGGAGCTGTGGGAGGAGCACCGGAGCGCGCCGTTTCCCCCGGGCTTCCGCGGCGTGGACATCGAGGGCGTGGAGCTGGTGCTCCTCGACGCCGATGTCGCCGCGCTCGTCCGCCGGGAGCTGGACGGCGGACTCGACGACGACGGCGTCGCGGCCCTGTGGGCGTGCGTGGCCGACCTGGGGAAGGTCGTGCCGCTGATCGACGAGGAATACTGCGCCGCCTATTGCGTACGGCTTCAGGCGATGGCCCGGCTGGCGGCGGCGCGCTCCGTCCCGAGCGCGGTCTGACCCGAGCTCGATCCGCCCCGAGCCTCGTCCGATCCCAGCCCCGTCCGACCCGAGCTCGATCCGCCCCGAGCCTCATCCGACCCGAGCCTCGTCCGATCCCAGCCCCGTCCGACCCGAGCTCGATCCGGTCGGCGGTGAACGCGGGTGGGGCGGCGTACGCCGACGCGGGGTCGGGGTACGCCGCCCTGGCGGCCGTCGGCGGCTACTTCGGCTCGCGGTCGAAGACCGCCTTCGACCAGAAGTAGCCGAGCACGGCCAGGCCCAGGCACCAGCCGGCCGCGAGCCATCCGTTGTGCCCGATCCCGGTGCCGAGCAGGAGTCCGCGCAGGGTCTCGATGGCGGGAGTGAAGGGCTGGTACTCGGCGATCGGCCGGAACCAGCCCGGCATCGCGTCGACGGGCACGAAGGTGCTGGAGATGAGCGGGAGGAAGATCAGCGGCAGGGCGTTGTTGCTGGCGGCCTCGGCGCTGGGGCTGATCATGCCCATGCCGACCGCGATCCAGGTGAGGGCCAGGGCGAACGCGGTGAGGAGCCCGAAGGCCGCGATCCACTCCAGGACGGTGGCGTCCGTGGAGCGGAAGCCGATGCCGACGGCGACGGCTCCGACGAGGACCACGCTGATGATCGACTGGAGCACGCTGCCGATGACGTGTCCGATGAGCACGGAGCCGCGGTGGATCGCCATGGTGCGGAAGCGGGCGATGATGCCCTCGGTCATGTCGTTGGAGACGGAGACCGCGGTACCGATGGTCGTGCTGCTGATGGTCATCAGCAGGAGGCCCGGTACGAGATAGGCGATGTACGCGGAACGGTCGGCACCGCCGCCGCCGATGCCCGCGCTCATCACGTCGCCGAAGATGTAGACGAACAGCAGCAGGAGCGCGATCGGGGTGAGCAGCAGGTTCAGGGTGAGGGAGGGGTAGCGCCGGGCGTGCAGGAGGTTGCGGCGGAGCATGGTGGACGAGTCGCGCACGGCGAGGGACAGGGAGCTCATCGCACGGTCTCCTTCGGCTGGTCGGAGTGGTCGGAGGGGCCGGAGTCGGACCGGCCAGGCCGGTGCGGTCGGCCGGGCTGCTGGGCGCCGGTGAGGGCGAAGAAGACGTCGTCGAGGTCGGGGGTGTGGACGGTGAGTTCGTCGGCCTCGACGCCGGCGGAGTCCAGCCAGTCGAGGATCGCGCGCAGTTCGCGCTGGCTGCCGTCGCTGGGGATCTGCAGCGCCAGTGCCTCGTCGTCGCGCGTGGCCTCGCCCAGCGCGGAGGCGGCGGAACGGTAGGCGCCCGGGTCGGCGAAGCGGAGCCGGACGTGGCCGCCCGGGACGAGTCGCTTGAGCTCGTCGGCGGTGCCCTCGGCGGCGATCCGGCCGTCGTTCAGCACCGCGATGCGGTCGGCGAGCTGGTCGGCCTCCTCCAGGTACTGGGTGGTGAGGAAGACCGTCACGCCGTCGGCGACCAGTTCGCGGATGACGCCCCACATGGTGTGGCGGGAGCGTGGATCGAGGCCGGTGGTCGGTTCGTCGAGGAAGATGATCCGCGGATCGCCGACCAGCGTCATGGCGATGTCGAGCCGGCGCTTCATGCCGCCCGAGTAGGTGGAGGCGGGCTTCTTCGCCGCCTCGGTGAGGTGGAAGCGTTCGAGCAGTTCGGCGGCGACCCGCCGCCCCTCACGCTTGGGCAGGTGGTGCAGGTCGGCCATGAGGAGCATGTTCTCCTCGCCGGTGATGAGGCCGTCGACGGCGGAGAACTGCCCGGTGACGCCGATCGCGGCCCGCACCGCCTGCGGGTCGTCGGCGAGGTCGTGGCCGGCCACCTGGGCGTGGCCGCCGTCGGCGGCGATGAGGGTGGAGAGGATCTTCACGGCGGTGGTCTTGCCGGCGCCGTTCGGGCCGAGCAGCGCGAACACGGTCCCGGCCGGGATCCGCAGGTCGACGCCGGCGAGGACGGTCTTGTCGCCGTAGGACTTGCGCAGGCCGACGGCGGAGACGGCCACCGGTGACGGTCGACCGGGCGTCGGATTGGTCATGGGCATGACAGAAGAAGGCATGGGGTCCTCCCGTTCGGAGGTGAAGGGGCAGGGGGCGGTGGGCGGTCGGAAGGAAGACGGAGGGGAGAGGGGAAGGGAGGGGGAAGGGGAGGACTGTCGGCCCCGGAGGCCGAGGGTTCAGACCGTGGCGCGGCGGATGTCGATGTTGCCGTGCCGGGTGCGGGCCCGGATCCGTACGGTGTCCTCGGTCGCCTCCGGGGCCTCGGTGGCGTCGAGCCGGCTGCGCACCTGTCCGGTGCCCGCGTTGACGTCGAGCCAGGCGGCGGTGCCTTCACGGACGCCGACCTCGATGGCGCCGTAGCTGGTCTCCAACTGCACGGTCCCGGAGGCCACTTCGCCGAGGCGCAGGGTGCCGTGGGCGGTGGTCGCGGTGACCGAGTCCTCGGCGCGGCCGATCTCGATGTCGCCGTGGGCGCCGCTCACCCGCAGCTCGCCGGTCACGGCGCCGACGGTCGTGGTGCCGTGCGAGTTCTTCATCACGGCGGGGCCGTCGAGGAGACCGACGCGCAGACTGCCGGAGCTGGTGGTGATCTCGGCCGGGCCGTCGACCCGGTCCACGGTGATCGAGCCGTGCGACGCGGTCAGGTGCAGCGGGCCGGTGGTGTCGAGGCGGACGTCGCCGGACGAGGTCTTCACCCGGACCTCACCGAGGGGGCCTTCGCCGAGCACCTGGGTCCAGGCGCCGGTGAGCTCGATCCGCGAGTCCGCGGGCAGTTCGACCGTCACGTCGACCACGCCCGTGCGGCCGAACAGGTTGGACTTGGGCGTCCTGATGGTCAGAAGACCGCTCGCGTACGAGACCTCGGTCTGGCCGGCGGTCCGCACGTCCAGGTCCTTCTTCGGATTGCGCGGCTGCACCTCCACGACCGTGTCGGTGCGGTCGCTCGCGACGAACTGGATGGAGCCGGCCTCCACGCGTGCCGTGATCGAGATCGCTTCGGGAGTGTCGAAAGAAGGCATGGTTGTCCCGTCCTCCTGGGTCTTGGGGGCGTCCCCGCTGGTGGGACGTGATGGGGGTCGAGTGCGTGGCGGGTGCGGAGCCGCGCGTGCAGCACCGCGGTAGAAGGGGGGAAGCGGGGCCGGCGGCGGGTGCGCCGGCGTCCCGCTAGCGCACCCAGCCCGCGATGCTCTGTCCGATGGTCCGGGGCTTCTCGGCCGTACGGGGCCGGGTGCCGCCCTCGACGGCGGCGGCCACGGCCCGTACCAGCCAGGCGTTGACCGACAGGCCTTCGAGGCTCGCCGCCTCCTCGGCCCGGGCCTTGAGGTGGGCCGGCAGGCGCAGGTTGACGCGGGCGGTGCCGCCCTCGTCGTCCTTGGCGAGCGCCGTGGCCGAGGCCGCGGGCGGCCCGGCGGGCGCGTCCGGCTCCAGGGGTGCGCCGCCGTCGCCGGGCGGTGGCGTCACCACGAAGTCGGGGTCGAGCCCGCGCAGCCGTACGTCGACCGAGCCGGGCGCGAGCTCACGGGTGATCTCGTCCGTCGCGGCGGACAGCACGTTGAGCATGGTCAGCCGGGCCGCCGACTCCAGCGGAGCGGTCAGCCGCTCGGCCAGCGCGCGTGCTTCGTCGCCGCCGGCTTCGGCGGCCACCGCGAGTTCCCGGCGGAGTGTGTCGACATACGGGGTGAGATCCATGACGTCATCATGGCACCACTATGGCGCCACACGCAAGCCTTCCCAGCACACTTCACGGGACGATCCCACGTGCACCCCCTCCCACCTGGGCAAACGTCGAGTGAAAGCCGCAGGCCACTCTGGCATCACCCTTCCCGCACGAACCGAGCGGCGCCAGACGGCATGATGCGGTGCCAGGTGGTGCCACCAGTTGGCGCCACCTGGCACCGACGGGCATCCCAGGCGCCGAGTGGTGTCGCCGACGGAGTGTGGAGCCGGGGGGCCCGTCCATGTCAGGAGAGTGATTATTCGCTCCGTCGGCCCAGCGAGGGCGGTCCCGGATGGCGCAGCTCGGGCGCCTGCCCCCTAGTAGTGATGAACGCGCTCCTCTGCGCGTCATGATCCAACACGGTGGACCGCCTCACCGGTGTCCACGAATGGAGCACCGCATCATGACCCCCGACCCCTTCGAAAGCAATGTGGCGGACGACGACGCGGGGACCCGGGACACCACCCCAGGGCCCGACCTCCCACCTCTCGCGGGCCGTCTCCCGGATCGCACCGCGCCGCCCGTCCTCGACCAGCAGCCCATAGCCGTGCCCGAGCGGGAACCCGACACCGAGCCGCCCCTCGCGCCACCGACCCTCACGGGCGCACCGGCCGACACCCCGGCCGGCGCGTCGCCGCAGGTGCCGGCGGACGTCCCGGCGGCGGTCCCGGCGGACGCCTGGCCGCAGGCCCCGGCGCCCGTCCCGGCGGACGCATGGCCCGAAGCCCCGGCGCCGGTCTCGGCCGAGACCCCAGCGGTCGCGGCGGACGCCTCGGCGGAAGCCCCGGCACCGAACCCGGCCGAAGCCCCGACGGCGGTTCCGGCGGACGCCTGGCCGGAAGCCCCGGCGCCGGTCTCGGCCGGAACGCCGGCCGGAACACCGGCCGGAGCGCCGGACGAAACCCCGGCAGCGGTGCCGGCGGCCGCCCCGGCGGCGGTTCCTCCTCACACCTCGGCTGAAGCCCCGGTGGCGTTCTCGGCAGCGGTCTCCGACGAGAACGGCGAGGAGGCGATCCGCACCCTCCTGTGGACGGCCGCGACCGAACGGCCGGTGCCGGAGGTCGCGGCGCTGGTCGCCCGCCTCACGGAGACCGGCGAGCTGTCCAGTCCCGCCGACGTGGCGCTCCGTGCCGCCGCCGTGTCCCGACCCCTCGACGAGGTGCGCCAACTGGTGGTCCTGCTCAACGAGTCGGGCTACGACATGCACCAGGCCGAGACCACCCTGCGCGCCGCCGCCGTGGGCCGGCCCATCGAGGACATCGTCGAGCTCGTCAACATCATCGGTGCCGACGGAAGGAGTTGGCGTGCCATGGGTGGCGCCGACGCCGAGGGGCAGCCGGCGGCCGCCCCCGCCGCGAGCAGCGCGCCCCGTGTGGACAGCGCTCCGGCGCCCGTGGTCGAGGACACCCCCAAGCGACTGCGGGGCGCCCTGAAGTCGGCCAGGTCGCCGCTGGACCACGCCCTCGCGTCAGGACCGGGCAGTCACGCGCCCTCCCCCGCGCTGCGCTCGGCGCTGCGCTGGCCGGCGGCCGCCGCGCTGTTCGCCTGCGGTCTGATCCATCTGCCGACGGATGTGGAGGACCTGCGTTCGGCCGGCAGCGCGTCCATGGTGGCCGTCGTGGTCACCGTGTTCTGCCTGGTGTGCGGGGTGTGGCTCGCGGTGCGCGACAGCGCGAGCGCCTGGGCCGCCTCGGCGGCCGGGACGGTCGGCCTCATCGGACTCCACGTCCTGGCCGGCGCGCGCACCGTCGACGTCCTCCAGAGCAGTCTCGGCTCCCGGTTCGCGTGGGCGCAGGCCCTGGCGGTCCTGTGCGGCGCGGCCGTGATCGCCCTGGCGGCCGCGGCACTGCTACGCCATACGAAGGCGACCGGGGCCGCCGACGGCACCTGACGTCCCGGCATCCCGCCGAAGGGGTGGGGCTTCCTCGGAGGCCCCACCCCTTCGGCGTCTCCTGCTTCCTACGTCCCGTCCGCCCCGGCCCGCCGGGCGGCCCGGGGCGCCTCGGCACCCGGCGCCCCAGCACGCGGCCCGGCCCTCAGCGCCAGTGGGTGTGCCCGCACACGCCCCAGCCGTCGCCGCCGGAGCCTCCCGCCGAGCCGCCGCCGGCGCGCGAGCCGGCGCGGCCGCCCGGCCGGTACAGACGGGTGCCGCCACGGGCTCCCCCGTACGGACCGAGGCGGCCGGGGTCCCCGTCGCCGTCCCGGTCCGGCAGACGACGAGCCGGGGGGCGTGACGCGGCACCTCGGGCCCGGTCGGCTTCGCCCGCTCCGGGCCGGCCCGCCGCCGAGGCCGGCCCCCTGCCCCGGCGTGTCCGGGAGCACCGCCCCGAGAAGCGCCATGGCCACCGGTTGCCGCGACCCGCCCCGCCCCGGGCCAAGGGGCGCGTCACCCCACGTGGGTCTGCGGAAGCCCATCCGGCGGCAGGACCGGGCCCGGCATGCATGGACGACGGGCGGGCGGGCAGTCGCCGGGCGCCTCGCCGAGAGAGAGGATTCGCCATGATGACTCGGAGTCGCCCGGCCGCAGGGGCGGCGTCGCCGCTGCGCACGGCCGCGCTTCTGGTGGGCGTCGTGTTCCTGGTGGTCGGCGTACTGGGCTTTATCCCGGGCGTGACGACGAACTACGACGCGATGAAGTTCGCCGAGCACCATTCGGGCGCCGAGCTGTTCGGCGTCTTCCAGGTGTCCGTACTGCACAACATCGTGCACCTGCTCTTCGGCGTCGCGGGCATCGCCATGTCCCGCAGCGCCCCCACGGCGCGGACCTTCCTGGTCGGCGGCGGGGTGATCTACCTGGTCCTGTGGCTGTACGGCCTGCTGATCGACCTGGACAGCGACGCCAACTTCGTGCCGGTCAACAGTGCGGACAACTGGCTGCACTTCGGTCTCGGTCTCGCGATGCTGCTGATGGGGCTGCTGCTCGCCGGCCCCCGCCGCCCGCGCGGATGAGGCGCCTTACGGAAGGCGCCTTCCGTAAGGCGCCTTCCGGAGCCGGATCCCGCCGTGGTCAGGTCCTGCCGTGGTCACGCCCTGTCGTGGTCACGTCCTGCCGTGGTCACGCCCTGCCACGGTCACGCTCCCGTGACAGCGGCGACGTCCATGTGGGCGTCCGTCTGGACGTCCATGTCGAATTCACCGGCCCGCACACCGGCGCAGAAGGCGGCCCATTCCGCGGCCGTGAAGCGCAGGTCGCCGCGCTCCGGGCACTCGGAGTCCCGCAGGGCGACGGCACCGCCGCCCAGTCGGGTCACCTCGACGCAGCCGAGGCCCTGCTCGCGGCTGTGGCGGCTGCGCCACCACACGGCTCGGGTGAGGTTCTGCTCGTACAGCGGTCGCTTGTCCATGGCCCCAGTGCATCCGACGGGATGCCGGCGCGCACCAGCACGGTGACAACCGGGTGAGTCAGGCGAGCCCCGCGCTGCCGCGGTCGAGCGCGAGGTGGAACAGCCGGAGGGTGCCGGTGAGCTCGAAAAGCCGCCGGACCTGGCTGGTCAGCGGGCCGACCAGGACGAGGCGGCCCGGCCCGTAGTGGGCCTTGAGGAGCTCGTGGAGGAAGGTGGAGTCGCCGAAGGTGACCCGCGAGAGATCGAGCAGGATCCGCTCCGCACCGGCGTGCTGGGCATCGGCGAGCGCTTCGCGCAGGGCGCCGACGGTGTCGCTGTCGAACTCTCCGGCCGCGCACAGCAGCCACGTCCCCGCCGAGCCGACGCTCTCGTGCTGCACGCGCGCGCATCCGTCCGGCGTCCGGTAGGTCCGCCGGCCGGAGGACAGGAAGACATCGGGGAGGCCACCGCCCGAGGTGGACCAGAGGTTCCGGTTCGGGTCCGGGTTCGTCATGGGCATCGGCTCCTCCATCCTGCGAGGGTGGAGCGGCAGGGCCGGTCCGGCCCTTCCAGTGTGCGCCGTGCCGGGCCCCGCGTCAGCGGGGCGGGTCGATGTGGGCGTGGATCGTCTTGCCGTGCGCGCCGCCCCGTACGCTCAGGTCGCGGGTGAGATGGGCGACGATGCCCCAGCCGTAGCCGCCCTCCCCCAGCAGGGCGGGCTCCCGGGGACGCGGAGCCTCAGGGCTGTCGTCGCTGACGTCGATGTCGATGCCGTCCGGCCGCAGCGCCAGATCCAGCGAACAGGTGCCGCCCGCGTGCCGTACGGCGTTGGTCACCAGCTCGCTGACCACGATCATGGCGTCGTCCTCCTCCGCCCGGCTCACCCGGTCCCCCGCGAGCAGCGCCTCCTGTGTCAGGCGGTGCACCTCCTGCCGGGCCTGCGCCGCCGCGTGCGGACCGTGGATGTCGCAGTGGCGTC
This sequence comes from Streptomyces sp. NPDC126499, assembly GCF_040302485.1. Classification (NCBI taxonomy): domain Bacteria; kingdom Bacillati; phylum Actinomycetota; class Actinomycetes; order Kitasatosporales; family Streptomycetaceae; genus Streptomyces; species Streptomyces sp. NPDC126499. Next base: position 319,080 of record NZ_JBEOUO010000002.1, on the reverse strand, counting down.
GTACCGAGCCCCCCATGGTGTCCGCCCTCCTCGTCATGTTCCGGGCCTTCTGCCGGGCCTGCTCCGCCTCGCGCTCCTCCGCTCTGCGGTGCCGGGGCGCGGGCTCCTACGGTGCGTCTGCCCACGGAGACGGCCCGAATTCACGGGGCGCCGTCGGCGAGCCGCTGGTTGAGCCGGGCGGCGCGCCGTGTCAGGTGATCGCGTTCGGCGAGGTCGGGGGTCGGGGGCCTTGAGGGCCGCCTCGGCGTACAGCCGGGCCGCGGTCGCGAGGTCGCCCGCGCGTTCGTGGAGGTACGCCGCCACCGCGGTGTGGCGGGGCAGCCGGTCGTCGAGGGCCGCGAGCGCGGCGAGGCCCGCGTGCGGTCCGTCGGCCTCGCCGACGGCCACGGCCCGGTTGAGCCGTACGACCGGACTGTCGGTCAGCCGCACCAGCTCGTCGTACCACTCCACGATCTGCACCCAGTCGGTCTCCTCGGCCGTGCGGGCGTCGGCGTGCAGCGCCGCGACGGCCGCCTGTGCCTGGTACTCCCCCAGCCGGTCGCGGGCGAGCGCGGCCTGGAGGATCTCCACGCCTTCGGCGATCGACGCGGTGTCCCAGCGGGTGCGGTCCTGCTCGGCGAGCGGGACGAGGCTGCCGTCGGGTGCGGTGCGGGAGGCCCGCCGGGCGTGGTGGAGCAGCATCAGGGCGAGCAGCCCGGATACCTCGGGGTGGTCGATCACGGCGGCGAGCTGCCGGGTGATCCGGATGGCCTCGGCGGCGAGGTCGACATCGCCGGAATAGCCCTCGTTGAAGACCAGGTACAGCACCCGCAGCACGGTGGAGACGTCGCCGGGCCGGTCGAGGCGCACGCCGGAGACGGTGCGCTTGGCCCGGCTGATCCGCTGGGCCATGGTCGCCTCGGGCACGAGGTAGGCGCGGGCGATCTGGCGTGTGGTCAGCCCGCCGACGGCGCGCAGGGTGAGGGCGACCGCGGACGACGGGCTCAGCGACGGGTGGGCGCACAGGAAGTACAGCCGCAGCGTGTCGTCGGCCGCCGGCACCGGCCCGGGCGCCGGTTCCTCGTCGACGAGCTCCTCCCGCCTGCGGCGGGCGGCGTCCGACCGGGCCTGGTCGAGGAACTTGCGCCAGGCCACCGTGACCAGCCAGCCCTTCGGATCGCGCGGCGGCTCGGCCGGCCAGACGCGGATCGCCTCGACCAGGGCGTCCTGTACGGCGTCCTCGGCCGCCGCGAAGTCGGCTCCGCGGCGGACGAGGACGGCGAGCACACGGGGTGTGAGGCTCCGCAGGAGGGCCTCGTCCATGTCAGTGGCACTCCGTGATGGTGGGCGGCGCGGCCAGGAACGGGCGCACCTCCAGCCACTCGTGGATCGGCTTGCCGCCCGCCCCGGGGGCGGCGGACAGTTCACCGGCCAGCTCGACGGCGCGTTCGTAGCTGTCGACGTCGATCACCATCCAGCCGGCGATGAGGTCCTTGGTCTCGGCGAACGGGCCGTCGGTGACCGGCGGGCGCCCCTCCCCGTCGTACCGGACCCAGGCTCCCTCCGGGGCGAGCGCCTGGCCGTCGACGTACTCGCCGGTCTTCTCCAGCCGTGCCGCGAAGTCGCTCATGTACCGCATGTGCGCGGAGATCTCCTCCGGCGTCCACTGGTCCATGGGCACGTCGTTGACCGGTGCCGGGGCGCCGCGGTAGTGCTTGAGCAGCAGGTACTTGGCCATGGTGTCTCTCCTCGGTCCTGGTGCGACCCATTGTGGTCGCGCTCAACCCGGGGACGGAGCGGACCGCGGATTCTCGACATCGCCGCCGAGATTTTTTTCGCCGAGTTTTTCGGGGCCCGCCGCGGGAACGTCCGGGCTTCCCTGCCCGCTCCGGACGCGGGGCCGTTTCGGCGCGGCATGTGGGGTGAGACGCCCCGTATGAACACCTTGCGATCCGCCCTGCGGGCGGCCCGGCCTTCGCACGACGGGCCCGGCGCCGTACTGAGGGCGATGGACCGGCTGGAGAAGTCGCCGCGGGCCGACCGTCTGGTGGACACCGTGCGTTCCGCCGTACGGAGCGTCCCGCTCGGACCGGCCCGGGACGCCCTGCACGGGCGCTGGCTCGGCCATCCGGTGCACCCGTTGCTGGTGCAGTTCCCCATCGGCGCGTGGCTGTCCGCCGCCGTCCTCGACCTGCTGCCGGGGCAGCGGCGGGCGGCGGGGCTGCTGGTCGGCGCGGGGCTCGCCGGTGCGGGGCCCGCGGCCGTGGCCGGCTGGACCGACTGGGCGGAACTGCGCCGGCCCCAGATGCGCGTGGGCCTGGTGCACGCGGCGGCGAACATCACCGGCGTGGGCTTCTACGCCGCCTCGCTGGCCGCCCGCTGCCGCGGCCGTCACTGGCGCGGCCGGATGTGGGGCTTCTGCGGCCTCACCGCGATCATGACCGGCGGGGCGATCGGCGGGCACCTGGCCTACCGGCAGGCGTCGGGCGCCAACCATGCCGAGCAGGTTCCGGCGCTCGTGCCGTCCGGCTGGCACCCCGTCGCGGCCCTCGCGGACCTGCCACCGGGCCGGCCGCGACGGGCGCACGTGGGCGAGGTGCCGGTGGTCGCCGTGCGCGTGGGCACGGGCACGGTGCGCGTGCTGGCGGAGCAGTGCAGCCACATGGCCGGGCCGCTCGCGGAGGGCGAGGTCGTGGACGGCTGCCTGGTCTGTCCCTGGCACGGGAGCACCTTCCGTCTGGAGGACGGCTGGAACGTGACGGGCCCGGCCACGGCGCCCCAGCCCGCGTTCGAGACCCGCGTCGTCGAGGGCCGTGTCGAGGCCCGGCTCCGAACCTGAGGACCGGTCCGCCGCCTGGCGCCCGCTGCCTGGCGCCCGCTGCCTGCTGCCCACTGGCTGCTGCCCGCCGTACGCCGCGTGCTGTATGCCGTGTGCCATACGCCGGTGCCGTGCGCCCTCCGCCACCTGACGCCTGACAGCTCACGTCTGACGCCGGCGTCCGGCGTCCGGCGTCCGGCGTCCGGCGTCCGGCGTCCGGGGTCCGGCGTCCGGGGTCCGGCGTCCGGGGTCCGGCGGGGGCACTCCACCCGCTGCTCCGTTCGGTCGCAACGCGTGACGGCCGGGCCCGTCCAGGGGACCCATGCCGGATGACGACGGTCACGACCCCTCAACGGAGGCCGGCATGCGCTCTGCCGCCCAGGACCCGAGCGATCACCACGGCCCCGGCGGCGACGCCGGGGCCACGACCGGAGCCGATGCCGAGGCCGAAGCCGTGCTCCAGCGGCTGCTGCGCCACCGCATCCTCCACATCGCCGCGCCGATCACCGGCGAGACCGCCGACCGCATCACCGCCCAGCTGCTGCTCCTGGACGCCGAGGGAGACCGCCCCGTCACCCTCTACGTCAACTCGCTGGGCGGTTCGCTGCCCGCCGGCATGGCGATCTACGACACGATGCAGCACATCAGGAGCGACGTCATCACCATCGGACTCGGCTACTGCGCCTCGATGGCCCAGTTCCTCGTCGCCGCCGGAACCCCGGGGAAGCGGTACGCCCTGCCGAACACCCGCATGATGCTGCACCTGCCGTCCTTCGTCGACGCCGTCGCCGCCGACAGCGAGGGCACGAGGATCGACGAGCTGCACTACACCAGGAGCCGGATCACGGACCTGATCGCCCGGCACACCGGCCGCGATGCCGAGCAGGTGGCGCGCGACTTCGCCGACGACCGCTGGCTCACCCCCGCCGAGGCGAAGGGCTACGGCCTGATCGACGACACGATGACCGGCTGAAGAACCACCCCGGCGGGCCACTCGGGAACGGTCACGGGGGCACAGCGACCGCAGCGGTCACACGGGAAGGCCGGCCGTCCGCGCCGCCTCCGCGAGGACCTCACGCAGCATCGCCGGAGTGAGGCGGCCGGTGAACACGTTGCGCTGGCTCACGTGATAGCAGCCGAACAGCGTCACCGCGCTCCCCGGTCCCTCCTCCGACGCAGGGGCAGGCGCAGCGCCAGGGCCAGGGGCAGGCACAGGCGCAGGCGCAGGGGCCAGCGTCGTGCGCGCGCCGTGGCCGAACGCCGGGCGCGGCCGGGGCACCTCCCACCCCGCTTCGGTCAGGGCCGCCAGGGTGGCCTGCCAGCCGAAGGCCCCGAGCGCCACGACGGCGCGCATGCTGGGCCGCAGCAGCCGCAGTTCGCGGCTCAGCCAGGGCCGGCAGGTGTCCCGTTCGGCCGGGGTGGGGCGGTTGTCGGGCGGTGCGCAGTGCACGGGCGCGGTGACCCTGACCCCGTACAGTTCGAGTCCGTCGCCGGGGCGCACCGCCGTCGTCTGGGAGGCCAGGCCGAGCTCGTACAGGGTGGCGTACAGCAGGTCGCCGGCCCGGTCGCCGGTGAACATGCGGCCGGTGCGGTTGCCGCCGTGGGCGGCGGGCGCGAGGCCGGTGACGAGCAGCGCCGCGTGCGCGGGTCCGAAGCCGGGCACCGGGCGCCCCCAGTACTCCCAGTCCCGGAACGCGGGCCGTTTCACCCGGGCGGTCTCCTCCCGCCACGCCACCAGGCGCGGACAGGCCCGGCACCGCGTCACCCGGGCGTCCAGATCGTCCAGGGTGCCGGCCTCGGCCGCGGCCCGCTCCGGGCGTTCGTCGTCGTGGTCCTGGTCCCGGCCCTCGTCGTGGTCCTGGCCTTGGTCGTGGTTCTGGTCCTGCTCCTGGCCCTGGCCGTGCTCCTGCTCCTGTTCCTGCTCCTGTTCCTGGTGGTGTTCAGCGCTGGACATGGCGCACCCCGCTTCCCGCCGGCCGGATCGTTCCCGGTGCCGCCCCTGGACGTCACTTCCCGTCGCTGGTACCCAGGGCCTGGAAGTCGAGCATGCCGTATGCCTCGTGCACGTACGCGTTGGTCAGCCGCGGGTTGCGGTAGTTGAGGACCTTCTCGGCCACGACCGGCAGGTAGTAGGCGCCGTCGGCGACCTTGTGGTTGATCTGCCGGACGAGCGCGGTGGCCTCGGCGAGGTCGGTCTCGGCCTTCGCCTCGTCCAGGAGCGCGTTGATGCCGGGGTCGTCGATCTGCGCGTAGTTGGAGTTGGCGGCCGGTGTGATGAGCCGTCCGTCGACGAGGGGCTGCAGGAAGCCGGAGCCGTGCGGGAAGTCGGCGCTCCAGCCGAGCGCCAGCAGGCCGTAACCCTTCTTCCTGATCTCGGCGGGAGAGCCGACCATCTCGAAGAACTCCACGGCGTCCATCTGGTCGATCTCGACGGTGATGCCGACGGCCTCGAGTGCCTGCCGCAGCGCCTCGGCGGACTGGACCTCCTTGGGGCTGGTGTTGCGCACGGCGAACTTGACGCTGAAGCCGTTCGGCCGGCCGCAGGCCCGCAGCTCCGCCTTCGCCTTGTCGCGCCGCGGTGCGCCCGCGGTCAGGCCGAAGGGGTCGTAGGCGTCGGCGCCGGGAACGGTCGGCGGCAGCACGGTGCCCTGCGGGGTGCCGGCGGTCGGGCCGCCTCGCGCGTACTGGAGGGCCTTGGTGTCGGCCGCGTACATGACGGCCTTGCGGCAGTGCGCGTTGTCGAACGGAGCGGTCTTCGACACGAGCGTGACGAACCGTACGTAGCCGTTGTGGGGGGCGTCCGCGTGGGCCCGCAGCTTCTCGTCCTGCATGACCTTGGCCACGGCGCTCGCCGGCAGCCCGCCCTGCCGGGCGTCGAGGTCCACGGTGCCCGAGCCGTCGAGGAGCCGTCCGGCCAGCTCCTCGGCGTTGCCGGTGATGGTCAGCTCGATCCGGTCCGGCAGGGCCTTGCGCACCGGGTCGGTGGCCCGGTCCCAGTTCTCGTTGCGGACGAGCGCGAGCGCCTGCCCCGGCTTGTACGAGGCGAACCTGTACGGGCCGGACGAGACCGGTTTCATGCCGTAGCGGTCGCCGTTGTCGCGCTCACGGGGCACGGGCGCGGCCGCCGTCATGGCCAGCAGGTACGGGAAGCGGGTGTCCGCCCGGGCCAGCCGGAAGACGATCGTCCGGTCGTCCGGCGTGAGCACCGACTTCAGGCCGGTCGCGCTCCTGTCCTTGTACGGCCCCTGGTAGTTCTGGCCCTGGTCCAGTACCTCGGCGAGGTACACGGGGCCGCCGTTGACGACGTCGATGGCGAAGCCGCGCTCGATGCCGTACTTGACGTCCTTGGACGTGATCGGGCTGCCGTCCTCGAATGTGAGGCCGGACTTCAGCCGGAAGGTGTACGTCCTGCCGTCGGGCGAGACCTCCGGCTGGGCCGCGGCCAGATCGGGAACGAGGGCGAGGCCGGCCTTGCCCGGCTTGGCGTCGTACGTCAGGAGCGTGCGGGTGTAGAGGCGCTGGAAGTTCCAGACCCAGCCGTAGTAGGAGCGGGCCGGGTCCCACGAGTCGGCGTCCTCGCTGCTGTGCAGCCGGAGCGTGCCGCCCCTCTTGGCGGACGCGTTGACGACGTTGCCCACGGCGGCGTCGAAGCCGGTGGCGGCGCCGCCGGAGCCGCTCGGGCCGCCACCCCGCGCCTGCTGACCGGACGTGCCCTTGCCCAGGTCGGAGGCGAGGAGGGCGGTGATGCCACCGCCCGTGACGAGGGCCGCGGCGAGCGCGACGGCGACGAGCCGGCGGACCCGGCTCCGGCCGGGGAGCCGGCCGGGGAGCCGCGACGGCGCCGTGGGCCCCGAGGGCGCCTGCCCGGCCGTCCTGTGGGTGACGGGGACCGGCGCGGTGGCGGCCGGCCCGACCGGCAAAGTCGCCGGAGCGGGAGGGGCGGGCGGGGCGTCCGGCGCGGCCGGTGCCGGGTCGGGCCGCTTGCTCAGCGAGATCCGGGGGTCGGGCACGACCGCCTCGGGCGCGGGCACCGACTCCCGTACGGAACCGGACTCGGACGCCGGCTCCCCTGCGGGCTCCCGCGCCGGTACGGGACCTGGCGTGGGCACCGGTACGGGCTCGGACGGGGGTACAGGGCCGGGCTCGGGCGCGGGTGCGGGACCAGGCGCCGACGCGGCCGCGGGCGCCGACTCCGGTACGGGTCCGGGCTCGGGTACACGACCCGCCTCGGGTACGGATTCCTGCGCCGCTGCGGACTCCGGCGCCGCCCCCTGCCCGGGCCCGGGCAGGGGATCCGGCGCGGGCCCGGAATCCGGAGCCGGTACGAGATCGGGCGTCGGCGCCGGAGCCCGTACGGGATCAGGCGCCGGCGCGGCCACCGCGTCCGGCACCGGTACGGGGTCGGAGGCCGCCGGCGTCGTCAGGGCCAGGGCCACCGCCTCGGGCAGCCACGCGGTCGGGTTCGGCAGACCGCCCGCGTACGTCTGCCCGGCCGTCTCGCCGAGCGTCTGCGCGAACTCGGCCAGGAGCTCCGGGACGGTCGGCCGCCGGCCGGGGTCCTTCTCCAGGCACCGGCCGACGAATTCCGTACCCTCGGGCAGCCCGTCGAGCGCGGGCGCCTCGTAGACGGCGCGGAAGTTCACCGAGTGCGGGGAGCCCGTGCCGAAGGGGGCGGATCCGGTGCCCGCGAAGGCCAGGACCGCCCCCAGGGAGAAGACGTCACTGGCCGGTCCGACCGTCGCGCCCGTGATCTGCTCCGGCGACATGAAGCCCGGGGTGCCGATCACCATGCCGGTCTGGGTCAGGACGCTCGCCTCGGAGGCGATCGAGATGCCGAAGTCGATCACGCGCGGCCCGTCGGCGGCGAGCAGCACGTTCGACGGCTTGAGGTCCCGGTGGACGAGTCCCGCGCCGTGGATGGCCTCCAGGGCCTCGACCAGGCCGGCTCCCAGCACGAGCAGCGAGCGCCGGGGCCAGGCGCCGTGGGCGCGGACGGCCGCGTCGAGCGGCATGCCGGGCACGTAGGCGGTGGCGAGCCAGGCGGGCGAACCCTCCGGGTCGGCGTCGACGACGGCCGCGGTGAAGAAGCCCGTGACCCGCCGGGCCAGGTCCACCTCGCGGGCGAAACGGCGCCTGAAGTCGGGATCCTCGGCCAGCTCGGCGCGCACCACCTTCACGGCGACCATGCGGCCGCTGGTGGAACGGCCCAGGTACACCCGGCCCATTCCGCCCGCGCCCAGGCGCGCGAGGATCCGGTAGCGCCCCACCCGCCGCGGGTCCGCCGCCGCCAGCTCTTCCAACGCCGCCCCCTCCCGGCAACCGGTGTCCCCTGCACCCGAGTTCACTCCCGGTTCGCTCCCCCGGGCACCCGTCCGGCGACGATTACATCAGACCCGACGTCCCCGTGTGACGGGTGTCCCTCACACGGGCCCGCGATCTGTGTTAGGGTTCAGGAGTTGCAGTTTTGGTACCCATGAACCCATGTGCGCCTGACGGGAAATGTTTCTCCTGCAGGCGCATTGTTGTTTTTCCGGCATCTCCGGATGGGGCCTCTGCCTACCACGAGGAGATTGTCATGGCACAGGGAACCGTCAAGTGGTTCAACGCCGAAAAGGGCTTCGGCTTCATCGAGCAGGACGGCGGCGGCCCCGACGTCTTCGCCCACTACTCGAACATCGCCACCCAGGGCTTCCGTGAGCTCCAGGAGGGCCAGCGGGTCTCCTTCGACGTCACGCAGGGCCAGAAGGGCCCGCAGGCGGAGAACATCGTCCCCGCCTGATCTTCGGACGCGTGTCCGCTTGCCAGGGGTCCGCACCGTGACGGTGCGGACCCCTGTTTTCGTGTTGCTTCCAGGAAGGCAGATTAAAATCGGGATGTCCCGCAGGCCCCAGAATTCGAACCGGCGCTCGTCATCGTCCTCGCGCCCCGCGTCACCGCCGAGGGAATTCCGCATTCCCGAGACGACGACGCCCGCGCTTCCGCCCGTCGCGGACTTCGCCGCGCTCGACATGCCGGCGGCGCTGACGAAGACCCTGGCGGCACAGGGCGTGACCGTCCCGTTCCCCATCCAGGCCGCCACCCTGCCCAACGCGCTCGCCGGCCGTGACGTGCTGGGCCGCGGGCGCACCGGCTCGGGCAAGACGCTCGCGTTCGGTCTGGCGCTGCTCGCCCGCACGGCGGGTCTGCGCGCGGAGTCCAAGGCGCCGCTCGGCCTGGTGCTCGTGCCCACGCGGGAACTCGCCCAGCAGGTGGCGGACTCGCTGGCCCCCTACGCGACGGCCGTCAATCTGCGGCTCGCCAGTGTGGTCGGCGGCCTTTCGGTGACCAAGCAGGCCGCGACCCTGCGGCGCGGCACGGATGTGCTCGTGGCCACGCCGGGCCGGCTCAACGACCTGGTGGCGCGGGGCGACTGTCTGCTCGGCGACGTACGCGTCACGGTGCTCGACGAGGCCGACCAGATGGCCGACCTCGGGTTCCTGCCGCAGATCACCCAGGTCATGCGGCAGGTGCCGGCCGACGGGCAGCGTCTGCTGTTCTCGGCCACCCTGGACGCCACGGTCGACAAGCTGGTGCAGCGCTTCCTGACCGACCCGGTCGTGCACTCGGTGGACCCGAACGCGGGCGCCGTCGCGGACATGGAGCACCATCTGCTCCACGTCCTGGACGAGACCGACAAGAAGGCCGTGACCACGCGGATCGCGGCGCGTGACGGCCGGGTGATCCTCTTCCTGGACACCAAGCGGGCCGCGGACCGGCTCGCCAAGCGGCTGCTGGCGTCCGGCGTCCGCGCGGCCGCGCTGCACGGGGACCGTTCCCAGTCGCAGCGGACCAGGACCCTGGAGCAGTTCCGGGACGGCCGGGTCACCGCGCTGGTGGCGACGAACGTCGCGGCCCGTGGCATACACGTCGACGACCTCGACCTCGTCGTGAACGTCGACCCGCCGACCGACCCCAAGGACTACCTCCACCGGGGCGGCCGCACGGCCCGGGCCGGCAGCTCGGGCAGCGTGGTGACGCTGGTGCTGCCCGACGAGAAGCGGGACGTCAGCCGGCTGATGTCGGACGCCGGCATCCAGCCGCGCACCACCCGGGTCACCTCCAGTGCCCCCGAGCTGTCCGTGATCACGGGCGCCCGCGAGCCCTCCGGCGTGCCCGTCGTCCTGGAGGTCCCGCAGCCGGCCCAGCCGAAGGCGTCCTCGTCCCGCCCCTCGCGCAGGAAGGGTGCCGCACGCGGCACCGGCGCGGCGTCCGGAGCCGGCGCAGGTGCAGGTGCAGGTGCCGGTACCGAAGGTCAGGGCACGCCGGCGAGCCGCCGCCGCAGGACCGGTGCGGGCCGCCCGACGGCGGCCGGGACCGAGACCCGCGAGCGCGGCGGTCAGGGCGCGCAGCACGGGCAGCGCACACAGGCCGGACAGAGCGGCCAGCCTACGCAGGCCGGGCAGAGCGGGCAGCGTACGCAGGGCGGCCAGCGTGGCCAGGGCGGACAGTCCGGTCAGCGTACGCAGGGCGGTCAGCGTGCCGCCCAGGGCGCGCGGGCCGGGCGGAACGGCCGGCGCGGCGGCACGTCCTAGATCTCGAACGCCGTAGGCGAGCTGTTCATGTCGCGTTCGACCGGCGGTGCATGCTTCGGCCGGAGCTCTTCACGCTCCGGCCGAAGCATGTGCGCGACGTGTTCACGACATGAAGGAGTTCCGCCGTGCCCCAGTCCCGTACGCGGAGGTCGGGTGTCCTCGCCGCGGCCGTCGGTTCGGTGCTCGCCGTGCTGTCGCCCTGGCAGGCGCAGGCCGCGCACCTGAGCGACCTGCCCTCGGTCACGGCCCGCGCGGAGACGGCCGCCCTGTACGACGACGAGGAGGGCGGCAACGCCGACGCCGACGACCCGGCGATCTGGCGCAACGCCGCCGACCCGGGTCGCAGCCTCGTCGTCGCCACCGCCAAGGAGGGCGGACTGCGGGTGTACGACCTCGACGCGCGCGAGGTCCAGTCGATCCCGGCCCCGGCCGGTCCCGGCGCCGACGACGCCCCCGGCCGGTTCAACAACGTCGACCTGGTGCAGGGCCTGCGGTTCTCCACCGGCCGCGCCGACCTCGCCGTGACGAGCGACCGCGGCAACGACCGGCTGCGCTTCTACCGCATCGACCGGGACCGCCCCGGCGGCCCGCTCAGGGACGTCACGGATCCGGCCGTCGCTCCCGTCTTCTCGGCCGACCAGGCGGAGGTGAACGAGCAGCGGACCGCGTACGGCCTCGCCACCTGGACCGACCGGTCCACCGGCCGCTCGTACGCGCTCGTCAGCCGGCGCGAGACGACCCGCGTCGCCCTCCTGGAGATCCTGCCGACGGCCTCCGGCACCGTCACCTACCGCACCGTGCGCACCCTCGACCTGCCCTCCTCCTTCCGGCTCCCGAACGGCACCTCCTGGTCGCCGTGCGCCGAGCCGGGCGAGCTGCCGCAGGTCGAGGGCATGGTGGTCGACCCGGCCAACGGCATCCTCTACGCCGGCCAGGAGGACGTCGGCATCTGGCGCCTGCGCGCCGACCTGACGGGCACCCCGGTCCTGGTCGACAAGGTCCGCGAGTACGGCGTGCCCGGCCGTTACGACGAGGAGACCGAGGAGTGCGCCCCGGGCGCCGACCCCGGCTTCGGCGGTGACCGGCTGACCGCCGACGTCGAGGGGCTGACCCTGGTCCACGAGCCGGACGGCGACGGCTATCTGCTCGCCTCCAGCCAGGGCGACGACACCTTCGCCGCGTACGACCGCGAGATCGGCGACGCCAACGAGTACGAGGGCGGCTTCCGCGTGACGGCCGCCGACGCCGTCCTCGACGGCTCCGAGGAATGCGACGGGGCCGCCGCCCTCAACGCCCCGCTGGGCAGCCGGTACCCGAACGGTCTCCTGGTCGTCCAGGACGGCCACGCGAACCCGGAGGACGGCGAACGCGACGCGACCGGCTTCAAGTTCGTCGACCTCGGCGAGGTCCTGGACGCCCTCGACGACTGACGGCCCGCCGGAGGATCCGCGGAGGCGCCGGACCCGCCGCCGAACACGGCGGCGTGGTCCGGCGACCGGCCCGGTGGGGTCTGCGGGGCGGGTCGGGGGGTCCGCCCGGCGGGGTCCGGCGGCGGGTCCGGCGGTCGGCCCGGCGTGGTCCGGCGGCGGGTCCGACGGCGGGTGACCCGCCGTCAGGGACCGTGCTCAGGGCGGCGGACAGGCGGACGCCGACACGGGCCCGGCCGTCAGGCGGACGGCGACACGGTCCTGGCCCGCTCCACCAGCAGCGGCATCAGCCGCTCGCGCCATGTGTCCAGGTGGACCATGCCGCTGGACATCCCGCCGTGGGCGAACCGCTCCCGGTGGACGGAGGACTCGTCCGTGTCGAGGTCGACGCCCACGAGTTCGGCGAACGCCGCCCGCAGCAGGGCGGCCGCCGTGTCGGCGGACGGCGGTACGTCCGTGGCGGACAGACGGTCGCGAAGGGCCCGCCACACCCAGGGGTCGCCGCGCAGGCCCCAGCGGTCCGGCTCGGGTTCGAAGAGGGCCGCCATCGTCACGGCCGACGCGTCCTCGTGTGCCTGTGCCATGCGGGCAGACTACGACCCCGCCCTCTCCCCCGACGACCGCGCCCCAGGAGGGGGCCGTCCCGTGCGGGTCTCCCGGGCCGCGGCGCGCGGGGCCGGTGGTTTCGCCGATGCCGGCGGGGCGTGGCGCCTGGACAGTGGCCGGGCCAGTCCAGGGCGCGACCGCCGACCGGCCCTGTCGGAGGCGGTCGCCACACGACACGAGAGGACGACTCGTCGTGCGACGACACCTTTCCGCATTCGCGGCCTCGGCCGCGGTCTCCGCCTGCCTCGCCCTGCTCCTCGCGCCCGGCGCCACGGCCGCCGACACCACGGCCGCCCGCACCACGGCCGCCGCGGCGGCGGAGAACCCGTACGAACGCGGCCCGGCCCCCACCACGGCGAGCATCGAGGCGCCGCGCGGCCCGTACGCCGTCTCCCAGACCAGCGTCTCCTCCCTCCTCGTCACCGGCTTCGGCGGCGGCACCATCTACTACCCGACGACCACCAGCGACGGCACCTTCGGCGCGGTGGCGATCTCCCCCGGCTTCACCGCGACCCAGTCCTCCATCGCCTGGCTGGGCCCGCGGCTGGCGTCCCAGGGCTTCGTGGTGTTCACCATCGACACCAACACCACGCTCGACCAGCCCGACAGCCGGGGCCGGCAACTCCTCGCCGCGCTCGACTACCTGACGCAGCGCAGCTCCGTGCGCGGCCGGGTCGACGCGAGCCGGCTCGGGGTGATGGGGCACTCCATGGGCGGCGGCGGCTCGCTCGAAGCGGCGAAGAGCCGGCCGTCCCTGAAGGCGGCCGTGCCCCTCACCGGCTGGAACACCGACAAGACCTGGCCGGAGATCGCCACGCCCACGCTCGTCATCGGCGCGGACGGCGACACCGTCGCCCCCGTCGCCACGCACTCCGAGCCCTTCTACGAGAGCCTGCCGAACTCGCTCGACAAGGCGTACCTGGAGCTCAACGGGGCCACCCACTTCACCCCGAACACGTCCGACACGACCATCGCCAAGTACAGCCTGTCCTGGCTGAAGCGGTTCATCGACGACGACACCCGCTACGAGCAGTTCCTCTGCCCGCTGCCCCGCCCCAGCCTGACGATCGAGGAGTACCGCGGCAGCTGCCCGCTCGGTTCCTGAGCGGCCTCAGCGGCCGAGCGGTCCGAGCAGTCCGAGCAGTCCGAGCGGGCCGAGCTGTCCAGGCGGTCCGTACGGTCCGAGCGGTCTGCGGTCTGCTTGTTGTGTGCGATCTGTGCGGGGTCACAGACCGCGTCTCCCGGGCCTGGGCCACCGCCCAGACCCGGGGACCTTCCCCCCGTCCCTACGGCCCAGTAACGTGGGCGGGGTGAACGGAGCGACGCCTGCCGCCGCCCCCGGCCGCCCCCGCCTGTACGACCGGGCGCCCCAACTCGCCGCCGTGGCCGGCCTGTCGGCCCGTACCGTCGAAGGAAGCGGCGGCGTCCTGTTCGTCACCGGAGACCCCGGTACGGGCCGCACCGCGCTCCTGGCCAGGGCGGCGGGTGACTTTCCCGGAGCCGCGTACCAGGTGGCGGCGCCCGGCCACCGGGTGCCGTGGAGCGGGGCGCGGGCGCTGTTGACGGCCCTCGCGCCCTCGGCCTCGGCGGCACGGCGGGCGCTGCGGCAGGCGCGGGGCGAGAGCGGGCTCGGCGCCGCCGTGGCCGGTCTGGTGTCGGGCACCGGCCCCGGACCGGCGGTCCTGGTCTGTGTGGACGACCTGCACCTGTGGGACGCGCACTCGCGGGCCGCCCTCGCCGCGGCCTGGCAGGACCGCGGGCGGGCGGGCCGGCCGGGCACGGGCTGGCTGGTGTCGGCCGCCCGGCACCACCGGCTGCCCGAGCTGCCGGAAGCCGGCACCGTCCGCCTCGGCCGCCTGACCCCGGCCGGTGCGCGGGCCCTGCTCCGCGAACTGAGTCCGGTGTCCGTGGCGCCCGAGGTCGCGGACCTCCTGCTCCACGAGACGGCCGGCCACCCGGGCGTCCTCACCGCGGCCGTACGGCGCCTGAGCCCGGCTCAGCTCTCCGGCGCGGACCGACCGCCGGCGCCCGTGGTCGACGCGGCCGTCCTCCACGAGGTGTACGGCGGGCTCCTGGGCTCCCTGCCCGCCGACGGCCGCCGTCTGCTCGCCCTGGTGGCCGCCCTGCCCGGCGGGCCCTCGCCCGTCCGGGTGGACACGGTCCTGGCGGCCGCGCGGGCCGCTCGCACCCCGGCCGACGCGCTGGACGGCCTGATCGCGGACGGCCTGCTCCGGCGCACCGGCGACACCCTCCGCTTCGCCGACCCCTTCCTCGCCCGCACCGCCCTCGCCCCGCCCCCGCCCTCGTCCCCGGCACGCCGCCCCGGCCGGGCCGACCCGCCCCGCTCCCCCGCCGGGCCCGTGCCCGCAACCGCGCCCCGCCCGGCCGCGCCCGCAGAGGCGCCGGAGCCGGAGCCGGGGAGCGCCGTCGGGCGGGGCAGGGCTCATCTCGTATGGGGGACGGCGGCGTTGGCGGGCGGGCCGGTGACGGACGCGTACGAGGCACTGCTGGAGGCGGCGACGCTGCTGCGGGAGGGGGCGCCGGCGGAGGCGGCCGACGCGCGGTTCCTCGCGATGGAGGCCGCCTGGGCGGCGGGGGACGCCCCCGGTTGTCTGGCCGCCCTCGACGGCGCGAGGGGCGCGCTCGGCACGGAGCGCGACTTCGCCGAGGGGCTGTGCGCGGCGCTCGGCGGACGACCGGACGAGGCGCGTGGCCTGCTGACCCGGGTGGTCGCCGTGGACGGCGCCGAGGACGAGCCGCGGCTGCTGCTGCGGGCCGGGTCCGCCGCGCTCGTGCTGGGTGCGACGACGGCTGCGGCCCGGCTCCACGCGCGGGCGCTCGCGCTGGCCCGGGCCGAGGACCGGGTCGCCCTGCTGCCGCATGCCCTGGAGCACCTCGCCTACGCCGAACTGCGGGCCGGCCGCTACGGCCGGGCGGCGCGGCACGCCCGGGAGGGCCTGGGCGAGGCGGAGCGGACGGGCCAGGCGAACGTGGCGGCCCATCAGCACGCCGTACTGGCGCTCGTGGCATCGGTCACCGACGACGCGCCGGGCGTCGCCGAGCACGCCGAGCGCGCCCTGGCGACGGCCCGCCCGCACGGGCTCGTCCAGGCGGCGACGCTCGCCGAGTGGGCGCTGGCGCGGGCCGATCTCGGGCGTGGGCTCGCCGCTCAGGCGGCCGCCCGGCTCATGCCGCTGGTCCGCACCGGCCCCCGGGGCGGGCATTTCGCGCTGCGGATGCTGGTGGTGCCCTGCTTCGTGGAGGCGGCCGTGGCCTCCGGCCGGTACGCGGAGGCGCGGGCGGCGACCGAGGAGTACGCGGTGTGGGCGGCCCAGGGCCTCGACCGTGCGGCGCCGCCCCGGCTCGCCCGCTGCCGGGCCCTGCTCGCGGAGGGCCCGCGTGCCGGGTACTGGTTCGAGGAGGCGGTCCGCCGGCACGACGAGTGCGGCAACGACTTCGAGCGCGCCCGTACCCTCTTCGCGTACGGCTGCTGGCTGCGGCGCCATCGCCGCCCCAGCGAGGCGCGCGGTCCGCTGCGCGACGCCCTGGTGACGTTCGAGCGGGCGGCGGCGACGGGCTGGGCGGAGCGGACCCGTGCCGAGCTGCGGGCGACCGGCGGCGAGGTCGCGGGCGCGACGGACCGCCCCGACGCGCTGCGGGAACTCACGCCGCAGCAGCAGCGGATCGCCCGTCTCGCCGCCCAGGGCGCCACCAACCAGGAGATCGCCGACCGGCTCGTCCTGAGCCCCCGGACCATCGACCACCATCTGCGGAACATCTACGCGCGCCTGCAGATCCGCTCCCGGGTCCAGCTGCCGGGTGTGGTGGGTGCCGCCGGAGCGGACGGGGACAGCGCGCGCCGGTGACCCTGACCCGCAGGGCGCGCCACGGGGACGGCGCGCGCCGGTGGCCGTGACCCGTGGAGCGCGCCACGGGGCGGCGCGCGCCGGTGGCCGTGACCCGCGGGGCGTGCCGTCGTTGGCCGGGCATGACCAGGATCATGCACCGTGTTCTGGGCGCCGCGGCCGTCGCCGGCGCCGCCGCCCTCGCCTCCGCGGCTCCCGCCGCGGCCGACACCCAGCTGCCGCTGATGGGTCTCCTCGCCCCCGACCAGGGCTCGGCCCACGGCTCGGGCAGCGGAGACGCGCCGGTGACCACCATCTCCGGCAACTCCTCGGAGAGCGTCATCGGGCACACGTCCGCGCGCTGACCCGGCCTCGGCCGGCGGGGCGGGGGGTCAGGCCCGTCGGGGCCTGGCCCCCCGCCGTCGGTGTCACACGTCCTGGATGCGCCGGAAGGGCTGCTCCGCCTCCAGGGCGAACGCGGCCTCCAGGAGGGTCCGCTCGTCGCCCGGCCGGGCCGAGAGCATGACGCCGATGGGCAGCCCGTCCTCGGTGGTGCGCGTGGCCGGGACCGAGATCGACGGCGTGCCGACCACGTTGTTGATCGGGGTGAAGGCGACGTACGCGAGGATCCGTTCGACCAGCTCCGGGTAGGGCACGGTCGGGCTGAGGTGGCCGATCCGGGGCGTGGTGTGGGCGAGTACGGGGGTCAGGATCAGGTCCAGTCCGCGGAAGGCCGCGGCGTACGCCACGGTGGTGCGCTTCAGCCGGCGCAGCACGCCCGGGGTGCGGCGCCAGTGTTCGAGGTAGGTCTCGCGCAGGCCCCGGCTGAGGCCGTCCATGCGGCGCCGGTCGAAGTCCGTGCCGAGGGTGCGGCCGGTGAGGCCGAGCAGGAACGACAGCAGCCCCCAGTAGACGAGGAAGTCCTGGGTGAAGCGGGGGTCGAGGGCCAGCTCGACCGGCTCGACGGTGTGGCCGAGCCGTTCGAGCGTGGCGGCGGTCTCCGTGACGGCCGCCCGGGTGGCGGTGTCGGTGGGGACGCCGTTCGGCGAGTCGGCGAGGAAGCCGATGCGCAGCCGCCGCCCCGAGGGCCCCTCGACGAGGCCGACGGGCGGCAGCTTCGGGTTGCGCCGGTAGGTCTCGGCGGCGGCGAGGAAGGCGGCCGAGTCCCGTACGGTGCGGCTCACGATGCCGTCGGAGACGATGTCGAGCGGGAGTTGGCGGCTCTGGGCGTTCGGCACGACCCGGCCCCGGGTCGGCTTGAGGCCGACGAGCCCGCAGCAGGCGGCGGGGATCCGGATCGATCCGCCGCCGTCGTTGGCGTGCGCGATGGGCACCGCCCCGGCGGCGACGAGCGCCGCGCTGCCGCCCGAGGAACCGCCCGCCGAGTGGTCGGTGTGCCACGGGTTGCGGACGGGCTCGGCGCCCTCGAACTCCGTGGTCGGGCTGAAGCCGAACTCGGGCAGCCGGGTCTTGCCGAGGACCGTGACGCCGCTGCTCAGGAACTGCCGGACGAACGGCGCGTCCCGGCGTGCGGCCCTCGGCGTGAAGGCGGCGCTGCCGTGGCCGGTGGGCAGGCCGCGCTGGTCGGTGTTGTCCTTGACGAAGGTCGGCACCCCGGCGAAGGGCCCGGTGCCCGCGCCGCCGGCGGGCCCCGGGGCGTCCGCGTACACCTCGACGGCGTGGAGCCGGGCCTCGACCTCCCGTACCCGCTCGGCCGCGTCCCGGGCGGCCTCGGCGGCGCCGACCTCGCCACGCCGGATCGCCGCCGCGAGTCCGACGGCGTCGTGCTCGCCCAGGGCGTCGTCCCGGAAGGCGTGCACCCTCGTCCGTTCCCCGAAGGTCCGTTCCTCGGAAGTCGTCACCGCTGCATCAGCCCCCGCCGTGTGGTTGGTTGGGGCGCCATCATCCCGTACCGACAAGTAACACGCGAGGGTCCCGCGCCGGTGATCCACCGGCTTTCCGGCGGCGGCGGTACGGACACGGGCGTCGGGATCCGCGCGGCGCCCGCCGCACCGGGTCCTCCCACAGCGCCGTGACCCCACCGTCGTCCTCACCGTCGTCCTCAGCGACGGCTACGCCCTTCGGCCCTCCGGAAGCCGTCTCCTGCCGTCCGGTCGCCGCCGTCATCGGCCCGGCTCCACCGCAGCCGCCGGCCCGGGCCGGGGCCGTGGGGATCACACCGGCCCGCTGACGCCTCCAGGTGATGTCCGGCTCGGCGGCGCGGGCGGTGGCCGTGGCCGGCCGCGATCGGGCGCCCGGCCGTCGGCCTACCTGGCGGGTACGGCGAGGGGCCGAGGGCATGCCCGCGCCTTCCGGTTCGGCTCCGCCGGCAGCGAGCGGTCCGAGCGGGCGTGTCCGCCCGCGCCGCCGCCGTCCCGGACGCGCCGCCGGGGCGGTCCGACACCACCTGGAGCGTCCGGACGCCCGCCCGGCAGAACGGGAGGGGCGTCGCCGCCGCCCGGGCGGGTGATATCACCAGCGTGGTCCCGGCGCCGCCGGTGTCGCTCGTCATCCTGACCGTGATCACGCTGGCGGCCGGCATCGCCGTGCTCACCGTGGGCGACTGGGCGCGCTGCCGGGCCGGCCTACGCCGGATCAGTGCTCTCGGCGAGCCCCCGCACGGCGTCGGACGCCTCGTCCGCCGCACGCCGGGCTTCATCGGCGGCGTCGCGGGCGGCGTCGGCCTCGTGGCGGGCGGTGTCGGCGGACGCGAGGGCGTCCTCGCGGGACCGGCGCGCTTCGGCGAGGCGCCGTTCCAGGTCGGTGACGTGCGCGTCGGCTTCCTCGGC
Source organism: Streptomyces sp. NPDC126499 (assembly GCF_040302485.1). Classification (NCBI taxonomy): domain Bacteria; kingdom Bacillati; phylum Actinomycetota; class Actinomycetes; order Kitasatosporales; family Streptomycetaceae; genus Streptomyces; species Streptomyces sp. NPDC126499. The sequence continues at coordinate 300,045 of NZ_JBEOUO010000002.1, read as the reverse complement.
CCGCTGGGCGGCGGCCTCGGCGGCCTCCTCGGCCGTCCGGGCGGCTTCCTCGCGGGCGTGCGCCTCCTCCTCGGCCTTCGCCGCACGCTCGCGGGCCCGCTCCAGACGCCGCTGCCGTTCCCGCTGCCGTTCCGCCTCCCGCTGCCGCTCGCGTTCCCGCTCCCCCTCCCGCTGCCGCTGCCGTTCCCGCTCCCTTTCTTCCCGCTGCCGTTCCCGTTCCCGCTGCCGTTGTCGTTCCTTCTCGGCGCCCCTCCCTTCCTTTGTGTCCTTGGCCTTGTCCGCACGCGGCGGTGCGGCGGCGGGGCGGGAAGGCGGGACCGGCGCCTCGGGAATGACCGCGCCGAAGCCGAACACCGGCTCCGGCGCCTCCGTCAGCCGGCCCGCCGCCCACTGTTCGGCGACGTCCGCGTCGGCGAGGACGGTGCGCAGGATCTGCTCGACCTCCCCCAGGACGGCGCCGCCCACCGGATGCCCCGCCTCGCCGGCCAGGGCGGCGGCCCGGCGGGCCAGGGCGGCGAGGACACGGTTCTGCTGCCCGCTCGCCTCGCGCAGCTGTGCGGCGTCAAGCGTGCGGGTGGCCTCCCTCAGGGTCTCGCCGAGCGCGAGCAGCCGGCCGGTCTGCTCCGGCTCGTCGCGGGCGAGGAGGTTCACGGCCCACACCGCCAGCGTCGGCCGGCGCAGGGCGGCGATGCGGCGGGCCGCGTCCGCGTCCTTCTCCTTGCGCGCCCGCGCCACCTGGGCGTTGCGGGCGGCGACGAACTCCGTCGGCGGCAGCCCGTACAGCTCGGTGGTGACCTCCTCGACGTCCATCCGTCCACTCTCGCCCGACCGCGCCCGCCCGGCACGCCGGTGCCCCCGCCCGCGTCAGCGGCCCGCGACGACCTCGGGGACCAGGTGGAGGCCCGCCCTCGACCACGAGGCCGACGGCCCGGTCGTGCGGAAGGCGGGACGACCGCGCATGCTCGAAGCATGTCCGAGGTGACCGCCACCGACCTGTACGAGGTCACCATGGCGCTCTCGTACCTGCGGGAGGACATGCGGGCACCGGCCACCTTCAGCCTCTTCGTGCGCGACCTGCCTCCGGAGCGCGGGTTCCTGGTGGCCGCGGGGCTCGAACCGGCGCTCGACCGGCTCGCGCGGTTCCTGGTGGACCGCTCCGACGTCGAGGCGTTCGCCCGGGTGCTCGGCCGGCCCGTCGCGGAGGTGGAGCCGCTGCGCGGGCTGACCTTCGACGGCGAGGTCCGGGCCGTTCCCGAAGGGCGTCTCGTCCTCGCCGGCGAGCCGCTGGTGGAGGTCACCGCCCCTCTGCCGCAGGCCCAGCTGGTGGAGACGTGCCTGTTGTCGCTGCTGTGCCACCAGACGGCGGTCGCGTCCAAGGCGGCCCGCTGCGTGCTGGCCGCCGGCGGGCGTCCGCTCGTCGACTTCTCGCTGCGCCGCGCGCACGGGCCGGAGGCGGGGCTCCAGGCGGCGCGCCTGTGCGCGCTGGTCGGTTTCACCGGCACCAGCAACGTGGCGGCCGCCCAGCGGTACGGCATTCCCGCCGCGGGGACGATGGCGCACTCGTACGTCGAGGCGTTCGCCTCCGAGGAGCAGGCGTTCCGGGCCTTCGCGCGCGCCCACTCCGGGCCCGTGACCTTCCTCGTCGACACGTACGACACCGACCGGGGCGTGGCGGCGGCCGCGCGCGTCCTCGCCGACCTCGGCCTCGGTCCCGGGTGCGGGATCCGGCTCGACAGCGGCGACCTGGCCGGGCAGGCCCGCCGCGCCCGAGCGGTGCTGGACGGGGCGGGGCTCGCGGACGTGCGGATCGTGGCGAGCGGCGGCCTGGACGAGTACGCGGTCGCCGCGCTCGTACGGCAGGAGGCGCCGATCGACGTCTTCGCCCTGGGCACGAAGGTCGGGGTGGCAGCCGGCGCGCCGTCGCTGGACGCCGCGTACAAGCTCGTGGAGTACGACGGACGGCCCGTCATGAAGCTCTCGGCGGCCAAGGCGACGGCACCGGGACCCAAGCAGGTCTTCCGCGGTCCCGGACTGCGGGACGTCATCGGTCTGGCGAACGAGGAACCGCCCGCCGGCACGGAACCGTTGCTGCGGACCGTGATGCGCCGGGGCCTGCGGGTGGAACCGCCGGACACCCTCGCCGCGGCCCGGGCGCGCTTCGAGGCGGATGCCGCCCAGCTGCCGGAGGAAGCCCGACGCGTCGAGGCGCCGGTGGCCCCTCGCGCCACGCCGTCGACGCGCCTGGCGGCCCTCACCACCGTCGTACGGCACCGGATCGAGGCGCGCACGGCCGCATCGGACACACCACGGCCGGACCGGCTCCGGCCCGACGGACCGCCACGGGGCTGAGACCGGCGGCGGGGAGTGACCGCCACGGGGCCGAGACCGGCGGCAGGGAGTGAGCGCCGCAGGGCCGAGACCGGCGGCAGGGAGTGAGCGCCGCAGGGCCGAGACCGGCGACGGCAGGTGAGGGCCACGCGGTACGGGGAAGGAGGCCCCCATGAGTTGGCTGCCGATGGTCGCGGGCGTCCTGCTGGTCCTGTTCGTCCTGCGCGACCTCTTCCAGACGCTCTGGCACCCGACCCGGCACGGCGGTCTGAGCAGGCTGGTCATGATGTCCCTGTGGCGGCTCTCGGCGCGCATCGGCCCGCGGTGGCGGCCGACGGGTCTCGCGGGCCCCATGGGCATGGTGGCCGTCCTCGCCGTCTGGGCGCTGACCGTGTCCGTGGGATGGGCGCTCATCTACTGGCCCCACATGCCGGACGACTTCTCGTACTCCTCGGAGCTGGAGCCCTCCGAGCACGCGAGCCCGGTCGACGCGCTCTACGTCTCGCTGGTCACCCTCGCCACGCTCGGGCTCGGGGACATCGCGCCGACCTCCGGCTGGCTGCGGGTGCTCGCCCCCATGGAGGCGCTGGTGGGCTTCGTACTGCTGTCGGCGACCGTGGCCTGGATCCTCGGCGTCTATCCGGCGCTGGCCCGCCGCCGGGCGCTGGCCCTGCGGCTGTCCCATGTGCGCCGCAGCCGGGCCACCGCCCGGGCCCTCGACTCCGACGGCGGCGCGGCGCTCCTCGACGGGCTCGCGTCCGCCCTGTCCACGATCACGGTCGACTTCCTCCAGTACCCCGAGTCGTACTACTTCTACGACGTGGACGAGCGCACCTCGCTGCCGCTCCAGCTCGGCCACGCGGTGGGCCTCGCCGACCAGGCCGCGGAGGCACGCCATCCGGACATGCGCCTCTCCGCGTCGGTGCTGCGCACCGCCCTGGACGACCTGGCGGTGGTGCTCGACGAGCGTTTCCTGCGCACGGAGGGGACGCCCGGGCAGGTCTTCGCGGCCTACGCCGACGACCACGGCCGCGGGCGCGCCCGGAGAAGGGGCCGGGGCGGGGACGGGGATCGGGGCCGGGGCCGGGGCCGGGGCCGGGGCGAGGGCGAGGGCGAGGGTCCGGCGTGACCCGTTGCCCCTGTCAGCCCTGGTGACCCCGTTGGCCCTGGTGACCCCGTTGGCCCTGTTGACCCTGTTGACCCTGTTGGCCCTGGTGCGCGAGGGGCCCGGCGGCACACACTCGTGGTGAGGGCACAGCGCCCGGCACCGGGAGGCGCGGCAGCGGCCGGAGGCCCGTCATGAAGCATCCACGCACCGTCGACGACGTCATGAGTCACGTCGTGGTGTCCGTGCCGCTGGACGCCACGGCGCGGGAGATCGCCCGGTCCATGCGGCGCTGGGGCGTGCACACGGTGCCGGTGGTCTCGCCCGAGGGGCGGGTCGTCGGCACGGTGTCGGAGAACGCCGTATTCGGCGGCGAGGACCCCGGCGGGCCGAGGGCCGGCCGGCTGATGGCGGCGCCGGCCGTGACCGTGCCGCGCGGTGCCACGATCGCGGGCGCGGCCCGGCTGATGGAACGCGGACGGCTCAAGCGGCTGCCGGTGGTCGACGAGGACGGCTGCCCGGTCGGAGTCGTCAGCCGGGGCGACCTGCTGAAGGCCTGTCTGCGCTCGGACAGCGAGGTCGCCGAGGACGTGCGCCACGAGCTGGTCACCCACATGGCCCCGGGCGACGACGCGGACCTCACCGTCCGGGTCACGGACGGCGCAGTGACACTCACGGGCAGCCTGCCGGCGTCCGTGCCGGAGGACCTGGCGCTGCGGCTCGCCCGCGCGGTGCCCGGGGTGGTGGACGCGGCGGCGGAGTTCACGCCCGGGCCGCGACGGACGGCGGAGAGGTGAGGGGCATGGCGGAAGCGGGACGGGTCGTGGTCGGCCTGGACGGTACGGAGCAGGCCGACGCCGCGGCCGAGTGGGCGGCGGACGAGGCGGTGCTGCGCGGCACCGGGGTGCGCCTGGTGCACGTCCTGGAACCGTCGCCGGACGTGCTCGTGCCCTTCGTGTCGCGGGAACCGGACACCTCGTGGGGCGAGGAACTGCTCGCGCGCACGGCGGCGCGCCTGCGCGCGAGCCGTCCCGGCCTCTCGGTCACCACCCGGCTGCTGCCCTCGGACCCCGTCACGAGCCTGGTCCTGGCCACCGAGGAGGACGGCGACCTGCTGGTCCTCGGCTCGCGGGCACTGGGCGGAGTGGCGGGCTATCTCCTCGGCTCGGTCGGCCTGACGGTCGCGGGCCGGATCGAGCGGCCCGTCGTCCTGGTCCGGGCCCCCGGCTCGCCACCCGGCCGTGAGGGCCGCGCGGGAGACGGCCGCGGGCCGGAGGGGCATGCGGTCGGGGGCCGCCGACCGGAGGGCCGCGCGGGAGAGGGCCGCGGGGCGGAGGGCCGCGCAGGTGAGGGCCGCGGGCCGGAGGGCCACGCCGGAATGGACGGCACCGGCGACGACCGCGCCGGGGCCCGCACCGCGCCCGGGACCGGCCCGGTCGTCGTCGGGGTCGATCCGCGAGATCCCATGGACGGTGTCGTGGCGTTCGCCTTCGCCGAGGCGGCCTCGCGCGGGGGCGAGGTGCGGGTCGTCCACGCGCGGCGGCCGTCGCTCCACGACCGGCTGTCGTCGCCGGGGGCGCCGGACGCCCGGCAGGCGGTCGCCCCGGAGGCCCGGCGCTCGCTCGACGTGCTGCTCGAACCGTGGCGGGAGCGGTTCCCCGGTGTGGCGGCCACCGGGCATGTGGTGGCCGGTTCGGCGGGGCAGGAGCTCGCCCGGGCCGCCGAGGGCGCCGCGCTCCTGGTGGTGGGGCGGCGCACGCGGCGGTCCGCGCTGGGCGCGCACCTCGGCAGCGTGGCCCACGCGGTGCTGCACCACGTCAGGGCGCCGGTCGCCGTGGTGCCCCACGACTGACGACCGCACCGGACGCCTCGTACCCCACCACCGACGACCGCACCGGACGCCTCGTACCCCACCACCGACGACCGCACCGGACGCCTCGTACCCACGACTGACGACCGCGCCGCTCGCCGTCGTACCGCGCGGCCGAGGGCCGGCCAGTCCAGGCTCCGGTCGTCAGGCCACCGTCGTCACAGCACGCCGCCGGCCTCGTCGTGGAACACCTCGGGCCAGTAGCGGTAGTCGTCGGGATCGGTGGTGGGGGCGCAGGCGACGGGGTCGACCGAGGCGAGGACCTCGGTCATCGTGCCCGCGAGGTAGAGGTAGAAGCCATCGGTGAAGTCCTCGGCCGCGTCGATCCGCCCCTCGCGGTGGTGCAGCCACAGGGTGAAGGCCAGGGTGGACACGTCGGCGTTCAGCGGGGTGATCGCGGCGCCGTCGTAGAGGCGGTGGTAGAGCTCGCCCGTGCGGCCGTGGATCACGACCTCGAAGTCGTGCACGAGGCTGCCGAGACACACGAGCAGCCCGGCGTCGGCCGGAAGGGTGCCGCGGTCGCCGTCGCCTCCGGGCGTGGCCCCGGCCCCGGTCCCGGCCTCTTCGGTCTCGGCGAGGGGCCGCATGAGGTATTCGTCGCGCCAGAGGCCGAACATGCCCGCGTCCCGCGGCAGTCCGACCTCGGTGAGGAACCGCCGGGTCGGCTCGTGCTCCAGCACGGCGGGCAGGCCGGCGGGCGCGATACGCACGATCTCCTCCGCCCCGAACTCCTCCTCCAGCAGCCCGCTCGGCAGGTCGAGCCGCAGGTCCGTCCCCGGCGCCGCGATCAGGGCCAGCGGGCGGATCCGTGCGGCGATCCGCCAGAACGCCGGGACGGGCCGGCCGTCCTCCTCGGCGAAGCGGGCCGCGAGCCGGGCCTCCGCCTCCGCGACGGCCGCCGGTCCGGTGGCACCGGACAGGTCGGCGAAGTCCCCGCGCAGGGCGGCGAAGTCGTCGACGGTCTCCAGGTGACCGGCGAGGGCCTCGACGGAGGAGGCCAGCGGGAAGAGCTCGGCGCTGTCGGGGTTCTTCTCGTAGAGCCACAGGCTGGAGACCCGGCCGGTGGCACCGTCGAGCACGACCTGGTCCGCCTCGCCGCCCTCGGCCGTCAGATGGCCGAGGAGGAGGTGCGACGCGATGTCCTCGGCGAGCGCGTCGGCGTCCGCGCCCTGGTCCAGGAGGTACTGACGCACCGTCCGCAGGCGTGCCTCGGCGAGCGGCCGGAAGGTCATGAGGCGGTGCCGGGCGGGGAGGCCCCGGGTGGCGAGCCACCGCCGGGTCGGCGCATGGGTCAGCTCCGGGGCGAGCTCGTCGTCCCCGACGGTCATGGTGACGGTGCTGACGCTCGTCCTGTTTCCCACGGTGCCTTCTCCCACGGTGCTCCCCGATCGGCCGTCCGGTGCCCTTCGGCGGCCGCCACTGTACGGGGCCCGGTCCCGTACGGGTCGGGGCGCCCTCCCCGTTCGGGACCGGGACCATCGGATGCCGTACGAGACCATCGGATGCCGTCACGAGGCCGTCGGATGCCGTACCGGGCCGGACGTGGTGTGCTGGCAGAGAGCGGGTTGCCGCCACGGGGCAGCACAGAAGGCTCTGCCCGCCTCATGAGTACGAGGGAGACCGTCATGGCGATCTTCGTCCACGCCGTCGTCCCCGGCATCACCACGGACCAGTACGACGCCCTCAACGCCCGGCTGCAGCAGGTCCCCGGCATCTTCGACGGCTGCCTGTCCCACGCGTGCGTGCCGACCGACGACGGCCTGGAGATCTTCGACATCTGGGAGAGCGAACAGCACATGAACGCGTTCGCCGAGAAGATGATGCCGATCGCCACCGAGGAGGGCTGGCCGGCCTCGCCGGACAGGCCGCGGGTGATGGGGGTGCACAACCACTGGGTCCCGGGCAGCACCGGCTGACCCCGTCCTGATCCCCTCCCGCGCGCGGCGGCCAGGCCGGGTCGCCGGCGCTCGCCGAACGTCCGCGTGGGGGGAGGAGGACGGGGCGGCACCGGTATGGGACACACTCGACCGGATGAAGCGGTCGGACCGATGGGCACGGCCCGCCCCCGGGCGCGTGTAAGGCCGGAGCGGCGAGGGACCTGAGCGTCAGCGGCCCAGTTCACCGTCCAGCCACCGCGTGACCTCGGGCGTCACCGGGTCGGTGAGGTCGGCGAACTCGTCGTGCTCCTTGAGGAACTTCGCGACGTACGGGCAGACGGGCACGATGCGCTTCCCGGCGGCGCGGACGTCGGTGAGCGCCTCCTGGACGAGGATCGACGCGAGGCCCCGCCCGGCGTAGGCGTCGCCGACCTCCGTGTGGAAGAACACACGCTGCTCCCCGCGGTCCCGGTACGCGGTGAGTCCGGCGCGCTCCCCGTCGACGAGGATCTCGTAGCGGTGCCGGTCGTCGACGTGGCGGACGACGGGGACGGTGGCCTGCTCGGTCATGGCGTGCTGCCTTTCGATGGTCGTGCGCGGGTCGCGATCCGTCGAAGCGGGGGCGCGGGCGGGGGCGGGAGGCGGGACCGGAGCCGGACGGAGGCCGGGCGCGGTCGTCCGGTACGAGGTCTGCCCAGGTGGGCGCCATGCTACCCAGCGCGTGCCCGGCGCCGGTCGGCGTCGGCCGGCGTCGGCCGGGAGGGCGGGGCGTCGGCTCCCCGGCGACCGCCCGCCCAAGAGTCCGCGACCGCCCGGCGACGACCGGGCGACCACCGGGCGACGATCTGGCGGCGATCCGCCGCGCGGAGAGGCCTGCGCGGACCGCTCCGGCGGATGCGCTGCGATGCCGGTGGTGCCCATGGGGTGGGAGGGGCGTGGACCTCGAGGTTCCGTGGGGCTGGTGGAGAGGGTGGCAGGGCGTGTCATGCTCGTCGTATGACCGACCGCGAGCTGCCGTCCGTCCCCTCGTCACGAGGGGGCGGCTTCGATACGGAGGCGGGTGCCTCCCCGTTCTCCTCGAGCCGTTACCTGCCGCGGCGGAACGGGGTGGACCGAGGCGTCCCGGCCCTGCCCGCCGTGTCGATGCCGGCGGTTCAGGAGGTGCTGGACGCACTGCCGGGCTCGGCCACCTTCTTGCTGCCGGTGTACGGGGCGCGCGGAGAGGTCACGGACTTCCGGATCACGGCGTCGTCGCCGGAGGCGGTCGACGCCGGTGCCCGGAGGGGATCGGAGCTGGTGGGCCTGAGCGTCCGCGAGACGTATCCCTCCGTGGTCGGCAGCGAGCTGTGGCGGGGCTATCTGTCGGCGCTGGAGACGGGCGTGCGCTACGAGAGCGAGCCCTTCGACTACGAGGAGGTCGTCGCCGGCGTGTCCCGCCGGTCGCGCTTCGCCGTGCGGGCCGCGGCCTGCCACGCGGGACTGATCGTCTCCTGGGTCCGCCTGGACGACGGCGAGCGGGACCGGCGCAGACTGCGGGCCATGCAGCGGCTCGCCCGGATGGGGTGGGCGGACTGGGACCTGCTGCGCAATGCCATCACCTGGTCCGAGGAGGTCTACGCGATCTTCGACCGGGATCCGGTCCTCGGTCCGATGACGTTGGAGGAGCTGCCCTCCCATGTCGTCGACGAGGACCTGCCGGCGCTGGCCGACAGCGTGCGGTGTCTGCTGGACGACGGTCGGCCCATCGACCACACCTTCCGCGTCACCGGATCCGAGGGGCAGGTGCGGCACGTCCGGATCGTGGCCGAGGCGGACGTGGACCTGCGGGGCGCCCCCGTCGAGGTGCACGGCTTCTTCCAGGACCTCACGGCCCTCAAGCAGGCCGAGGAGCAGTTGCTCCGGCACGAGCGGGCCGCGCTGGCACACCGCAGCCTGCTCGACGCCGAGCGCGATCTCGCCGCCCGCCTCCAGCACGCCCTGCTGCCGCTCCCCCAGCAGTCCCTGAGCCTGGCCGGCCTCACCGTGGACGTCGCCTACCAGCCCCTGCAGGAGGGGCTCAACGTCGGTGGGGACTGGTACAGCGCCATCGAACTGCCCGACGGCAGCGCGCTGCTCGTCGTCGGTGACGTCGCCGGGCACGGCCTCGACGCGGTGGCCACGATGGCCCAGCTGCGCTTCACCGCCAAGGGCATGGCGATCACCGGCACGCCGCTGCCGCAGATCCTCTCCCGGCTCAACACGCTTCTGCTGCACAGCGCCGAGCGGAACTTCAGCACCGCCACCATGATCATGGCCCGTTACGAGCCGGAATCGTCACGGTTCACCTGGGTCCAGGCCGGGCATCTCCCGCCGCTGCTCGTCCGTGACGGAGAGGCCCGTCTCCTCACCGCTCCGCACGGCGTCCTCCTGGGCGCCGTACCCACGTCGCGGTACGACTCCGCCTCCGTCCAACTGCTGCCGGGCGACCAGCTGTTGCTGTACACGGACGGCCTGGTCGAGGAGCCGGGCGAGGAGATCGGGGAAGGCCTCGCCCGCCTGTCCCGTACCGCGGCGGCGTGCTCCGGCGGCGCCCGGGTCCTGGACGGCATCCTGGAGGCTCTCGTCACGCCGCACGTCCGCCGCGACGACATCTGCGTCCTGCACGTCGGCCTTCCTCCGGTCCGAGGGTCCCGGAGACACGTGACGGCCGCCTGAGCGACCGCCTGGCCGCCTGGGAGACCACCTGAGCGGCGGACGGTCACCGAGCCCTGTCCATGACCGCGGTGTCCCACGTGCCGCGTGCCCAAACCATTGCGCCAAACGTTTGGGCATGCCAGGGTTTCCCTCAACCGGGGTGTGACACACCGGTGTTGCGGCAGCCGACGGGGGTGGGCGATGGGTCCGACGGGGGACGGGGGTCCCGAGCTGGACGGGGGTCCCGAGCGGGACGGTGCGGGCGGGGAGCGGGTCCCGGATCCGCGCCACCTTCTGGCGCGCACCGCGCGGGCCAGGCCGGCCCGGCCGGAGGGTCCGGACAGGCCGGTCAGGTCGGACAGGTCCGGGCGGGCGGCGGGAGCGGCCGGCGGGGTGGACCTGGCACCGCCGACATGGGCGCGGGCGGCGGCGGTGGAGACGACAGGGGCGGAAACCGCCCGTACGGTGGGGCCGTTCCGCGTCCTGCACCGGTTGGGCGCGGGCGGCATGGGCGAGGTGCACCTGTGCGTCGCTCCCGACGGGGTGCTCGCCGCCGTGAAGACGGTCCGTCCCGAGCTGCTCGGCGAGGAGCGGATACGTCACCGGTTCACCCGCGAGGTGCAGGCCGCCCGCCGGGTCCGCAACCCGTACGTGGTGCCGGTGATCGCGGCCGAGACCGAGTCCGCCGTGCCGTGGCTGGCCCAGGCCTTCGTCCCCGCTCCGCCCGTCGACCATGTCGTCCGGCACCTCGGCCCGCTCGCGGAGGCCGTGGTGCGGGCGCTGGGCGGCGGCATCGCCGTGGCACTGGCCGGCATCCACGAGGCGGGGATCATCCACCGTGATCTCAAGCCGGGGAACGTGCTGCTCGGCGCCGACGGACCGCGCGTGATCGACTTCGGCATCGCCCGGATGGAGGGCCGGACCCTCACGGTGGGCGAGGTGTGGGGCACGCCCGGCTTCATGGCCCCGGAACAGATCACCGATCCCGACCGTCTGACGGGTGCCGCCGACGTCTTCTCGCTGGGCGTGCTGCTGTACTACGCGGCGACCGGGCGGCTGCCGTGGCGGGGCAGCACCGCGCTCGAACTGCAGGTCCAGACCGTGGAGGGCGTCCCCGAGCTGTCCGGGCTGGCGCCCGGCCTGCGGGAGCTCGTCGCCGGCTGCCTCGCCCGCCGCCCGCAGGACCGCCCGTCGCCGCCGGAGCTCGTGGCGGAACTGGGCGCCGAGGACGTCTCCGCGTCGTTCGGCAGCGCCCTGGGACGGCTTCGACCGGCACTCGACTCCTACGCGCGGGCCGTGCTGCACGCCGTACCGGACGCGCGTGTCCTCGGCGCGATGCTGGACCGGTCACGCGACCGGCGGCTGCGGGAGCGCATCGCCCGGCTCCGCGAACGCGCCGACGGGCTGACCGGCTCGGCCCTGCCGCCGTGGGCGGTTCCGGGGTCGGCGGCCTGGGCCGGGGAGGTGCCGAAGAGCGCGGCGGCGAAGCTGCGGCAGTCGTTCGACGAACTCGCCCGGGAGGCTGCCGACTTCTACGGGCCGGAGGACCCCGAGGCGTTCGTGCTGCGCGCCGAGGAGATCCGCTGGCGCGCGGAGGCGGGTGATCCGGCGCAGGCCGCGTTCGAGCTCGGTGAGCTGGTGGAGTCCGCGGCGGTCGCTCTGGGCCCGGGAGCTCCGGAGGTGTTGCGTCTGCGCCGGATGCGGGTCACCGTCCTCGCGCTCGCCGGCAACACGAGCGAGGCGATCCTGCTGCAGGAGGACGTGCTGCGGCGGGTCGGTGACGCGGTGGACCCGGCGGAGCCGACCCTGGCGGCGGCCGTCGCCGAGGCGCGGGTGGAGCTGGCCGAGCTGTACGGGCGCGCCGGGCGGCCGGAGTCCGCGGCGCGGCAGTACGCGCGGGCCCTTGAAACGGCCCGCTCCGCGCAGGCGGCGCCGCCGGCCGAGCGCATCGCGCAGTGGCGTCACCAACAGGCCTTCTGGACACGGAGGTTCGCGCCCGCCGAGGCCGTCGGGCTGTTCCGGTCGCTGTACGAGGACTGCGCACGGGAACTGGGCCCGGGGCATGCGCTCACGCTGGAGGCCCTGGAGGGCGTCGCCTACACGCTGGGCGCCGCGGGGGACGCGGCCGCGGCCCGGGACCTGTACGAGGAGCTTGTGCCCCGGGCGCGGGGCCGCTTCGGGCCGGACAGTCTCGAAGCGCTGGAGGCGTGGGCGAGCCTGGCGGGCTGGACCGGAGACGCGGGGGACGCGACGCGGGCGGCCCGGATGTACGCCGAGGTGGTGGCGACGGCGGTGGAGCGCTGGGGCGAGTCGCATCCGCGGGTGACCCGGTGGATCCGGGAGGCGCGGGTGTGGCGGCGTCGGGCGGCGGAGCAGGCACCCGAGGCGGAAGCCGAGCGGGCACCCGAGCAGGCGGCCCGGCCGGGGGCGGACCGACAGGGGGCGGCTCGTACGGGGGCGGCTCGTCCAGGGGCCTGGCCGGGGGCGGACCCGCCTTCGGCCGGCTCGGGCCAGGCCGGGGATGCGGTCTCGACGGCGGCCGGCGGCCCACCCGTACCGGCGGGCCGGGAGCGGAGGAGGAGTCTCCTGAGGTGGTGGCCGGGGCGACGCCGTACGACGCCGTCCTCCGCCCGCCAGGCCGCGCCGCCCGATGACCGAGCCGTACCCACCCAGGAGCACCGGGACCGAGCCGTACCCACCCAGGAGCCCCAGGCCCGAGGCGTACCCACCCAGGAGCCCCAGGCCCGAGGCGTACCCACCCACGACCCCCGGGACCGAGCCGTGCCGGCCGGCTCCGGGCCGCGGGCGAGCGTTCCGGCACAGGACCTGGCGGACCGGGTGCATCCGGTGTTCCTGCCGCCCGACCGGTTCCCGCCCGCCCTGGAGCGCGTCCACCGGAACGTGCTGCCGGGTCTGAAGACGGCGCTCGCCGTCCGCCGGGGCGAGGAGGTCTCCTTCGTCGATCCGCGCCCGTTCTCCGGTGCGGAGCTGGAGAGCCTGTGGGGCAGTGCGCGACGGAACGTCTGCGGGTTCGAAGGGCTCCGGACCGTCCGTACCGAGACGGGTGACGGCGATGTGATCGCGGAGCTGTGGCACCCGGACGACGTGTTCGTGGCGTCCCGCGCCATCGCTCCCGACTGGCTGGGGCCCGCCCTCTTCGGCACGCCCGCGCCGGAGGGGATCCTGCTGTGCCTGCCGCAGATGCGCAACCTCCTGGTGGCCCCCGCGCGGCCGGCCACGGCCGCCGAGCTCGCGGGCGTGCTCGCCCGGGTCGCAGCCGACGTCCACGCCAGGGCTTCCTCTCCCCACCTGGCGGTCACGCCCGACGTGTATCTGGTGGCGCGCGGCCGTGGGACGGACACGTTCCAGGCGCAGCGCGTGGGCAGGATGGTGAGCGGACGGCCGGTGGTGGGCGGGGAGTTGCTGGAGATGCTGACCGGGCGGTGACCGGCGCGGGGGCGGGGCGGCGGGTGCGGAGCGGCCCGTCGCTCTGCGATGATCCACGCGTACGGGTGACGGCCGCCGTACACGGCCGCGGGGGTGGGCGAGGGAAGGGGAATCCGGCGTGGGGGACTCGGTGACGTTGCAGGAGATCGCCGACCGGCTCGGGCTGCACGTCTCCACCGTCTCCCGGGTTCTGCACGGATCGCCGGGCGCCCGGCAGCGCGCGGCCTCGGCGCGGACCGCGCAACGGGTCAGGGATCTGGCCGCCGAGCTCGGCTACCGGCCCAACCCCCATGCCACCAGCCTGCGGACGCGCCGCAGCAACCTCATCGGCGTGCTGTTCCCCCGCCTGTCCGAGATCGTGGTGGCCACGATCTACGAGGGCATCGAGGAGGAGGCCACCGCGCGGGGGTTCTCCACGTTCGTGACCAACACCCATGACGAACCGGCCACGCAGCGCGAGCGGATCGCGATGGTGCTGGCGCGCCGTGTGGACGGGCTGATCATCGGCGACGCGCACCTGGACGGCGCGGCGCTGTCCGGCCCCGCGCTGCACGACACGCCGTTCGTGCTGGTCAACCGCCGTGCGGAGGGCGGCCATCCGGCCGTCACGTGCGACGACTACCTGGGCGGGCGGCTGGTGGCCGAGCACTTCCTCGGTCTGGGGCACCGGCGGGTCGGGGTGATCGCGGGCGAGGCGTTCGCCAGTACGGGAGCCGATCGCACCGCCGGTTTCGTCGACCGCTACCGCGAGGCGGGGCTCCCGCTGCCCTCGGCCGCCGTGCGTCACTGCGCGTTCGACACCGCCGGAGGCCGCCGCGCCGCCACCGGCCTCCTCGGCTCCGCACCCCGCCCCACGGCCCTGTTCGCGGTGAACGACCTGGCCGCGATCGGCGCCATGGGCGCGGCCCGCGACCTCGGCCTGCGGATCGGCGCCGACCTGGCACTCGCCGGTTTCAACGACATCCCCGTCGCGGCGGAACTCCCCGTCCCCCTGACCAGCGTCCGCTCCCCCATGACGGACCTGGGGCGCGCGGCCGTCCGGGAACTGCTCCAGCACCTCGCCGGCAAGCCGCCCGCCCCCCGCCGCCTCCCTCCGGAACTCGTCGTCCGCGCCTCCAGCGGGGACCCGGTGGCGCCGCCCCTGTGAGGCGAACGCGACCGGCCGGCGGGCTGCCCGTGCCGCCCGGGGAGACGGGGCCGGCGGCCTGGCCGGCCGCCGGCGTGATCGGCCAGTCCGCCGTCGCTCCCCTCCTCGGACCTTCAGCCGGCCGTGGGCGGTGCGTCCTGGTACGGGTTACGGGGCTCGGGGACGGTCCGGACGGCGCCGACGTCCAGGGTGGGGACGGGGTCGTCGGCGGTGGTCTCCTCGGGGCGCCAGACGCCCGTGACCTCGACCCAGGTGTCGTCGGCGGGTGCTTTCGCGCCGTGCATCTCCACGCGCAGCGTCCGGGCGTCGCCCGCGCAGCAGCCGACCTTGAGGCGGTTGAGGTACCAGGTGTCCGGGGTCCTGCCGGCGGTGACGAAGCCGAGGAGCCGGATCTTGCGGCCGCGCAGGCTCATCGAGTCGTACAGGGAACGCCCGATGAACTCCTCCAGCGCCATGGGGGTGGTCGGCGCGTCCGCCAGTTCCTCGTAGGCGGTCCGCTCGACGCGGGCCGCCGAGCCCTCCCGGGAGGCGGTGTACGAGCCGAGCGCGGGCGGCGCGACGAACAGGAGCGTGAGGGCCGGTACGGCCAGGAGCCAGGCGACGCGGGTGGCGCCGCCATGCCCGTATCCGTCGCCGTGCCCGTCTTCGTCGTGTGCTTCCGCGTGGTCGTCGGCCGGGTGGTGCCAGTACGCGCGGCCGGACGCGTCACGCCGCAGCACCGGCTGGCGCAGCCGGCGCGTCACCTCGGCGCCGAGTCCCGCGAGACCGAGGGCGACGAGCAGGACGCCGGAGGCGACGAGGTAGGGCCACAGTCCTTCCTTCACGTACCGGAGGTAGACGTCGCTGCGCACGGTGGCGCGCAACAGGCCGGCACCGGTGAGCACCAGCAGGAAGGGCAGGCCGAGTTCGGTCAGCGGGCGGCGGCGCCACGCGCGCGTGCGGGGTTGGGCGGTCACAGCAGTACGCCTCCGACGTGTACGCAGCACAGGACGGCCACGACGAACGTGGCGGCGCTGAACCGCATCGCGAACGCCCGCCCGAAGGCCCCCGACTGCAGGGCGATGAGCTTCATGTCGACCATCGGTCCGACCACCATGAACGCGAGGCGGGCGGTGGGCGAGAAGCCGGTGAAGGAGGCCGCGACGAACGCGTCCGCCTCCGAGCACACCGACAGGAGCACCGCGAGCACCGCCGCCACGAGAACCCCGAGCCACGGCGAATCCGCGAAGACCTCGAGGACCGACGGCGGTACGAGGACGTTGAAGGTCGCGGCGGCCATGGCGCCGACCACCAGGAAGCCGCCCGCGTGCAGGAAGTCGTGCTGCAGCCCGCGCCGGAAGGCCGCGAACCGGCTCGCGCCCGGCGCGTGCCCGGCGCGCCCCGTCGGCAGCCGCAGCCACTCCTCGCGCCCCCATCGGATCCACAGCCAGCCCATGACGACCGCGGTGACGAGCGAGGCGCCGAAGCGCGCGGCCACCATCTCCGGACTGCCGGGGAAGGCGATGGCCGTGGAGACCAGCACCACCGGATTGACGGCGGGCGCGGCGAGCAGGAACGTCAGCGCCGCCGCGGGGGCGACGCCCCGCCGCATCAGGCTTCCCGCGACCGGCACCGAGGCGCATTCGCAGCCGGGGAGCACCACGCCGGCCGCACCGGCCACGGGGACGGCGAACACGGGGTTGCGGGGCAGCGCCCTGGAGAAGACCCGGGCGGGGACGAAGGCGCCGATGGCCGCCGAGACGACGGTGCCGAGCAGGAGGAACGGCACGCCCTGCACCACGATGGCGACGAGCAGCGTCCGCCACGCCCCGAGCGCCGCCACTCCGAGCAGCCGCTCCAGCCACGGCCCGGCGAGCACCGCTACCACCGCGGTGCCGACGGCCGCCGAGCCGAAGACGCCCGCCCTGGCCCGGCGCTTCCGCTCCGGATCGCTCTTCTCCTCACGCGGTCCGAAGAGGGGTGCTGCCGGTGGTGGCAGCGCTGCCGCCGTTCTCGTCGCGCCCTCGCCCACGCCCTGCCCCCTCGCTCCTGGTCCGCCCGGTCCGGCGGAATCCCGACAGGCCCGTCCCGGAGGTCACCCGGTACGAGCGGGCACACAGTAGCGGACGATATTCATGTTCATCTAGAGACGTTGACCGGAAGACGCCGCCCGCTCCATCGGCAGGCCGGGCGGTGGGGCGGCGGCGCCAAGGCATAGGCTGATCGCATGCCTAGAACCTCTCCTTCCGTCGCCATGGACGCCCTTCTCTCCGGCAACCGGCGTTTCGTGTCGGGCACGCCGGAGCACCCGAACCAGGACGCTGCCCGTCGTACGGAGCTGGCTCCCGGCCAGGAGCCGTTCGCCGTGATCCTCGGCTGCTCCGACTCGCGCCTGGCGGCCGAGATCATCTTCGACCAGGGGCTCGGGGACCTGTTCGTGGTCCGCACCGCCGGGCACGTCATCGGCCCGGAGGTGCTCGGCAGCGTCGAGTACGCCACCAGCGTCCTCGGTGCCCGCCTGGTCGTCGTCCTCGGCCACGACTCCTGCGGCGCGGTCGCCGCGGCCCGCGCGGCCGTCGAGGACGGCTTCGCCGCGGGCGGCTTCGTCCGCGACGTCGTCGAACGCGTCACCCCCAGCATCCTGGCCGCCCGCACCGCCGGCCTCACCGCCGACAACGACATCATCGACGAGCACATCGGCCACACCGTCGACCACCTCCTCGACCGCTCCCGCCTCCTCGCCGAACAGGTCAAGGCCGGCGAGGTCGCCATCGCCGGACTCGGCTACGCCCTCGCCGAAGGCAACGCCCGCGTCGTCACCACCCGCGGCGACGTACAGCAGGAGGCACTGGCGCCGTGACGCTCCGCTTCGACTGCTCCGACCCGTCCGCCCGTACGGAGGGACTGAAGGAGGCGGCGGCCGCCGTACGGCAGGGCCGGCTCGTGGTCGTGCCGACGGACACCGTCTACGGGGTCGGGGCGGACGCCTTCGACCCGGCGGCGGTGGCCGGGCTGCTCGCGGCGAAGGGCCGGGGGCGGCAGAAGCCGTCTCCGGTGCTCGTCGACTCCCCCGAGGCCCTGCACGGCCTGACCGAGGAACTGCCCGACGCGGCCCGGGCGTTGATCGACGCCTTCTGGCCGGGCGGGCTGACCCTGGTGGTCAGGCACCGGACCTCGCTGGCCTGGGACCTGGGCGAGACCGCCGGCACGGTCGCGATCCGCATGCCGGACCACCCGCTGACGCTCGACCTGCTCGCCGCGACGGGACCGCTGGCGGTCTCCAGCGCCAACCTCACCGACCGTCCCTCGCCCCAGGACTGCGACGCGGCGCAGGGCATGCTGGGCGACTCGGTCGCCGTCTACCTCGACGGCGGCCCCACGGCCGGCCCCGTCTCCTCGTCGATCGTGGACCTCAGCGGCGAGGCGCCGGTCCTCGTCCGCGACGGCGTCCTCTCGGCGGACCGCCTGCGGACCGTCGTACCCGACCTGATCGTGCCGTGACCCAGGTGGCGAGGGGAGCCTGAAGGCCGCCCCTCGCCACCTCCTCCCGATCACGGCTCGCCGTTCTCGATCGCCTTCGTCGTCGCACGACGCCCTGCCGAGCGTCCTCGGCGGCACCACCGAGCCTCTCCCTCTCTTCGCCCGGCCGCTCCCCGGTCCGACCCCACGGCGGCCCGCGCGGCCCGCACCCGTCACCGCGACGGCGGACAACGGGCAGCGTGGGAAGCGGAAGGGCGGGTAGGGGAAGCGGAAGACCTCGGACGCGTGGCCGCTCTCTTCCGACGCGGAAGCGACTCCTTCCCCGTCCCGAGCCCTACGATGGCCCGGCCGGCGGTGCGTGCTCGACGGCTCTTCGGGTACCGCGCTTGCATGAGGGTGGTATCGAGGTGAGCAGGCCCTTAGGGAAAGCGATGTGTTCGTGACTCGGCTCAGTGGCTCGGGGGGTGACGACCCGGCGAGGGGGGCGGGCGTCGAGCCCCTGGCCCTCGCGGGGGAGATCGCCGATGCGGTGGACGGTCTCGCGAACCTCTGGACGACGGCCGCGCAGGGGGCGAATCCGCGGCTGTCGCCCCACCAGCTACGGGCGTTGAGGCTGCTCGAATCGGAGCCGGGGCTCAATCTGACCGCCCTGGCCGAAGGCATGGACATAGGGCTGCCGACCGCCAGCCGGCTGTGCGACCGCCTGGAGGCGGCCGGTCTGCTGGAGCGGGTGCTGCACCCGCACAAGCGGCGGGAAGTGCGGTTGAACCTCACCGGACAGGGCCTGCAGGTCCTCGGCGAGGTGGCCGCCCGCCGCTCCCACGCCCTGGGCACCGTGCTCGCCGCCATGGGCCCGGCGGAGCGGGAGGCCCTGCTCTCGGGCATGCGGGGCTTCCTCGCGGCTCAGGACCGCGGCGCCGTGGCCCCGGAGGGCCCGCAGCGCTGAAGCGCGGGGCCCCCGAGACTGGTTCGGGTTTCACTGCCGCCGGCTTCGCCGCGGCGCTGAGCCGTCCGTCGCGGACGCGGGGGCCGTCGTCGTGGCCGGAGCGCCGCCTCCCGCGCGCGGCGGGAAGCGGCGCTCCCTCACTCGGCGGCTACGGGGTGACGCAGCCGATCGAGCCGACCGGGAAGTTGTTGCCGGTCGAGGTCGCCGTGAAGCCGAAGGTGACGCTGCCGTCCGGCGGGATGGTCCGGTTGTAGTCGAGGTTCGCGACGGTGAGCGTGCCGTCGGATCCGGTGGTCAGGGCTCCGTTCCAGACGCTGCTGACCCTCGTGCCGGCGCCGGGCTTCCAGCGCACGGCCCAGCCGTCTCGCGCCGTCGTGGTGTGGTTCATCACCTCGACGGAGCCCTGGAACCCACCGTTCCAGGCGTTGGTGACGTTGTAGACGGCCATGCACCCGGTGTGCGGATCGGTCGGGGTGGGAGTGGGCGTCGGCGTGGGAGTCGGGGTCGGGGTGGGAGTGGGGGTGGGGGTGGGGGTGGGGGTGGGGGTGCCGCCCGAGCCCCGGATGCCGGTGACCTCGCCGTTGCCGCCGTCGAAGACGATGTCCGAGCAGGAGAAGAAGTTCTCCTGGCTGTCCGAGCGCACCCACTGGATGAACATCACCGCGTCGCCCGAGCGGCCCGACGGCAGGTTCAGGTTCCAGTAGTAGTGGCCACCGTCCGTGCCGGGCGAGCCCGTCTGCGGCGGGTCGGTGACGGTCTGTATCAACTCCAGGTCGTCCCAGCCCAGTTCGGTGGTCGGCGAGTATCCCGGCTTGGAGAGGTAGACCCGGAAGGAGCCCGGGTGCGCGGCCCAGTTGCTGTGCTTGACCTGGATCGTCTTCCCGGATGTCAGGTGCGTACGGGGCCAGTCCGCGCGGGCGGCGTTGTATCCGGTGAAGTTGTACGGCGACCGGTCACCGGCGCTGCACAGTTTTCCGTCCGGAACGTAACCGGGTCCGCGTCCGCCCGCGTTGGAGTCGAGCACGGCGAACCAGTTGTAGAGCGACGAGGCACCGCTCTCGTTGAGCGCGGCCCGGCAGGCCGGGTTGGTCGGGTCCATCGCGCCGGTGCTGGTCTTGGCGTCGAGGTAACAGAGGTAGGTGCGCGATCCCGGCATCATCGTGACGCCGTGGGCCTGGGCGCTGCTGTGACCCAGCAGAGCCAGGCCGATTCCGCCGAGCAGGGTCGCGAAGACCGCTGCCAGCGAGAGCAGTCGCTTCTTGCGTCGAACCATGGATGTCTCCTGTGCCTATGTGGGCGGGCTGATCCGGGCTGTTGCTCTCCTCCTCGCCGTCGCCGGCTGGGCCGGGGCGGGTTCGGGGGTCGACCTCAACACATTTTGGGAGCGCTCCCACGAGCAGCTTCGGAGGGGACTGTAGGAGGGACGCGGTGCCCTGACAAGCCGTCCGGCATCGCGAGAATCCAGAGGAGCAGGTCAAACGCCGCAGCGCGTTCCCCTCGCACGGGCGGGAAAGAGGCCGGCAACGGCGGAAGGACGTGGGAGCGCTCCCGACATCTCGGCCGCCCGCCCTGCCTCCGGCGCCTCCCGGGACGCCCGCCCACGGCAGAGCATCCGGCCGCCCGACCGGCCGAGGCCGCGAGTCGGGGCGGCGGGCCACGAGCCGCCCCGAAGACCCTCAGGCGGATCCGCGCACCATCAGCCGCGTCCGCAGGATCACATGACGCCAGGCCACCTCCGGCTGCTCCATCTCCTCGAGGAGCAGACGCACCATGGTCCGGCCGATCTCCTCCATCGGCTGACGGACGGTGGTCAGCGGCGGCTCCGTCCGCTCGGCCAGTTCGAAGTCGTCGAAGCCGACCACCGCCACGTCCTCCGGCACCCTCCGCCCCGCCGCGAGCAGGGCGGTCAGCGCACCGGCGGCCATGCTGTCGGACGCGGCGAAGACGGCGTCGACCGCGGGGTGCCGTTCGATGAGCTCCGCCATCGCCCGCCGCCCACTGGCCTCGGTGAAATCACCCTCCACCACCAGGGACGGCACCTCGGGGAGCCCGGCGTCGGCCAGCGCCTCCCGGTAGCCCCGCAGCCTGCACTGGGCGACGTACATGTCGGGCGGTCCGGTGATCGCGGCGATGGCCTTCCGGCCTCCGCCGGCCAGATGCCGGACCGCGGCGCGCGCGCCGCCGACGTTGTCCGTGTCCACGTACGTCACCCGCTCGTCACCCGAGCGCCTGCCCAGCAGCACCGTGGGCAGGCCCGCGTCGGCGAGCATGTCGGGCAGCGCGTCCTCGGCCGGCACCGACATCAGCAGCACCCCGTCGACCCGGCCTCCGCGCACGTACTCCACGAGCCGTCGCCGCTCGTCGTCCGTGCGGACGAGAGTGAGCAGCAGCTGGAGGCCCGCCTCGGAGAGGGCGTCCCCGACGGCTCGCACGACCTCCGAGAAGAACGGCTCTCCGAACAGGCGCCAGTCCGTCTTCGTCATCACCAGCGCGACGGCGCCGGCGGGCCGCCCGGCCAGGGAACGCGCCGCCAGGTTGGGCACGTAGCCCAGTTCGTCGATGGCGCGCTGCACGGCACGACGGGTGGACTCCCTGACCCCTGACGCTTTGTTGATCACTCGGGAGACCGTGCCGCGCCCCACTCCCGCGCGGGCGGCGACCTCCTCCAGCGTCGGTGTGCCCGAACCGCGTCTCAGCATAGTGACACCCCCAAGAGCCCCCGATCCTACGGCCCGTCGCGTCCTCGGCCGATACGCCTCGGCGGGCGGCAGGTACGTCACCGCGGGCGCCGCCGGTACGTCTCCGCAGACGGCCGGCACCTCGCCGCGGCCGGGCCGCGGGAGGCGACGGGCCGAGCGGATCCGCCTCTCGGCAGCGGGAACTCCGCTCGGGCGTCGGCCGGGGCGGTCCACTTCACCGGCGTGAAAGAGGAGTTGCTCGCGCCTCCTCGCGCAACGGGTCGCGTCCGGGGCGTTGACGGCCCGGCGCTCCAGCCACAAGGATGACCCCGCCCGATGGGAGCGCTCCCATTCGTGAGTCACTCCCTGTCTCCTGTGAGGAGCCGAGACGTGAACAAACGCAGAACCGCCTTGCTGTCCCTGACAGCCCTGCTCGCGGCGGGCCTCACCGCGGTCCCCGCCGGCCCCGCAGGGGCGGACGAGGTCGAGCAGGTCAGGAACGGCACGTTCGACACCGGCACCGACGCGTGGTGGACGAGCAACGTCACCGTCGGACCGGCCGACGGCAGACTCTGCGCCGACGTGCCGGGGGGCACGGCGAACCGCTGGGACGCCGCCGTCGGCCAGAACGACCTCACGCTCGTCAAGGGAGAGACGTACCGGTTCCGCTTCAGCGCGACCGGCTCCCCCGAAGGCAACTCCGTGCGCGCCGTCGTGGGGCTCCAAGTGGCGCCGTACGACGCGTACCACGAGGTCACCCCACAGCTGAGCGTCTCCGGCAACACGTACACCTACACGTTCACCTCGCCCGTCGACACGCCGCAGGGGCAGGTCGCCTTCCAGCTCGGCGGCGCCGCCGAGCCGTGGCGCTTCTGCCTCGACGACGTGTCCCTGCTCGGCGGGGTGCCGCCGGAGGAGTACAAGCCCGACACCGGCCCCCGGGTCCGGGTCAACCAGGTCGCCTACCTGCCGGGAGGCCCGAAGAACGCCACGCTCGTCACCGAGGCGACCGAGCCGCTGCCCTGGCAGCTGAAGAACGCGTCCGGCGCGGTCGTCGCGAGCGGCCGCACCGTGCCGCGCGGGGTGGACCCCTCCTCCGGGCAGAACGTCCACACGATCGACTTCGGCGGCCACCGCGGGGCCGGGTCGGGCCTCACCCTGGTCGCCGACGGCGAGACCAGCCGGCCCTTCGACATCGGCACGGCCGCCTACGAGAAGCTCCGCCTGGACGCCGCGAAGTTCTACTACACCCAGCGCAGCGGGATCGAGATCCGCGACGACCTGCGGCCCGGTTACGGCCGCGCGGCGGGGCACGTCGACGTCGCCCCGAACCAGGGAGACGGCCACGTGCCCTGCCAGGTGGGCGTGTGCGACTACGCGCTCGACGTCACCGGCGGCTGGTACGACGCCGGTGACCACGGCAAGTACGTCGTCAACGGCGGCATCTCCGTCTGGCAGCTCCTCAGCACCTACGAGCGCGCCCGCCTCGCCCGCACCGGGCACCCCGAGAAGCTGGGCGACGGGACGCTGAACATCCCGGAGAGCGGCAACAAGGTCCCCGACATCCTCGACGAGGCCCGCTGGGAGCTGGAGTTCCTGCTCAAGATGCAGGTGCCGGACGGCGAGCCGCTCGCCGGCATGGTCCACCACAAGATCCACGACGAGCAGTGGACCGGCCTGCCCCTGCTGCCCGCCGACGACCCGCAGAAGCGCGCACTGCACCCGCCGACCACCGCGGCCACGCTGAACCTGGCGGCGACCGCCGCCCAGGCGGCCCGCCTCTACAAGGCGTACGACCCCCGGTTCGCCGCCACCGCGCTCGCCGCCGCGCGCAAGGCGTGGGCCGCGGCCCTCGCGCATCCCGACGTGCTGGCCTCCGAGAGCGACGGCATCGGCGGCGGCACCTACGCCGACCGTGACGTCAGCGACGAGTTCTACTGGGCGGCCACCGAGCTGTATCTGACCACGGGCGCCCGGGAGTTCCGCGACCACGTCCTGAACTCCCCGCTCCACACCGCCGACATCTTCGGGCCGATCAGCTTCGACTGGGCGCGTACGGCCGTCCCCGCCCGCCTCGACCTGGCCACCGTCCCGAACCGGCTGCCCGGCCGTGACGAGGTCCGCCGGTCCGTACGGGAGGGAGCCGACCGCTACCTGGCCACCCTGAAGGCCCACCCCTACGGCATGCCGTACGCCCCGGAGGGTCACACGTACGACTGGGGATCCACCCACCAGATGCTCAACAACGCCGTGGTCCTGGCCACCGCCTTCGACATCACGGGCGCCGCGCGGTACCGCGACGGGGCCGTCCAGAGCATGGACTACATCCTGGGCCGCAACGCCCTGAACATCTCGTACGTCACGGACTACGGCGAGGTCAGCGCCCAGAACCAGCACAGCCGCTGGTACGCCCGCCAGCTCGACCCGAAGCTGCCCAAGCCGCCCGCCGGCTCGCTCTCCGGCGGCCCGAACTCGAGCATCCAGGACCCGCTCGCCCAGAGCAGACTGCGGGGCTGCACCGGGCAGTTCTGCTTCATCGACGACATCCAGTCCTGGTCGACCAACGAGCTCACCATCAACTGGAACTCCGCCCTGACCTGGATGGCCTCCTTCGTGGCCGACCAGGGCGCACCGGCGGCCCACGGGAGCGCTCCCGACGGCTCCTTCCGACCCGTACGAGGAGGTACACGGTGAAACGCCTCTTGGCCTTGATCGCGACCGGCGCGACGGCCCTCGGACTCATGACCCTGGCGAACCCGCCGGCGGCGGCCGCCGTCGGCTGCAAGGTCGACTACACCGTCACCAGCCAGTGGCAGGGAGGCTTCCAGGGCGGGGTGAAGATCACCAACCTGGGTGAGCCGGTCAGCGGGTGGACACTGAAGTTCACCCTGCCCGACGCCGGGCAGAAGGTCGTCCAGGGCTGGAACGCCACCTGGACGCAGTCCGGTGCGACGGTCACCGCCACCCCCGTCGACTGGAACCGCACGCTGGGCACCGGCGCGTCGACCGACCTGGGGTTCGTGGGCTCCTTCACGGGCGCCAACCCGAAGCCGACGGCGTTCACGCTGGGCGGCGTCGCCTGCACGGGCAGCGTCGAACAGCCCCCGCCGGGAGGCGGAGAGCCGACGCCCGGCCCCGGCACCGGCACCCCCGTGGACGTCAACGGTCAGCTCCGCGTCTGCGGCGTGAAGCTGTGCGACCAGTACAACCGCCCCATCCAGCTGCGGGGCATGAGCACGCACGGCATCCAGTGGTTCAGCACGTGCTACAACACCGCCTCCCTCGACGCGCTCGCGAAGGACTGGAAGTCGGACCTGCTGCGTATCGCCATGTACGTCCAGGAGAGCGGCTACGAGACGGACCCGGCCGGCTTCACCAGCCGCGTGAACAGCCTCGTCGACATGGCCGAGGCCCGGGGCATGTACGCGATGATCGACTTCCACACGCTGACGCCGGGCGACCCGAACTACAACCTCGACCGCGCGAAGACGTTCTTCGCGTCCGTCGCGGCCCGCAACGCCGCCAAGAAGAACGTGATCTACGAGATCGCCAACGAGCCGAACGGCGTGAGCTGGGCGGCCATCAAGAGCTACGCCGAGCAGGTCATCCCGGTGATTCGGGCCGCCGACCCGGACGCCGTCGTCATCGTCGGCACCCGCGGCTGGTCCTCGCTGGGCGTCTCGGACGGCTCCAACGAGAGCGAGATCGTCAACAACCCGGTGAACGCCACCAACATCATGTACGCGTTCCACTTCTACGCCGCGAGCCACAAGGACAACTACCGCGCCACGGTCAGCCGGGCGGCCTCGCAACTGCCGCTGTTCGTCTCGGAGTTCGGCACGGTCAGCGCCACGGGCGGCGGAACGCTGGACCGGGCGAGCACCACGGCCTGGCTGGACCTGCTCGACCAGCTGAAGATCGGCTACGCGAACTGGACCTACTCCGACGCGCCCGAGTCCAGCGCGGCACTGCGGCCCGGCACCTGCAACGGCACCGACTACAGCAGCAGCGGCGTGCTGACGGAGTCGGGCGCGTTGATCAAGAGCCGGATCAGCACCGCCGACAGCTTCCCCACCAGCTGACCCCGGGCGGGGCTCCGGCCGGCCGGAGCCCCGCCCCCGACCGAGCGAAGGCGCTCCGACGCCGCACGGCGGCACGGGGTGCCGGTGTCCACCCACCTGGCGCGGGCCGCCCGGTGGGTGGACGCGGTGGGGCCGGGATTGAGCCGGGTCGGTGGCGTCGGGTCGGGCTTCAGCCGGGTCATCGGGGTCGGGCTTCAGCCGGTCGGTGGAGCCCGGCCGTGAGGGCCGCGGCCGCGTAGAGGGCGGCTCCGGTGGCCAGCGCGTCCTCGTCGAAGACGACGCGGTTGGAGTGGCAGTCGTGCGCTTCGGCGGGCGGGGTGCCCGGTCGGCGGGCCCCGAGGAAGGCCATGGCTCCGGGGACCCGCTGGAGGACGTAGGAGAAGTCCTCGGCTCCCATGACCGGCGCGGCCAGATGGTGGACCCGGTCGGGCCCGAGGAGGGCGACGGCGGTGTCGTGGAGGGCGGCGGTGCGGGCGGGGTCGTTGACGACGGGCGGGTAGCCGTCCGCCGACGTGACGTCCGCCTCGGCCCCGTGGGCGGCGGCGACGTGGTGGGCGACGCGGGTGATGCCCTCGTGCACGAGCTGCCGGGTGGCCGGGGAGAGGGTGCGGACGGTGCCGCGGATCTCGGCGGTCGCGGGGATGACATTGGTCGTGGTGCCGGCGTGGATCGAGGCGACGGTGACCACGGCGGGGTCGAAGACGTCGACGGTGCGGGTGACCATGGACTGCAGCGCCTGGACGATCTCGCACGCCACGGGGACGGGGTCGAGGGCCAGGTGCGGGGCGGAGGCGTGCCCGCCGCGGCCGCGTACGACGATGTGCAGCAGGTCGGAGGCGGCGAAGGTGGGGCCGGGCCGCATGTGGAGCGTGCCGCTTTCGAAGCGGGTCGTGATGTGCAGGGCGAAGGCGCAGTCCACGCGGCCGCCGTCCGCGGTCTCCAGGACGCCCTGGTCGATCATGTGCTGGGCGCCGCCGCCGGATTCCTCCGCGGGCTGGAACATGAGAACGACACGCCCGGCCAGTCGCGAGCGCCGGGCCACGAGCAGCCGGGCGGCGGTGACCAGCATGGCGGTGTGCGTGTCGTGTCCGCAGGCGTGCATGGCCCCGGACACTTCGGACGCGAAGTCGAGACCGGTCTCCTCCTCCAGGGGCAGGGCGTCCATGTCGGCCCGCAGCAGGACCGTGGGACCGGGCCGGGCACCGTCGAGGGTGGCGGTCACCGAGGTGAGACCCGAGCCGGCGGCCAGGTCCAACCCCAGCGGCGCCAGCGCGTCCAGGACGGCGCGCTGGGTGCGCGGCAGATCTGCCCCGAGCTCGGGGAAGCGGTGGATGCTCCGGCGCAGCGCCACCGTTTCGGGCAGCAGCGTGTGCGCCTCGGCGAGCAGCCCTGCCAGCGCCTCCGCCCTTCCGGCGCCCGGCCCTCGCTCGGTCACCGGCCCACCCGGAGCCTGGGCCGGGACTCCGGGGGGCTGTGCGTGCAGGCGGCCGGGCAGGCAGGGAGCGCGGCAACGCCGACGACATTCAGGGCGACGCGCAACGACATCTCCTCCGGTCCTTCGGCAGCACGGGTCCGTACGTCGACTCTCATGCCTGCCCAGGACCGCCGGCCGCCACGCCGACGGTCACGTCAGCCGCCGGCTCCATCCACCCGTACGGCGTACGCGCCGACGCTGCTCCCCCATCAGCGGGTGGCGAAGGAGTGGACCGTCGTCGAGCGGTAGGTCTGTCCCGGGCGGAGCACCGTCGACGGGAAGGACGGCTGGTTGGGCGAGTCGGGGAAGTGCTGGGTCTCCAGGCAGAAGCCGTCACCCTGGCGGTAGACCTTTCCGGAGCTGCCGGCCAGCGTGGCGTCGAGGAAGTTGCCGCTGTAGAACTGCACGCCCGGCTCGGTGGTCGCGATCCTCATCACGCGGCCGTGGACGGGCTCCGTGACGGTCACGACGTGCCGTGGCGCGTCGGTGAGTCCCTTGTCGAGGACGAAATTGTGGTCGTAGCCGCGGCCGAGGACGATCTGCGGGTGGGCGTCGCGGATGTCCCGGCCGATGGGTTTGCCGCTGCGGAAGTCGAAGGGGGTGTGTGCGACCCCGGCGAGTTCGCCGGTCGGGATGAGGGTGGGGTCGACGGGCGTGTAGCGGGAAGCGGCGATCCTCAGGGTGTGGTCGAGGATGCTGCCCGCGCCTTCGCCCGCGAGGTTGAAGTACGTGTGGTTGGTGAGGTTCACGACGGTGGCTTTGTCGGTGGTGGCCTCGTAGTCGATGCGGAAGTCGCCGCGGGGCGTGAGGACGTAGTCGACCCGGACGCGCAGGGTGCCGGGGTAGCCCATCTCCCCGTCCGCGCTGACGTAGCGCAGGGTGAGGCCGGTGTCGCGCCCGCGCGCGTACGGCTCGACGTCCCACACCCGCTTGTCGAAGCCCTTGTCCCCGCCGTGCAGGCTGTTCGGGCCGTCGTTGACGGGGAGCCGGTGCGTTCTGCCGTCGAGCGTGAAGGCGCCGCCCGCTATGCGGTTGCCGTAGCGGCCGATGACGGCGCCGAAGTACGGGCTGGCCGCCACGTAGTCTTCGAGGTTGTCGAAGCCCAGCGACACGTTGGCGTACCGCCCGCGCCGGTCGGGGAGGTCCAGGGCCTGGACGATGCCGCCGTACGACAGCACGCGCAGCCGGGTGCCTCCCGCGGCCACGGTCCAACGGTGGACGCGTGTGCCGTCGGGCAGCGTCCCGAACAGTTCCTTCGTGGGCTTCCCGCCCTGCCGTTCCGCGCCGCCCGAGGCGGACGCCGGGGTCGTGCCCACGGCCGCCGCCGCCACTCCGGCGGCACCCGCCGCCATCACCGTACGCCTGTGGAGGGTCATGTCGTCGTGGCTCCTTGTCAGGGGACGTTCGATATTTCGGACTATGTTCGAAGTCGCGGTCAGGCGGGCTCGGCCGTTCGCCGAGCCCGCCACGCCGGCTCCACGGCGGAGCCGGACCGGTGCCACGCCGTCAGCGCTGCAGCGTCAGCAGACCCGGCCGGTAGGGCCACAGGCCGTAGTCGCCGCCGGAGTTGGGGCTGCGCCCCTGGTAGAGGAACCGCAGGTTGCAGGGATCGACCGTCATGGTCTGATCGGGGCTGGTGCGGATGAGTTCGCCGTGGCTGATGTCGTTGGTCCAGGTGGCGCCGCTGTTCGCCTTGCCGGCGAAGGGGTTGCTCTCGGTCGCGGCCTGGGGCGTCCACGCGCCGTTCAGGCTGGTGGCCGTGAACGAGCGGAAGTAGCGGCCCTGCGAGCCGATCGCCTCGACGATCATGAGGTAGCGGTCCTGGCCCTGGAGCTTGTAGACCTGCGGGGCTTCGAACAGGTTGTTCGTCGTATCGCTCATGACCACGGTCGAGCTCGCGCCGAAACTGCCGGGGAAGTTCCCGATCGGCATGGCGGCCCGGTAGATCTTGCCGTTGTCCCCGGCGAAGAACAGGTACATGTTCGTTCCGTCGGCGATGAGCGTCTGGTCGATGGGCCCGGTGTCCGAGCCGGCGATGCTCCCGGAGAAGAGCTCCTGCTCCGACGACCAGCCGTTGGGGTTGGTGGGGTCGCTCGACGTCCGGTAGGAGAAGGCGGTCCTGCCCCACTGGTAGGCGAGCACCCAGATGTTCTTCGGCGCGAAGTAGAAGAGCGTGGGCGCGACGGTCGAGGTCGACATCGCGTTCTGGCCGGCCGAGGCCATCTCCGACCAGTTGGTGAACGGGGTGAAGTTCATCGAACCCCAGCCCGCGCCCGTTCCGGCGGCGCCGTGCGTCGTCGCGTAGACGAGATGCCTGCCGTTGTAGGGCACGACGGTGAAGTCCTTGAGCGAGGCCCAGCCCGCCTTCGGCTGCGCCAGCGCGCCCGTCGACGACCAGCGGTACGTGGAGGGGAGTGCGCACGCGCCGGGGCTGCCGCCGGCGACCTTGACGAGCCGCCACTGCTGGTTGGCGCCGCCCCAGTCGTCGTACTGGACGATGTTCGCGCCGTCGGCGGTGGAGGCTCCCTGCACTTCGAGGGCCTTGCCGCTGTGGCGCGCGATGAGCCTGACGTGGCCGTCCGGGCTGTCGGCCAGCCGCCACTGCTGGTTGGTGCCGTTCAGATCGGTCCACTGGACGATCGGGCCACCGTTGGCGGTGGAAAGGTTGTGGACGTCCAGCACCTTCCCGGAGTGGCGTGACTTGATGCGGTAGTAGCCGCCGCCGGAGTCGACGAACTGCCACTGCTGCTGGTTCTGGTCGTTCCTGGTCCACTGGGTGATGCGGGCGCCGTCGCTGGTCGACAGGTTGTAGACGTCCAGGGCCTTGCCGCTGTTGCGGTTGACCAGCACGTACGAGGCGTTGGTGTCGACGGTCGCCGCGGCGGCGGGCGGGGCGCCGAGGAGAGTGGCTCCGAGCAGTAAGGACGACAGGACCGCGAGTACGAGACTCACGATCAGGGGTGGATGGCGAAACCGCATGAGGAGAGCTCCTTCGGGGGGCGAGAAGGGGACGGGGACGGGTACGGGACCGCCGGGGTGGGGAACCGTTTCGCGTCCCGAAAAAGTTTCGAAATGCTCTCGAATTCAGTGCTGCCACAAACTAGGAACGCCAGGCTTGTCGGTCAAGCCCCGTCACCGATTTACTTGAGAACAGCGGTAGTTCGCAGCCTTGACAAGCACCTTACGTGCCCGGAAACTCTTCGAAAGTTTGCGATACCCGTCGTCAGCCGAGGTTTCCGGGCAGAGGAGCGAAGTTGAGTGCGCAGCGTCCGACCCTGGCCCTCATCGCCGCGGAGGCAGGGGTCTCCCAGGCGACCGTGTCCAAGGTGATCAACGGCCGCTCCGATGTCGCACCCACGACACGCGAACGGATCGAGGGCCTGCTGCGATCCCACCACTACGTCCAGCCCGGCCGGCAGGGCAGAGCCCGCAGATCGGGCCTGGTGGACCTGATCATCGGCGGTCTGGACAGCGCGTGGGCGGTGGAGATCCTGCGCGGCGTCGAGGCCGAGTGCGCCCAGCGGAGCGTCGGCACCGTCGTGTCGCTCGTCCCGCCGGGCGAGGCCACCCCGTCCAGCTGGACCGCACTGCCGGTCCTGCACCACAGCGACGGCGTCATCCTCGTCACCGCCTCGGTCACCCAGGCCCAGCGCGCCCAGGTCGAACGGGCCGGGGTGGCGCTGGTCGTCATCGACCCGATCGACCTGCCGGGCAACGGTGTGCCGAGCATCGGCGCGACCAATTGGGCGGGCGGCCTCGCCGCCACCGAGCACCTGCTGGAGCTGGGGCACCGCCGGATCGCCGCGATCGGCGGGCGCAAGGAGATGCTCTGCAGCCAGGCCCGCATCGACGGGTACCGGGCCGCGCTGGAACGGGCCGGGATCGAGGTGGACCGCGACCTGATCCGGTTCGGCGACTTCCAGCACGAGGGCGGGTTCCAGTGCGCCCGGGAACTGCTCGCCCTTCCCGAGCCCCCGACCGCCGTCTTCGCCGGCAGCGACCAGCAGGCGATGGGCGTCTACCAGGCCGCCCGGCAGGCCGGGCTGAGCGTCCCGCAGGACCTCAGCGTGGTCGGCTTCGACGACCTGCCGATGTGCGAATGGCTGTCACCCCCGCTGACGACGGTGCGTCAGCCGCTGGAGGAGATGGGTCGGCTCGCCGCCCGCACCCTGTTCCAGCTCCTGGAGAACCAGCCGCTGGTCAGCCCCCGGATGGAGCTCTCGACCGAGCTCAAGGTCCGGCTCTCCACCGCCCCGCCCCGCCCATAGGAGACCCTCGCCTTCACCGAGCCCTAGCCCTGGTATGGCGCCCTTCCGGCCGGACGGTCGGCCGGTCGGCCGGTCGGCCGGGCCGAGGGGACGGAATTCGGCGTCCCCAGGTCGCGGACCGGGGAGAAATGCGCGCCTCTACGGCGAGTTCGCTGCGAGGCCTCTTCGAAATCTTTCGGTGCTCTGTTGTGCACGGCTGTGCGGGCGTAAGCCGGTGCATCGGCCGCGCCCGGAGGGAGAGATTTCCGAAAGCCTTTCGAAATCATTGACATGCTTCGGTCAGGTTTCCACACTGAATCGGGACGGGGTCACCCGTCCCTCCCTTCCGGGGCCCGCTGCCGACCCTGGAGCGCCACGCCTTGGTGGCGAGCGTCTTTTCGTCCCTGCACGCGGGTTCCGCTGTCGCGGATTCATTCAGCCGCGCTCTCGTCCCTTCCGTGATTTCTCCCTGGAGGCTCAGCCATGCGCTTAAACGCCATTCCTCCCACCACAGTCCGCCGGAAAGTCCGCGGCCTGTGTACGGCCCTGGTCGTCGGCGCCCTCGGTTCGGCCGCCGTGCTGGTGGCCCCGCTGACCTCCCATGCCGCCGAGAGCACGCTCGGCGGCGCGGCGGCGCAGAGCGGCCGCTACTTCGGGACCGCCATCGCCTCGGGCAAGCTGGGCGACCCGACGTACACGACGATCGCGAACCGTGAGTTCAACTCGGTGACGGCCGAGAACGAGATGAAGATCGACGCCACCGAACCCCAGCAGGGCCGGTTCGACTTCACCGCCGGTGACCGGGTCTACAACTGGGCGGTGCAGAACGGCAAGCAGGTGCGCGGCCACACCCTGGCCTGGCACTCCCAGCAGCCCGCCTGGATGCAGAACCTCAGTGGCAGCGCGCTGCGCCAGGCGATGATCAACCACATCAACGGCGTGATGGGCCACTACAAGGGCAAGATCGCCCAGTGGGACGTGGTGAACGAGGCATTCGTCGACGGCACCTCCGGAGCCCGGCGCGACTCCAACCTGCAGCGCACCGGCAACGACTGGATCGAGGTCGCCTTCCGTACCGCGCGCGCCGCCGACCCGGCCGCCAAGCTCTGCTACAACGACTACAACGTCGAGAACTGGACCTGGGCCAAGACCCAGGCCATGTACGCCATGGTCCGGGACTTCAAGCAGCGCGGCGTCCCCATCGACTGCGTCGGCTTCCAGTCGCACTTCAACAGCGACAGCCCGTACCACAGCAACTTCCGCACCACCCTGCAGAACTTCGCCGCCCTCGGGGTCGACGTGGCCATCACCGAGCTCGACATCCAAGGCGCCTCGGCCACGACCTTCGCCAACGTGACCAACGACTGTCTGGCCGTCCCGCGCTGCGTCGGCATCACCGTCTGGGGCGTGCGCGACACCGACTCCTGGCGAGCGGAGCAGACACCGCTGCTGTTCAACGGGGACGGCAGCAAGAAGCCCGCCTACACCTCCGTCCTCAACGCGCTCAACGCCGCCTCCCCCACCCCCACTCCGCCCCCCACGCCCGGTTCCGGACCGATCAAGGGCGTCGCTTCCGGGCGGTGCCTGGACGTGCCCGGCGCCGGCACCACCGACGGCACCCAGCTCCAGCTGTGGGACTGCAACAACCGCACCAACCAGCAGTGGACCCACACCGCCGCGGGTGAGCTCAGGGTCTACGGCGACAAGTGCCTGGACGCCGCCGGAACCGGCAACGGCGCCAAGGTCCAGATCTACAGCTGCTGGGGCGGCGACAACCAGAAGTGGCGCCTCAACGCCGACGGATCCATCGTCGGCGTGCAGTCCGGCCTCTGCCTCGACGCCACCGCGGGCGGCACCGCCAACGGCACCCTGATCCAGCTCTACTCCTGCTGGAACGGCGCCAACCAGCGCTGGACCCGCGCCTGACCTGCCGCGGCGAAAGGGGGTGAACCGATGAGGACCCACGCCGCTCCTTCCTACGCCCTCGCCGAAGGACGCGGCCGACGGCCCCGGTTCACCCTTGCGGCCGGCTCCCGCCCGATCGCACTCCAGGGAGTCGGGACGAACGCGAACCAGGCGAACCTTTGTTCACGACCGTCGCTGGTGGACGCGGTTGCCCAGGACGTAGGTGGCGGTGACCGCCTGTTCGCCTCCGAGGACCATCAGGGCGAAGAGGCGTTCGTCGAAGGTCCTGGCCACTTCGGTGCGGCGGGCCAGTTCCGGGGTGGCGGCCCAGTCCAGGACGGTGAAGTCGGCTTCCTTGCCGGGAAGGAAGTTGCCGATGACGCGGTCGAGGTCGAGCGCCTGGGCGCCGCCGAGTGTGGCGAGGTAGAAGCCGCGGTGGGCGGACAGCCTCCGGCCGCGGAGGGCGGTGACCTTGTACGCCTCATTGAGGGTCTGCAGCATGGAATAGCTCGTGCCCGCTCCGATATCGGTGCCCATGCCGACGTGTACGCGCTGTGCGCGGGCCGCGTGCAGGTCGAACAGGCCGCTGCCGAGGAACAGGTTGGACGTGGGGCAGAACGCGAGGGCCGATCCGGCGGCGGCCAGCTGGGAGCGGTCGGTGTCGTCGATGTGGATGCCGTGGGCGAACAGCGACTTGCCGGTCACCAACCCGTACCGCCGGTAGACGTCCACGTAGGAGCGGCCGCCGAACAGCTTCTTGACGAGCGCGACCTCCTCCCTGTTCTCGGCGACGTGGGTCTGGAGCCACAGGTCGGGACGCTCCCGGTGGAGGTTGCCGACCATGGTCAGCAGCCGCTCGGTGGAGGTCGGGGCGAATCTCGGGGTGAGGCTGTAGCCGAGCCGGCCCTTGCCGTGCCAACGGTCGATCAGCTCGCGCGTCTCCCGCTCCGCCTGGTCGACGTCGGCGTCGCGCAGGTAGGCGGGGGCGTACGGCGCACGGTCCATGAGGACCTTCCCGCACAGCATCCGCAGACGGCGCGCGGCGGCCTGCTCGAAGAACGCGTCGACGGACACCGGGTGCACGGTGGGGAAGACGCTCGCGGTCGTGGTCCCGGCCGCGAGCAGCCGGTCCAGGAAGAAGCCGGTCACCGCGCGCGCGTGCGCCGGGTCGTCGAACTTCGCCTCGGCCGGGAAGACGTACTTCTCCAGCCACTGCAGCAGTTGTTCACCGTAAGAGGCGATGATGTCGACCTGGCTCGCGTGGACATGAGTGTCGACGAAGCCCGGCACGATCAGCTTCCCCCGGTGATCCTCCTGCCGCGCGCCCTCGCGCAGACGGTCCGGCAGCCGTTCGGCCCGACCGGCCCACGCCACCTTCCCGTCGGAGTCGACGGCCAGCACCCCGTCCTCGAACACCTCCCAGGCCCGCGGGTCGGGTGTCTCTCCGGGATCCTTCAGGAAGTGCAGAATCGTCCCGCGCACCAGAACCGGCCGACCGCGGCGGGGCGCTTGGGCCGCCGTGGCACCGGGCGCGGCGGAAGCGGATGCGGATGAGCCCGCGCCCGCGAGGACGGACGCCGCGGCAGTCGCGCCCAAGCCCGCCATGACGCTGCGACGACGCACTCCGGGGACCGTGTGAGGGGTTTCAGTCACCTGGCGAGTATCGAAGCTCCGGTCCGTACAGCCGGCCGACCCGCCCGACACCGGCGCCGCAGTCCACCGGAAAGGCCGATGGATCATCCAGGTCGTCGCATACGCGATGCCGATGCCGATGCCGATGCTGGGCTCCCGGCTACGGGCTACGGGCTACGGGCTATGGGCTATGGGCTATGGGCTACGGGCTACGGGCTACGGGCTACGGGCTACGGGCTACGGGCTACGGGCTACGGGCTACGGGCTACGGGCACTATCCGCCTCCGCCGGAGCCTACTCGACCGCCGGAGTGGGACCGGCCGGCCCTTGGCGAGGGCCGTGGCCGGCACCGGCGTACGCCCTCGAAGCCCGGTGATACGGGGACCTGACCGCTCCCGTATCGGCGAGGTGGAGGCGTGATCGCTGTCAGTCGTTCAGCTTCGTGCCGAAGTCCCGTGCGCAGGCGTCCCTTTCGGCCTGCGTCTTGGCGTGTTCGACACAGTCTTCCAGGTTCTTGAACTCGTCCGAGTCGAGGATGGAGGCCCCGATGGCGAGGATCACGGCGGAGGCGAGCAGTCCCAGCGCGCCGAGGACGGCCCCGATGAGGGACATCGTGCCGTGCCCGCCGTCTCCTCGGCGGGCCTTGCGAGCGCCGATGATGCCGAGGACCAGGGCGAGGAGGCCGAGCACGATGCCGCCGAAGACGGTCCAGAAGAGGAGGATCGCCGCGACGCCGAGAACGAGCGAAGCGATGGCCAGACCGCTGCTCCGCTTCGCGCCCGTCACCGGGCTGGTCTGCGACGCGGATTCGTTGGGCCTGGCGGGGTGGTCGGAGAAGGACACGCCATCACACTCATCTCTGTGGTCGTTCCAACGAGGTGTTGTCGTGCCGTGTGCCCGCGAGTTGGTGACGAATGCGTGATGCGCCCCTACGGGCGCCGCGGCCGGACTGCTCGATGGGGGCGCCGTGCGGCCGCCTCGCGCACATCGCGGCGCAGACAGGCGACCGGCGTACGGTGGACCTGCCGGGCGCCGGGACGTATCACCTCAGTGGCACCAACGCGTGGATGGATTTCCCTCCGGCGGCCGGCGTGACGGTGACCTCTTGGCTCAGGCGCCGGACGATCCGGAAGCCCAGTCCCCCGGGGCCCGCGCCTCCCTCACCGGTAGCGGCTGCGGTGGGCCAGGCCCGATTGCGGTCCGTGACGGTGATCCAGAGGCCCTCCTCAGCGAGGGACAACCGGAAAGCGCGTACGCCGCCGCCGTCCCGGATCGCGTGGGTGACCAGTTCGGAGGCGACCAGGAGCGCGTCGCCCAGGACGACGTCCTCGCTCATCCTGGGCTGGTCCTGCCACAACCGCTCGTCGAGAAATCTGCGCACCTCGTCGCGCGCGGCGGCCGCTGTCACGGGACGCCTCCGCTCCCCTGCCTGCCTCCCGACGGCGGCCTTTTCACGCGTTGTCATGGGCGACACCTCCTGCTCGCTTGAGTTGTCCGTATTGCCTACAGTTGCCCTTTCGTGTCGACTACACACCGTATTGCCCGGATGGCTCATCTCGGGCGAACCCGACCCAGTCCGCTCCCGGTCTACTCGTCCGCGCTCGCCTGGTTCACGGGCCGAGCCTCGGTCTCGGTGACGGCATCCTTCTGCCGCACGGCGGCGAGTGCTTCGTCGATGGTCTCGTGGATCGGGGTCGTCACCGTGAGGCCCGTGATCTCGAGGAGACGGCGGACGGCAGGCGTGGGAGCCACCAGATGCACGTCCCCGCCCCTCTCCCGGGCTTCTCGGACCGCCTTGATCACCACGTTGAGACCCGAGGAGTCCATGAAGCTCAGAGCCGACAGATCCAGTACGAGGTGTCGGCGCCCGTGCAGGAACTGATTGGCGACGTGATGGTGCACGAACGTGGCGGTGTCCACGTCCATTTCGCCGCCGACAGTCAGAACTGCCGTGACGTCGTCCCAGACCGTGACGTCGATGTCCAGGTTTTCCTCGTGAAGGGGCATGACTCCTGCTTTCCGTGAACGCGGTCGGTCCAAGCTGAGCGACGGATGCCCAGCTCACCTCACCCGCACACCCTCCCCCTTGCGCGCGGTGTTCCGCCGGGCCGTGCCCCGATGGGCACGAACCGCCGTGAGCACGACGGCGGGCATCTACCTGGTCGAGGAGGAAGAGCAGGTCCCGCCGCCCAGGGCCGGGCACTGCCAGTCAGCCGCGTCGATCGCATCGCCCGCCATGTCACTGAGGTGGAAGCAGTTGCCGTTGGCCCACACCGTGACCGAGTCCCGCCGATGGTCGACCTGGAACGGCTCGTCCCCCTGCAGCGTTCCGGGCCAGGAACCGTCTTCTGCCGGCGAGTGCGTGACGACGACGCAGGTCTGCCCCGGCAGGAGCTGGTAGGCATCGGCCCATGGCTCCACGGTCAGCTCCAGCGGCGCTTCGCTGTCGTTCCGGACCAGCAGCCGTGCCGTTCCCCCAGCGAACATCTCACGCACCTCTCGTTGCCCCGCGGGCGATCACCATGCGCCCGGTCGTCACTCACGACCGAATGATCGCAGGGGTGGTGACCGGCCCCGTCGGCACTTTGGGTACCGGGCTGACCACGGTCCACGGGTGGCTGCTTCATCGCCCTGGCCCGCGTGCCCAGCCTTGATCGTTTCTGGGTCCGGAAAAAGAGGTGGCCACGGCGGTCCCCGCCGTGGCCACCCCGCAAGGCCCGGGTGTGGGTCGCGGGGCGTCGGGGCAAGCGGTTCTCCTGAGGTCGCGGCGGGAATCGTCGCCGGACCACTGGAACGGGAAGAAGGAGATCAAGCATGACGGAGAACGCGTGGACCTACGGGGCGGCGGCCGGCTATCCGGTGGGCACGAACCTGGCCGGGTGGCGGGTCGAGGCGACCGACGGGCACATCGGCAAGGTCGACAAGCACTCGGAGGAGGTCGGTGACGCCTATCTGGTCGTCGATACCGGCGTATGGATCTTCGGGAAGGAGGTGCTGCTCCCGGCGAGCACGGTGACCCGGGTCGACCTGGAGGAACACACGGTCCACGTCGGTCTGACCAAGGAGCAGATCAAGGAGGCGCCGGAATTCCACTCCGACAAGCACCTCGCGGACCGGCAGTACCGGGAGGAGATCGCCGTCTACTACCGGACGGGCGGACCCTTCGGCGGCGGGCCGAGCCCCGTCTGACCGCGTCCGGCCTGCCGGGCCGGAGGCGTTTCGCACCCGGCCGGCGGCGCCTGTGCCGCGAGGCGTCGTTCAGGCGGTTCGGGTGTCCGCGTCGGGGGTGACCCCGTGTATCTGCGTCGCGGCCGCACGGCAGAACGCCTCCAGCCCGTCCAGCAGCGCGGTCCGCTTGGCGGCCGGCATGTCCGCGAGCACCTTCCGCAGCTCGTGTTCCCTGCGGGCGCGGAGGTCGGCGAGGAAGACGCGGCCCCGGCTGCTCAGGTGCAGGCGTACCTCGCGCCGGTCCTCCGGGCTCATGGCCCGCTCGACGAAGCCGGCCGCCTGCAGCCGGTCGCAGAGCCGACTGGTGGAGGGCGGGGTGGAGGCGAGCGTCTCGGCGAGGGTGCGCAGGTTGATGCCGTCGTGGTGTTCCAGGATGTGCAGCGCGCGCAGCTGGGACGCGGAGGTGGGCGCGGTCGACGCGCGGCCCCAGACGACCTCCAGCAGCTCGACGGCCGTGGTGGTCACCTGGGCGACCTCTTCGGGCTCGGGGCGGCGGCGGAAGGCGGTCACGGTCACACTCTCGCAGGCACTGGGGTGTCTGTCAGCGTACTAGGTGTTCTCGCCGGACACAGGGTGCCCGTGGGGCTCCTGCGTCCCGTTTCAGGGGCCCGTCCTCGTGATCGAGGGCGGGCGTCCACGGAAAGGACGGGTGTAATTCCCTGATGAACAGACTCATCGCCGCTGAGCGCGCGCTGCGCACAGCGGCTCCGCACGCGTTGCTCGACGCCGTCCGTGCCGTACTGATCGAGCAGTACGGCGCGGAGGATGTCGAGCTGTTCATGGCCGACTACGGTCTCACGGTGCTCCAGCCGGTGTCGGTGCTCCCGCACACCATGGAGCCGGTGTCCGTGCACAACAGCCCGGCCGGCCGGGCGTTCGGCTCGCAGGAGCCCTACCGCGAGGAACTGCGCGACGGACGGGCACGCCTCTACCTGCCGGTGAGTGTGCGCGGTGACCGGCTCGGCGTGCTGTCCGTGACGCTGCCCGGGAGCGACACCGCGCGGCGACGGGAGTCCGAGCTGGCCGAGATCGCCTGCGTCCTCGGGCACGAGGTGATCGTGGCCGAGCGGGACACCGACCTCTACCTGCAGGCCCGCCGCAAGGACCGGCTGACCCTGGCCGCCGAGATGCAGTGGCAGCTGCTGCCCGGCCGCTCCTGCTCCCGCCCCGAGTACGAGCTGGGAGCCCAACTGGAGCCCGCCTACGCCATCTTCGGCGACAACTTCGACTGGTCCGCCACCGCCGACCGCCTGATGCTCTACGTCACCAACGGCATGGGCGAAGGCATAGAGGCGTCGCTGCTGACGAACCTCGCCATCAACGCCCTGCGCAACGCCCGCCGCGCCGGCATCTCCATCGCCGACCAGGCGGCCCTGGCCGACCAGGCCGTCTACGCCCACTACCAGGGACAGCGCTACCTGTCCGTCCTCATGCTCGACTTCGATCTCACGACCGGCCGGGCCGGCGTCGTGGACGCGGGCTCACCCCGACTGCTGCGTCTGCGCGACGGCGTCGTGGAACGCGTCGACTTCGAGGCCCAGTTGCCCCTGGGGATGTTCGAGGAGACCGACTACGTCGCGCAGGACTTCCACACCGAACCCGGCGACCGGCTCGTCTTCGTCAGCGACGGCGTCCACGCCGTGGCCTCTCCCCAGGGCGAGGCGTACGGGGAGCAGGCGCTCACCCGGGCCATCCACGCCACCCGCCTGCTGCCCGCCGCCGAGGTACCCCGCGCCATCCTGCGCGAACTCACCGGCCATCGCGGCGGACCCGCACCGGCGGACGACGCCCTGGTCGTATGCCTGGACTGGCACGGAAGGGCTCCCCGCCGCTGAGCGCCACCGTCCGCGATGATCGCGTGTTGTTCCGTTCAAGCCCGCACGCTACTGTTGCCATGTTGCAACAATCGCTCGACGGCCCGCCGTCCGGCAGGCCTTCCGGGCTCACCACAGCAGGGAGACGATGCAGGTGGCGCAGCACGAAGCGGCCCTCGACGTGACGCGGGAACTGGGTGACTTCCTGGAGCAGCGGCGCGAACAGATCGCCCAGCGGTGGGCGGAGTCCCCCCTGTTCCGTACGGTGTTCACCGTGTCGCGCGACGAGGCGGTCGAGGCGTGCAAGGCCGTGGTGGACGCCCTGGCCGACGTGGCCCGCAGCGGGCGGCTGGAGGACGTCGCCGCCCCCGGTTTCGGCTCGGCGCGGGAGCAGCTCGGCCGGATGGCGGCGTCGAGGGGCCGGGCCGGCTTCGGGTCTTCCGAGATCGCCGGGGAGGTCGCCGGCCTGCGTGAGCCGGTCACCGCCCTGCTGCGCGCGGAGTACGAGGATCCGTCCGACGAGCGTGCCCACGCGTGCGAGCTCGCGCTGACGATCCTGATGGGCACCCTGCGGCTGGTCGTCCTGCAGACGACGGTCAGCGCCGGCGAGGAACTGATCGCCCGGCAGCGCGAGCAGCTCCTGGAGGTGGCCACGCCCGTCATCCGGCTGTGGGACGGTGTCGTGGCGGTGCCGCTGATCGGCACCCTGGACAGTGCACGGAGCCAGATCGTCATGGAGAGCCTGCTCGAGGCGATCGTGGACCAGCGGGCCCGGTACGCCATCCTCGACATCACCGGCGTGCCGACCGTCGACTCGCTGGTCGCCCAGCACCTGATGAAGACCGTCGCCGCCGCCCGTCTGATGGGCGCCGAGTGCATCGTCTCCGGCATCCGCCCGGCCATCGCCCAGACCATCGTGCAGCTCGGCATCGATCTCGGGTCGATCATCACCCGCGCCGGTCTCTCCGACGCCCTCGCGTACGCGCTCACCCAACAGGGCATCGTCGTGTCCCCGCGCCCGGCCGCCGGAGAGAGCCCGCGGTGACGGGGCCCTTCGCCATCCAGCCGGGACCGGTGCCCGTCCTGGCACTGGGCGACGTCCTGCTCGTCACCGTGCAGGGTGAGCTGCACGACACGGCGGCGGAACAGCTCCTGCAGGACCTCACCCAGCGCATCGCGACCAGCCCGACGCCGGTGGGCGGTGTGGTGATCGACATCTCCGGAGTGGAGATCGTCGATTCCTTCCTCGGCAGGATCCTCGCCGAGATCGCCGCGACCGCACGCCTGCTGGCCACGCGGACCGTGCTGGCCGGCATGCGCCCCGCCGTCGCGATCACCCTGGTCGAGCTCGGCCTCACGCTGCCCGGCCTGGACACGGCCCTGGACGTCGAAAGGGCCCTGTCCCTGCTGGGCCGCCCCTCCCCGGCGGCGCCGTCGACCCATCCGGAAGAGGGCGCGTGATGCATGCCCCGTTCGTGTCGGCCACGCGCCTGACCATCGGCTCGGACGCCGATCTCGCCTGGGTGCGCCAACAGGTGCGGCAGGCCGCGGCCGCCCTCGGTTTTGGGCTGGTCCAGCAGACGAAACTGGTCACCGCGGCCAGTGAACTGGCCCGGAACACCCTCGTCCACGGCGGCGGCGGCCACATGGAGATGACGCCCTTGGAGGGAGCGGGCAGCCGCGGACTGCGGCTGTCCTTCGTCGACCGGGGCCCCGGCATCCGGGACCTCGAACTCGCCATGACCGACGGCTACACCACCGGCGGTGGTCTCGGCCTCGGCCTGAGCGGGTCCAAACGCCTGGTCGCGGAGTTCGCCATCGACAGCCGCCCCGGCGAGGGCACCACCGTCACCATCGCCGACTGGGTCTCGGGTCTGCCCTCGCCCCGTACGGGAGCGCCGTGAGCAGGGTCTGGGACATCCCGGTGCAGGACTCCACCCGGGTACGGGACGTCCGCGTCGCCGCCGAGGCCGCCTGTGCCCTCGGCGGACTGGACGCCCACGCCACGGCGGTCGCGGCACTGGTGGCCACCGAGCTCGCCACCAACCTCGTCAAACACGCGGGCGGAGGGCGCGTCGTCATCAATCTCGTCGATCCGGTCTCTCCGGCCGACGACGCGCTCTGCGTGCAGATCACCTCCCTGGACCACGGGCCGGGCATCGCCGACGTCGCCGCCGCGCTGCGGGACGGCGCCACCACCGCCCGGTCGTCCCTCGGCGCCGGCCTCGGCACCTGTCTGCGCGTCTCCCACGGCTTCGACCTGCACAGCAGGCCGGGCCGGGGCACCGTCGCCGTGGCGCGCGTCGGCGGGGAGCGGCTCCCCAGGGGCGCCTCGTCCCGCTCACGGCCCGGCTCGCGCCGGCCGGGCGTGCGCGCCGGGGGCGTCACCGTTCCCCTGGCCCACGCCGAGCACTCCGGCGACGCCTGCACCGCGGTGCGCTCCGGGTCCCGGATCACCCTGATGCTCGCGGACGGGCTCGGGCACGGCAGCAAGGCGGCCCAGGCGTCGACCGCCGCCGTCGAGGCCCTGCGCCGGAGCCCGGACCTTTTGCCGGCCGAGATCCTGCGGCGGCTGCACACCGCGCTGCGCACCACGCGAGGCGCCGCCGTCGGGGTCGCGCAGCTCGACGAGGACACCGGCCGGCTGTCGTTCGCGGGAGTCGGCAACATCGGCGCCAGGCTCCGTACCGCCGACGGATGGCAGCACCTCGTCTCCCACCCCGGGATCGTCGGCGCCCACTTCCCCGCCACCGTCCCGGTGCGCGGGGCGGCCTGGGGGCCGGACCGACTGCTCGTCCTGCACAGCGACGGCCTCCCCAGCCGCTGGGCGCCCCCGAACGATCCGGAGCTCCTCACCCACGACCCGGCCGTAGTGGCCGCGGTCATCCTCCGCGACGCCGGCAGCGCCGCGCGCCCCGAGCGCGACGACGCCTGCGTGGCCGTACTGGCCCCTGCCCCATCGGATGGGAGTCCATGACCGCACCCACTCACGTCTGGAAGCTGACGTCGCTCGCCGACGCGGCCCGGGCCCGCGCCGCTCTCGACCGGATCGTCACCGAGGGCGGTGCTCCGGCGCCGGAGCGCGCCCGCTTCCTCAGCTCCCTCACGGCCCGGCTGCGTGAGTCCGTGGCGCGGGGCGAAGGCGGGGAGCTCCTCCTCGGCGTCCGGCCGGGCCCATCGCCCGACGGAGGCCGGCTCGACATCTGGCTGCGGCCGGCCGGGGCGTCCCGACCCGGCGCGCAGGACGCGCCGACCGTCACGTGCGCCCTGCCGCACCCTCCGGCCGGGGACGGCCTGAGGGAAGGCCCGCGGGGCGGTCTGCCGCTCCCCGAGGCGCTGCTGCGCGCCGACGAGAACACCGCGACCGTGCTGCGTCTCCTCGAC
Organism: Streptomyces sp. NPDC126499; assembly: GCF_040302485.1. Lineage (NCBI taxonomy): Bacteria > Bacillati > Actinomycetota > Actinomycetes > Kitasatosporales > Streptomycetaceae > Streptomyces > Streptomyces sp. NPDC126499. The sequence goes on along the minus strand of NZ_JBEOUO010000002.1, from coordinate 256,749 downwards.
GAGCAGGAGGACCTGGTGCGGCTCCACCGGGAGGAACTGCACAAGACCAATCAGGGCGTTCTGGCGCTCCACGCCGAGCTGGAGGCCGCGGCGGTGGCCCAGAGGGAACTGCTGGAGGCCGAACGGGCCGCCCGCGCGGAGGCCGAACGGGCCCGCCGCCTGCTGACCTTCCTCGCCGACGCGAGCGCCGCCATCACCTCCTCCCTCAGCCCGACCGCCGTCCTGCGCCGCCTGGCCGACATGCTCGTACCGGAGTACGCGGCCCATCTCGACGTCTGGCTCTTCGACGAGGAGAACGAGGACCCCGACGGCAAGCACGCTCCCCGGGTACGCGGGCGTTCGGCGGCAGCCGTGGCCGCCGTCCGCACGGGCCGTCCCCAGCACGCCGCCGACCATCCCGGCGGGCTGCCGGGGACGGACGACCTCCCGGCCTCCGCGCTGTCCCCGGATCGGCCGCTTCTGGCGATCCCTCTCGTGGCGCGCCGGACGCTGGGCGTGCTGAGTCTGACCGCGCCGGGTGCCCGCTTCGACGCCGACACCGGGGTGATGCTGGTCGAGCTGGCCCGCCGCGTCGCCGTCGCCCTGGACAACGCCCGCCGCTACGAGCGGTACCGGGACACCGCCGAGGCGCTGCAACGGGCGCAGCTCACCGATCTGCCCGACCTGCCCGGCCGGCTGCTCGCGGCCCGCTACCTGCCGGCCACCCGCGGCCTGAACATCGGCGGTGACTGGTACGACGCCTTCGTCCAGCCCGACGGCGGCCTCCTGGCCGTCATAGGGGACGTCACCGGCCACGGGATGCACGCCGCCGTCGTCATGGGGCAGCTCCGCACCGCGCTACGGGCCTACGCCGTCGAGGACAGCAGCCCCGCCGCCATCCTCACCAAGCTGCACCGCATGCTCGGACACCTGGAACCCGAGCTCTACGCCACCGCGATGATCGCGCGCTTCGGGCCGGACGGATCGGAGGTCGTCTGGGCCTCCGCCGGCCACCCGCCCGCCGTGGTGCGCGCCGCCGACGGCTCCGTACGCGTCCTGGACACCAAGCCGGGCGTCATGCTGGGCCTGCCGGTGCCCTTCACGTACCAGGACCACCGAGCCGACCTGCCTCCCGGCTCGTCCCTGGTGCTCTACACCGACGGCCTGGTGGAACGCCGCGCGGAGGGCCTGGACCCGGGCATCGAGCGCCTCGGCCGGGCGATGGCCGGGCTTGACGCCGAGGAACTGGACCACGACCTCGACGCGGCGGCCGACACCCTGCTCAAGCAGCTGCTGCACGACTCCGAGCACGAGGACGACGTCTGCGTGCTCCTGTGCCACACGCCGGCCGCCGCCGTACAGCGGCCCCTCGGGAGGCGAAGGGAGCTGTCGGTCGCCGCGATCGGCGAGGACGTCACCGCGGGCCGGCGGTGACGCCGCGGGGCGAGAGAGGTGACGCCTCTCTCGCCCCACGGACCTGCGTGCCGCGACCGGTCTCCCGTCTGCCGGACGGTTCAGAGCCGGCGGCCCGCCCGGTCCGCGCCGGTATCGTCGGCCAGCTCGATCACCGTGGTGATCCGCTTGCCCACGGGCTCGCGGTGGACGGCGAGGCTCCGGCTGACGGCCATGACCAGCTCCAGGCCGTGCTGGCCGATCCGGGACGGGTCGGGGGGAAGGATCGCGGGCGGGGTCGGGTTGGCGTCCCATACGGTCACTTCGACCGTGCCACCGGCGACCCGCAGATCCAGCAGGCAGGGGCCGGGCGCGTACTTGCGCGCGTTGGTCACCAGCTCGCTCACCACGAGCTGGACCGTGCTCATCACGCGCCCGGACACCGGCAGCCCGTGCACGGCCTGCACGTCGCCGAGAAAGCCACGGGCCAGATCACGAGCCCGTGCGATGTCGTCGCCGCCCTCGAACGCCGCCGACACCGCTACGGCGCTCTCGACCAGCGAGAGCCTGCCCTCGCCGCCTACTGTCTTTTCCATACTCGGTCCGCCTCGCACCCGCATCCCTGCATCTCGGGCCCGCCTACCCCCGAATCCGAACATCAGGCACACCCGTTTTCCGCGCATGGACCACCCTCCCGTGTCACGGAGCGGGGTCGTGGTGAGGGTGGAGGCCGGGGCCGAGGGGAGGACCGGCCAAGGGGGTGGGAGAGAGGTCGGTGGGTTCCTCGCCCGCCTCCAGGAGCGTGTCGGCGGCGCCGACGATGAGGTCGTCGGGGCGTCCCACCGCCTCCGGGTCCTTGCGGTCGTAGTCGATCCGCCACAGCAGGCTGCGCATCGCTTCGAGGCGCCCGCGTCGTTTGTCGTTGCTCTTGACCACCGTCCACGGCGCGTGGTCGGTGTCGGTCGCCCGGAACATCTCGACCTTGGCGGTGGTGTAGGCGTCCCACAGGTCCAGTGAGGCGAGGTCGGTGGGTGAGAGCTTCCACTGCCGCACCGGATCCACCTGCCGGATCGCGAAGCGGGTGCGCTGTTCGCCGCGGGAGACCGAGAACCAGAACTTGACCAGCAGGATCCCGTCCTCCACGAGCATGGCCTCGAAGGCGGGGCACTGCCGCAGGAACAGCTCGTGCTGCTCGGGGGTGCAGAACCCCATGACCTTCTCGACGCCGGCGCGGTTGTACCAGGAGCGGTCGAAGAAGACGATCTCGCCGGCGGCCGGCAGGTGGGCGACGTACCGCTGGAAGTACCACTGCCCCGCCTCCCGCTCGGTCGGCTTGTCCAGGGCCACGATCCGGGCCCCGCGGGGGTTGAGCCGCTCGGTGAACCGCTGGATCGTGCCGCCCTTGCCCGCCGCGTCACGCCCTTCGCAGATCACCACCAGCCGGGCGCCGGTGTCCTTCACCCAGCGCTGCAGCTTCAGCAGCTCGATCTGCAGGATCCGCTTGGTCCGCTCGTACTCCGCTCGGCGGATCTTGTGGTCGTACGGATAGTTCTCCCGCCAGGTCCGGATCGGAGCGCCGGAGGAGTCCAGCAGCACGGGCTGTTCCGGCCGACGGTCGTCCACGCTGAGCCCTGCCAGCAGGTCCTCGGCTTCGGCTCGCGGCGTCTTCTGCTCGTCCACGCCCGGCGCTTACCCGCTTGCGCGCCCTGTATGGCCGCGCGCGGTGTCGGCGCGTCATCTGCCCGCCGGAGGCCGTTGCCATCGTTCGCCCGCGAAGCGTACGAGCGCGTCTTCCAATTCGGGTGGGACCGTCGCGTCGTCCGGGTCTCCGGTAGGGCAGTCGAGCGGCCACAGCGGCACCCAGCCCGTCCTGTTGACACGGGTCCGGGGCCCCGGAGCGGCCTCTGCGGTGAGCCGCAGGTGAAGCATGACGGTGCCGTCGTCCGCCTTCCCGGGCACCGGTTCGAACAGGCGCGGTGCGACCTCCGCGACCTCCCGCCACTCGAAGCGGGACGTCCGCCTGCCCGACGCGTACGCGATCCCGTCCTCGTCCAGGCGCAGCTCGGCGCGCCGCCAGGTGAGGGGCGGGATCAGCAGGTCGACGGCGAGGGGAAGCACCACGAAGAAGCCCACGGTCTGCACGGCGCCGGGATCGTGCCAGCCGTCGTCGTAGGTGATGAGGCCGGTCCACACCAGCGCCATCGTCCACATCAGCACGTACAGGGCCGGCTGCCCTCTGGGGACCCGCACACCAATGTAGCCGGGGATGCGGACGGACTGCGGCGTGCTGCTCACCGGGCGTAGCGGGCGGACCGGCCAGGGTGCGCGGGTGGCGGCGCGGCGCCGGCGCGCCGGGACGCCGCCGCGCTGACGGGCCGCGAAGCCCTCCTGGATCCGGGCGTGACGGAACTGGTAGACGCCGCCGACCTGTCGCAGCAGGCCCACCCGGCGCGCGTCCTCGAGGAACGCCATGGTCGACCACGGCAGCCTGCCCAGGCCCGCGAGGGTCACCTTCGCGAGCAGCCACTGCGTCCAGGGGCTGAGCGCCGCGATCACCGCCGCCGCCCCCGCTGTTCCGGAGATCCAACTGCCGAGCAGCACGATCCGGTCGGGGACCTGGACGACGGTCAGGGTGCCGATGGCTCCGATCACCGGTGCGACTCCGAGCACCATGAGTACGGTGCTGGCCCGCTCGCCGCTCAGCAACGCCCGCGGTCCGACGGCCTGCGCGGTGTCGGCGGGCGCGCCGACGACCATCATGAGCAGCGGCGGAACGATGAAGCCGAGCGCCATGAAGGGTTCGTCCTGCGCCAGGAGCAGGACGATGGGGGCCAGGAACAGCAGAAACCAGAACAGGCCGGGGATACGGGAGCGGTGCCGGCCGAACAGGGCGAGCCTGCGGGGCAGCGGCCCCTTCCACAGCTGCGAGAGCAGCAGGAGCATGCCTCCCATGATTCCGAACATCATGGAGGCCGTCGCTCCCGCGGCCACCTGGAAGGCCTGGAACGGATCGCCTCCGGTGATCCAGTCGTGGAACCACGAGGAACCCGCCATCAGCAGGACGTAGCCGGCCACCAGCGCCGGCGCCTTGAGGAAGGTCGGCGACTTCGCCCGGTGCAGCTCCCACCAGGCGAGTTCCTTGGTCCTCGCCGCGGTGAGATGGGCGGCCAGGAAGCCGAGGGCGCGCTGCGCCTGCGCGTGCCCCCACTCGCGTACCGGATGGGGCTGGTGGGGCGAGGCGGGCCCGGCGGGGAAGGCCGCCGGAACGAGGGAGTCGAGCAGGTGCCGTTCGAGGGCCGCGACGTCGGGGAAGCGGGATGCGTCGGCGAGCTCGCCGGGATCGGCGTCGGCGCGGGCGTACACCGTGCGGGCCAGCCACAGCATGAGCGGGGACGAGAGGGCCCTGGCCGACACGGCTTCGGGGTGGCGGGTGATGTGGTCCAGGAGCCCCTGCCAGCGCTCGGTGCGCTGAGGGTGCGAGGAGGCGCGCAGGTACGCCGCCGCCGCGGGCCCTTCCACCGGCTGGGCCTTGATCACGGCCGCCGCCTGCAAGACGGCTTCCTCCGCGACGAGTTCGGTGTACTCCGTCGTACGGGAGGTGAGGATGAGCGGCGTGCTGTCGGCGCCCGCCCTGTTGAGCCCGGCCAGTGCCGCGGACCGCAGCGGGCGCGGTAGTTCGTCCAGGCCGTCGAGGACGGGGAGCACCCGCCGGTCGCGGACCAGTTCGCGGATCCTGGCTCGGTCGAGGTCCCTGCTCAGGCCGACGTACTCCTCGTGGACGCGGCGCGCGAGCCAGACGTCGAAGTGTTCCTTGTTCGCGTCCCAGGAGGAGACGAGGAGCGGTACGGGGACGGGCCCCGTCCCCTCGTGCAGGCTCAGCAACTCCAGCGTGAGCAGGATCGCCAGGGACGTCTTGCCCGTGCCGGGACCGCCGATGATCACCAGGCGCCGGGCGGGCAGGGCCTGGAAGGCCGCGGCGAGTCCGGCGAGCCCCGCGGTGCTGCCGGCCAGGTCCGCCCCGATGTGCTCGCGGTGATCGGCGACCGTCCAGTCGGCTCGCCAGCCCACCGCGAGCCTGGCGCTTCCGGCCAGGCCGAGGGCCCCCGCCTCGTCCCGCCACTGGGCGAGCACCAGGCGCGCCAGCTCGGCGGCGGCGCGGTCCTGCGGCGTCTGCGGCAACGGCAGATGCAGGTGTACGGCACTGAAGTCCCGGCCCTGGATCACGTACGTCGCGTTGCCCGAGAACACGTTGTGCACGTCGCCCCGTGCCTGCTCCGACATGGCCCCTCAGCCCGTCCTCGTCCGCGGTCCACAGGAAGGCCTCGGGCGGCCCCGCGTGGGAGGCGCGGACGCCTGAAGGCCGGTCGGCGCCATCACGTCAGGCCCCCGTCACGGCAGCCACATCCACCGCCTGCTGCCCGGCGGCGCCCGCCGTGCCACTGGCCGGCGCCGCAAGGAGCTCGGCCGTGATCGCTTCCATGGTCCTCCGTCCCCCCGTAGTCCCTTCCAAGAGACCGCCGTGCCAACGGAGTTGGCCCGGCGGACGAGCACCGAGGCGCACTGTCCGAACGGTTCCTGCCCGGTTCCCACGGCGCTCGAACCTCCGTGTCGGGGAACCGCGATGACAGGGCGCCGCCTTCTCGTCATCCCTTCCTCCTGCCCTCGTGGCGGGGACCGGTCGCCCGGGTGATGGCCGCCTCGACGGCCGTGATCCGGTCCGCCAGCAGAGCGAGGACGGCGATGGCCCGGCCCGTCGGGTCGTCGCCCGCCCCGCCGAGGGCGCGCGTGCGGGTGTGGGCGGCGGTGATCTCCGCCCGGCGGGTGGCCTGGTCGGGGGTGAGGGTGCCGCGCAGGGCGGCGAGTTTCAGGAGGTTGGCCTCGGCGTCGCCGGTGAGGGTCTGGGCCTCCGCCCGGTAGTGGTCGTCGATGACGGCGGCGAGTTCGTCGTCGTTCATGGCGGGTGAGATCCGGGCCGCGATCTTGTTCATGTTCCGGTAGGAGCCCTGGAGGCGGAACGGCGGCTCGGTGCGGGCGTCGTCGGTCCGGGCCGCGGAGGCGATGTAGGCGTCGTTGACCGCCAGGACGGTCGCCCGTGCGGTCAGCAGGTGCCGCAGGACGGCGAGGATCCGGTCGAGCTCGGCCGGGGTGTACGGATGGCCGAGACGGTCACGGCTCGCGGTGGGGTCCGCGACGGCCAGCCTGGTGAGCAGGTCCAGGTCCGCCCGGTCCCGGCCGGCCAGGGGGGCGAGATCCGGGTGGGAGGTGAGCGCGTTCTCGACGAAGCTGAAGGCGAAGGCGTCCTCCTTGCCGGTGAGGACGTCGCCGAGGTTCCACACGTCGGCGCGGTTGGCGAGCATGTCGGGGACACGGAAGCGCTGCCCCGACTCGGTGTAGGGGTTGCCGGCCATGCAGACGGCGAAGCGCTTGCCGCGCAGGTCGTGCCCGGCCAGGCTGCGGGTGGCGTCGCAGAGGGGGATGAACTTCTGCAGGAACTCGGGCGAGCAGTGCTGGATGTCGTCCAGGTGGAGCATGACGTTGTTGCCGGCCGCGAGCGCGAACGCGATCTTCTCCAGTTCGCGCCGGGCTCCCGCGTCGGGCGCCTCGGCGGGGTCGAGGGAGGTGGTGGCCTGCCCGAGGGCAGGGCCGTCGACCTTGACCAGGAGCAGGCCGAGGCGTTCGGCGACGTACTCGACGAGCGTCGTCTTGCCGTAGCCGGGCGGCGACAGCAGCAGGAGCAGTCCGTGGTGGTCGGCGCGCCTGGTGTCGCCGGCGGCGCCGAGCTGCTTGGCGAGGTTGTCGCCGATGAGGGGCAGATAGACCTCGTCGACGAGCCGGTTGCGGACGAACGAGGACATGACGCGCGGACGGTGCTCGTCCACCCGCAGGCGGGTGCGTTCGGCCGCGACGAGCTTCGCCCTGCGTGCCTGGTAGGCCCGGAAGGCCGGGACCTCGTGGGCGCTGAACGCGCCGGTGCGGTGGAGGAACTCGTCGAGGCGGAGCTCCAGGGAGCCGCCGCGCAGCCGCGGGTGGCTGCCGAGCAGGCCGGTGACCGTGGCGCCGGTGGGGCTGTCGACGTCGTAGTGGTCGAGCGAGGGGCACAGCTCCACGGCGACGGCCTCCGCCACTCCCGCCGCGGGCCGCTCGCCGGACGCGGCCGCGTAGGCGTGGAGCCAGCCCTCGACGAGCTGCCGACGGGCCGCGAGGTCCGGGAGCGCGGCGAGGTCGTCGTCGTACGCGCGCGTGCCCACCGCCCTGCGGAACTTCTCGAGGAGGGTGCGCGCCTCCGCGGAGACCGCGAACCCCGCCGGCTCCGTCGCGAGTTCTTCGACGAGGTACGCGGCGGCCGACGGGTCGCCGATCTCCTCGGCCAGTTCCCGGCGGAGCGCGTCGAGGGCCGGGGCCGCGCCGAAGAGCTCGCGGGCCCGTGTGAGGGAGACGGCGCGCCGGGACCAGGCGGCGCGCGCGTCGTCGGTCGTGCCGTACGCCCAGAACAGCTGGGCCGCGGCACGGGCGGCCGCCGGGTGACGGAGCAGTCCGGCGCCCTCGCGCAGCCGGAGCACGGCGGCGAGGATCGCCGCCGCGTCGTGGTCGTGGACCCCGCGCTCGTACCCTTCGTCGTACGCGGCCTCCGCGGCCTGCCGCGCGAGGGCGGGCAGGTCGGCGGTGGCCAGGGTGTCGGCACCGTGCTCGGCGAGGAGCCGGGCGGCCAGGTACTCGGAGCGGTAGACCTCCGGGGACTCCGAGGGCAGGGTCCGCGTCCAGTACGGGCGGGTGGCCTCGAAGGCGGGGTCGGTGACCGGGCGGCGGTAGTCGGTGCCGGTGAGGGCGAAGGCCAGGGTGTCGCCGTAGGGGACCAGGGTCAGCTCGGGCGCCTGGCGCTGGACGGCGAAGCGGTGCCGGCCGAGGCGGATGGTGTCGCCGCCGTCGGTGTACAGCTCGGTGCGGTCGCGCAGGGCCCGGCCTGCCTCCTGGCGGGCGGCGGTGAGCCGGCCCTCCAGCTCCCCGGCCCGCACCTGGTCGCCGAGCTCCCGCAGTTCGGCGGCGGTGCGGCGGACCTTGGCGACCATGGGGTCGGAGGCGAAGTACGCGTGGACCTCGTCGCTGCTGTCGAGGTTCGCGGCACGCCGGGCGACCGCTTCGAGGATCCGGCCGGCGGACTCGGCCAGGCGCTCGGCGCGGCGGGCGCGGGTGTCGGTGAGGGTCTGGCGGCGCGCGGTGAAGGCGTCGTGGATCTCGGTCCGCTTCTCGGCGAGTTCGCCCAGGAAGCCGTCGTGGTCGGCGAACCGGGACTCGAGGTTCTCCAGTCGCAGCAGGAGACTGCCGAGCTGGGTGTCGCAGTCCTCGGGGGTGGATGTGGCGGCGAGCGCGCCGGTGACCCCCTCGGCGAGCAGGGCGAACTCGGCGGTGAACGCCGCCCGGCCCTCGCGGTCGAGGAGCTCGGCGCGCCGGGCGGTCAGGGTGGCCCGGGCCCGGTTGAGGCCGCCGAGGACGTCGGCGACGCGCTCCAGGATGGAGGTGCGCACGGTGGCGTCGGCGATGTCCAGGCCGGCGACGACCTCGCTGAGCGTCCGCAGCCCGAGCACGTGCTCGTCGAGGCGGCCGGCGAGTTCGCGGGTCGCGGCGACGCTGTCCGCTTCGGCCGCTGCGACGGTCAGCCGGTCGGCCTCGGTGGCGTGGGTGGTGAAGGCGTCCTCGCGCCGGAGAAAGGCGACCGCCCGCTGAGCGGCCGAGACGATGTCGTCCTCGGCCCGCCGGGCCAGGGCGTCGACGGCGTCGGTGTCCGCGTACCGCAGCTCCTTCACCGTCAGGAGGTGGCCGTGGGCCCGGCGCAGTTCGGTGAGGCGGGCGATCCACTCCTCGGCGGTGGACGGTGACTCCCCGCGGACCTGCCGGACGAGCCGGGTGACGCGTCGCTCGGCCTCCGCCAGGGCGTCGGCGGCCCGCGCCGTGAGGGCGGCCACCGTCTGGAACCCGGCGAGGACCTGCTCGGCGGTCGTCCGCAGCTCGGCGAGCGGGGTGCCCAGGTCACCGGTCCCCGGATCGTCGAGCCAGTGGTGGGTGTCGGCGGCCCGGACGCAGGCGGCGAGCAGCGCCTCGTACACCTCGCCGGTCGGGGCGGTCTCGGTGGCCTGCCGTGCGATGGCGAGGCAGTCGGAGATGCCGCGGACGAGGTCGGCGTTGCCGATCCGGGCCAGGGGTCCCGTACCGGCCGGAGGCAGGTGGGTGTCGGCGGCGAAGGGGGTGCGCCAGAGCTGCACGGGATGGACGCGGCCCGCCTCGGTGCCGGTCCCCCGCAGTACGGCCATGGTGCCGTCGTCGAGCAGCGCGTGCGCGCGGCCGGTCACGGGGCGGGCGATCTCCTCACGGACCCGGTTGTACGGCAGGAGCAGGCACCGGCCGCCCTCGGGGGCACGGAAGGCGTACAGGACGTCCTCGCCGTGCGGGGAGGTGACGGCCCCGTCGTACTCCATGCCCTCCGTGTCGGTCTCGAAGGTCTTCACCGTGCCGTCGGCGAGGCAGTACCCGCCCGGGAACACGACGCCCCGGTCGTCCGGGAGCCGCAAGCAGGCCCGGCCGAGGCCGTCGAGGCGGACGACCCCGCCGGTGAGCGAGTTGAAGACCAGGTGGCGTGCGGTCTCCTCGCGGTACGGCAGGACCCGGACGAGGACCAGCGGGCCGACGACGGCGTGGGCGACCTCGGCGTCGGCGAGGGACTGCAGGGGCTCGTCGACCGGCTCGGCGTACACGCCCTCGGCACTCTCCGTGTCGTCGTCCGTCTTCACGGTGAGGGTGCCGCCGACCGTGGAGACGTACAGCCGCCCGCCGAGCGAGATGTGCGGGTGCCGGCCCGGCACGTGGTCCTCGCGGGCGGCGGCGATCCAGTCGACGTCCTGACCGGACGGTGCGACGAGGTCCCGGTCGCCTCGGGCGTCCAGGAACCGGCACTCGCCCGACGGAGCGACCGCCCAGCGCAGGACGCGCAGGTCGTCGGTCTTCCCGCCGGTACGGAAGACGGCGAGCAGACGTCCCTCGGTGCGGTGCAGCCGGACGAGGCGCGCACCGCGGAAGTAGCGGTGCAGGGCGGTGAACTCCCGGACGAAGGCCGGGTCGTCGAGGAGTCCGGGCACGGCGTCCTCGGACAGGGCACTGAGCTCCCGGTCGTACAGGGCGAAGACGTCGCCGACGCGGAGCTCGGTGTTCTCGGCGACGGGCGGCCGGGTGCGGCCGAAGAGCAGCCGGCCGCCGACGGACACCGCGTCCGTCAGGACGCAGGGGTCCTCGGTCCGTGCCTGGCCGGTCCCGGTGAGCTCCAGCTCGCCGGAGCCGAACTCACGGGCCCGGTCCTCGTTCAACGCCTGGGCTCGTGCGGCCAGTTCGGCCGCCTGCACCGCGAGCCGGTCGCGCAGCAACGCGTACGCGTCCGCGTCGACACCGTGCGCCCCGGTGTGCGCGCTCGTCGTGTTCATCCCGCCGTCCCTCTCCACGTCTCCTCCGAGGAGGACCGGTGCCAAAACCCCCGTGCCCGGCACCGGCCCTCCTGGCCCCCGTCGTCCGTCAGCTCGTGGCCGTGCCGTTCAGTGCCCCGGCGACCGGCTCGTCCGCCGGCGTCGCCGGGTCGAGGACACCGGACTTCATGACCTTCGCGAGCAGCGCGGACACGCTGAGGTTCTGGACGTCGGCCGTGGACAGGGAGCCGAGCACCCTGGTCAGGTCCTCGGTGAACGAGCCGTCGCCGTTCAGCCACGCCCCGGCGAGGGTCTGCGCCGTCTTCGAGTGGTCCATGAAGCCGTCGACGGACCGGCCGAGGGAGACCGACCGCACGAGCCGGTCGAGGAAGACGGACTCGCCGCCGACGATGTTGATGTCCGCGTTCTCCAGGCCGGTGGCCAGGACCGTCGCCTGGGCCTCGGCGACCTGCCGCTGCACGTCGAGACCGGCGAGCCGGACGTCCTTCTCGGCCTCCAGACGCAGCCGGAACTCCTCGTGCGTACGGGACGCCTCGTCGAGCGCGGCCATGGCGGCGGCCTTCTCCGTGAGGCCGGCGGCCTCGGACTTGAGCTTCTCGCCGATCGCCTCGGCCTCGGCGAGCGCCTTGGCCCGCAGGCCCTCCGCCTCGGCGAGCAGCCGGGCCTGGGTGGCGTCGGCCTCGGCGCGGCCGGTCTTCTCGATGGCGGCGGCTTCCCGCTCCCGTACCTGTGCGGCGGCGAGTCCTTCGGCCGCGGCTTCGGCCTGGACGCCCTCGGCGAGGCGGATCTTGGCGCGGGCGTCGAGGTCCGCGGCCTTGTTGCGTGCCTCGGCGAGGGTCAGCTCCTCCGCGGCCCGGTGCACGGCGGCCTGCTCGGCCGCCTCGGCGGCCTTGATGTCCTTGACCAGCTTCTCCTGGGCCTCCGCCTCGGCGCCGATGACCAGGGCCTGCCGCTCGCGCTCGGCCTCCTCGACCACCCGCAGCCGCTTGATCGACTCCTCCTGCTCGGCCACCGTGCGGTCCACCGCCACGCGTTCGCGGATCACCTCGGCGATCTCCCGGCGCTCGGCCTCGACCTCCTTGTCGGCGGCGATCCGGGTCAGTTCGGTCTCCCGCTCGCGGGCGATGACCTCGAGGAGCCGGTCCTTCTCGATCCGCTCGCTCTCGATGGCGATGACCCGCTCGCGGTTCTTCTGCGCGACCGCCACCTCACGGGCCTGGTTCTCCCGCTGGACGCCGAGCTGCTCCTCGGTGCGCAGGAAGGCGCTCTGCGCCCGCAGCCGCTCCTCCTCCACGACCTTCGCCGTCTCGGCCTCCTCCTTGGCCCGTACGGTCTCGATCTCGCGCTTCTGCTTGATCTCGGCGTCCGCCTGGCGCCGTTCCAGCTCCAGGATGGCCTCGCGGGCGTCGACGTTCTGCCGCGTGATCTCCTTCTGCTCGTTCTGGCGCAGCTCGTTGGTGCGGACGTTCTCGACGGCCGTGAGCTCGGTGATCTTGCGGATGCCCTGGGCGTCCAGGATGTTGCCGGCGTCGAGCTGGGTCAGCGGGGTCTGCTCCAGGTAGTCGATGGCCGCGTCCTCCAGGCTGTAGCCGTTGAGGTCGATGCCGATCACCTCGATGATCCGGAACCGCAGCTCCTCGCGCTTGGTGTAGAGGTCGGTGAAGTCCATCTGCTTGCCGACCGACTTGAGCGCCTCGGAGAACTTCGCGTTGAACAGCTCCTGGAGCGTCGCCTTGTCGCTCGCCCGCGCCGTGCCGATCGCCTGGGCGACCTTGATGACGTCCTCGGCCGTCTTGTTCACACGGACGAAGAACGAGATGCGGATGTCGGCGCGGATGTTGTCCCGGCAGATCAGTCCGTCCCGTCCGGTCCGGGAGATCTCGATGGTCTTCACCGAGATGTCCATGACCTCTGCCTTGTGCAGCACGGGCAGGACGACCTGTCCGGTGAAGGTGACGTCGACCTTGCGCATCTTGGAGACGATCAGGGCCTTGCCCTGTTCGACCTTGCGGAAGAGCCGGCTGAGCGCGAAGACGACCGCTACGGCGAAGAGGAGGACCACGGCGACGAGCACGCCGATGCCCACGGTGATGGCATCCATGAGAGAACCCCGTGTCGATGGAAGTAAGGAAGAAGGAGGACGGGCGCTGCCGCTCAGGCGGCGCCGCGCGAAGTCCGGCCGGGCCGGACGCAGCGCGAAGTCCGGGCGGGCCGGCTCTGCCCGGCGGCACCATGCCGGAGAGGTCGCGACCGGGCCATGCCCGCCCTCCCCCGCCCTCGTCTCTTCCGGAACTCGGCAGGGCGCCCAGGGTGCGCCGCCGCCAGAGGCATTCTGACCCTCGGGCCCCTGCGGGCGCATTGCCGGTTTCCGGCAATCTTTACGCCTTCTTGATGCCGAAGCCGCGCCCCTTCGGCACGGCCCGCACGCCCCACCCCTTGCCGAACGCGGCGTCGGCGTGCTCAAATCCGTGGCGTCACCTACGGACCGGGATGCGTGTCAGTCCCGGGGCGGCCCCGGGGCGCGAGGCCGGACGGCGGGGAGCGCGGCGCGATGCGTGCGCGCTGGACGCCGGGCGTACGGGAACCACGTTTCCACGTATTCGCGTACCCGCAGGAGCTGCACCATGAGCAAGCACGTCCTGGCCCAGAACCAGTACGGCAAGGCCGAGAACCGCATCGTCAAGATCACCCGTCAGGGCAACGAGGGCGCCTGGCACGAGATCCGCGACCTGAACGTCTCCGTCGCCCTGCGCGGCGAGTTCCGCGAGGTCCACCACACCGGCGACAACGGCAACTGTCTGCCCACCGACACCACGAAGAACACCGTCTACGCCTTCGCCAAGGAGCACGGCGTCGAGTCCCCCGAGGCCTTCGGCATCCTGCTCGCCCGGCACTTCGTGAACTCCCAGCCGGTGATCCACGAGGCGCAGATCCGCGTCGAGGAGTTCGCCTGGGACCGCATACCGGTCCCGACCCGCCCCGAGCAGCACTCCTTCGTCCGCAAGGGCCAGGAGGTGCGCACCGCGCAGATCACGTACAGCGGCAGCACGGGCCAGCTCCAGGTCATCTCCGGCCTGAAGGAGCTGACCGTCATGAACTCGACCAACTCCGAGTTCCACGGCTTCATCAAGGACCGCTACACGACCCTCCAGGAGGCGTACGACCGCATCCTGGCCACCAAGGTGACCGCACGCTGGGCCCACTCGGTGGCCGCCGCCGGCGCGGACGACTTCGACTGGGACCGCTCGTACAAGCAGGTCAGGCGCCACATGCTGGAGGCCTTCGCGGAGACGTACAGCTACTCGCTCCAGCAGACCCTCAACGCCATGGCCGAGCGGGTCCTCGACCACTGCCCGACGGTCAACGAGGTCCGCCTCAACCTGCCGAACAAGCATCACTTCCTCGTCGACCTCGAACCCTTCGGCCTGAAGAACGACAACGAGGTCTACTACGCCGCCGACCGCATGTACGGACTGATCGAGGGCACCGTCCACCGCGACGGCGTCCAGCCGGTCATCGCCACCAGCGACTGGATCACCGCCTGATCCGTCACACCGAGACGGAGCGGGGCCGCCCCGCCACACGGCCCCGTTCCCTCTCCCGCTTCCTCCCGGCCGGGGAGGAGCGACGAACATCCCGGTGAAACGACGGCATCCCGGTGAGCCGTGTGGCTCACCGGGATGCCGTGAAGAGATGGGAACGACGCGGAAACGTCGTCACCGTGGTGTCCGAGGGGGGACTTGAACCCCCACGCCCGATAAAGGGCACTAGCACCTCAAGCTAGCGCGTCTGCCATTCCGCCACCCGGACGGGGTGTGTGCCGTCCGGGGCGTTGGCCGCGGCGACAGGGATCAATCTACCAGGTGTTCGAGCCGCACCGCACCACGTTTCCCGTGGTCAGGGCCGTGCGGGCGGGCGGCGGGCGGTGCGGGGGCGGTGCGGGGCGGGCCGGGGGTTTTGTCGGCGTTCACATGTTGGCCGTACGGCCGCCTTCCGGCGGCGGGGGCCCCGCTCTACGGTCGCCGCGTCACGTTCGTCCCCGACAGCGGGAGGTCCCATGTTTCCGCGCCGTACGACCGTCGTCCCGGCCGTGGTGCTGGCGGCGGCACTGGCGATGACGCCGGCCGCGGCAGCGCCGGCTCCCGCCGGGCCGCCGACGCTGCCGCCCCAGAAGACCCACTTCGACGTGCAGGCACACCGGGGCGGCCTCGGGCTCACCACCGAGAGCACCCTGGAGGGCTTCGCCAAGGCGCTGCGGCTCGGTGTGACGACGCTCGAACTGGACACCCAGATCACCAAGGACCTCAAGGTCGTCGTGACCCACGACCGCAGGGTCAGCGCCCACAAGTGCCGGGACACCGGCCCCGTGACGCCGGGCGACCCGATGTACCCGTACGTCGGCCGGTACGTGAAGGACCTGACGCTCGACCGGATCCGCACCCTGGACTGCGGCTACCGGCAGCTGCCCGGCTTCCCCGAGCAGGAGCGGATCGCCGGGGCCCGCATGGTCGAGCTCAAGGACGTGCTGGGCCTCGTCAAGGAGTTCCGGGCGCACCGGGTCACCCTGAACATCGAGACCAAGGTCGAGGCCGGCGCGCCCGAACAGACCGCGCCGCGCACCCTCTTCGTACGACGGGTCCACGAGGAGATCCGGGCCTCCGGGATCGGACGTCAGGTGACGATCCAGTCCTTCGACTGGGGCGCGCTGAAGGAGATGCACCGGATCGCGCCCGGGTATCCGCTCGTGGCCCTCACCAACCACGACTTCCTCCAGGTGGGCCTGCCCGGTGCGTCGCCGTGGCTGGGCGGCATCGACGTCGACGACCACGGGGGCGACTTCGTCGCGGCGGCCGCCACGATCCCGGGCGTGACCGCGCTGTCCCCCGTCTACGGCTTCCCCCAGAACGGCACGGTCGGCGACCCGGCCTTCCGCTTCTACGTCTCCCCGCGCATGGTCGCCGCCGCGCACGCCCGCGGCCTGAAGGTCGTGCCCTGGACCTGCGACGACCCGGCCACCATGGCCGCGTTGATCGACATGGGCGTCGACGGCCTCATCACCGACCACCCCGACCGTCTGCGCCGGGTGATGGCCGACCGCGGCATGCGACTGCCGAAGGCGTACGACCACCGCTGACCCCTGCCCCCTGCCCGCCGACCGCCGACCGCCGACCGGGCGCCGTGCCCGGTCCGGGATACTGCTGCGATGTCGCAGACCTCGTCACCCCTGTTCGTGCGCTACCAGGGCACCGTACGCAGTCCGCGCGGGCACTTCCCCGGCGTCTTCGCGCTGGCCAACGGCCTGGCCCGGGAGGGGCGGCTCAGCGAGGAGCAGTACCGCTTCTGGCGGGCCGCCAACGACTGGTACGACGCCGCCTACCCGGATCCGTCCGGCGCCGACCCTGCCGTCTACGACCACGAGGTGAACCCCGGCGCCGTCGCCTGGTTCAAGGCCTCGGCGACCCACCTCCTCGACCGCGTGCCCGGCTATCTGGAACTGCTGGCCGCGCACGGGGTGCCGTGCGTGCGGGTCGAGTCGGCGGACCCCGGGCGGATCGTCTACGAGGACGACGTCCAGGTCGTGGCCGTACCGCGCTAGGGCGCGTATTTGGCTGCGATCAAGGGGCGGTCGGGTGAGGTCTTTGATCAGATCACCGAGGCACGGAGGTGCTGGCGGGGATCTCACCGGACCAGGCTGGGATACCCCCAGGCCTTCAACCGGTTGATCAGGGCCCCGACGGTGTTCCGTTCCTTGTAAGGGGGCAGTGTTGTGGCCGACGGACCAACCATCCTTCTTGTCCTTCGCCTTCCCGGTTGACGGACTGTCCCGCAGTCAGGACGAGCCACCCCAGAGCGCTGACGCAGTAGCCTGCCGCTCGCGATAGGTTCCCCAGATGCGAAGACGAATGACGTCACGTCGCCCCCAGGAGGTCGAATACGGATGGTCTCTCCCCAGATACTTCGCGGCGGCGACGCCGAGACAGTGCTCGATGCAGACGGTATTCGGATGGTCAACCGCACCTCCCGCACCGAGATCCCGTTCGTGGTGGTCCAGGAAGCCCGGACCGACGGTGAGCGGGACGTCGAGATCGTGCTGACCGACGGGGTCGTTCATCGGGTGGACGGCGGCAACGCGACCGCCGCCACCGCGTTCGTCACCGCGCTGATCGCTGCTCTGCCCGAGCAGCGGGACCCGGTTGGAAGTGCCCGGGTCACCGTCACATCTCTGGAAAAGCCGCAAGAGGAGAAGAAGGACGAGTCGAGGCTGACGGACTATGTGTCACTGATGATCCTCGGCACCCTTGTTCTCACGTATGTCGGGTACGCGATCTGGGTAGGCGTCACCCATGGGCCGGAACTGATGTTTGTGATCGGCGGTGCGGTCCCGTTCTTCAGCGGCTTGCTCATGCTGCTCTTCGCAGCGGAGGAAGCGCGGCTACAGCTCCCGCTGAGGAAGCGCGGGATCACCGTGGTCGCCAGGCTCGACTTCAGGACTACGGACGGGGCCGCCTGGTACAAGTACACAGACGCCGACGGCGTCGAGCACAACCACCGGAGCAAGTTCCGCGGACCGCAGCCTCCGCTCGCCTACGACCCGCAGAGACCCGGTGGGGCTTCCACGGATCTGGTGTGGGGCCGAGTGCTGTTCAAGATCTACGCCCGCAGTACGGCCGGACTGCTCCTGTTTTTGGCCGGCGGCGCATTGGTGCTGGTGCCGCTCATGCCGAGCTGAGAGCGTTCCAGGCACCAGCGAGCGTCGGCTCGACCCAATCTGCGCGATGGACCCTCGCCGCGGTCCTGATCCGATAGATCGTCTTGTGTGACGCGAGCCCAACTGGCGGACAGAGAATGGGAATTCATCGGGCCGTACCTGCCGATCGGCAGGTACGGCCCGTATCCCACGCGGCTGCGGCAGCAGTTCGAGGGCGTGATCTGGCGGTTCCGGACCGGCGGGCAGTGGCGGGAGATGCCGACGGAGTTCGGCGCCTGGTCCACTGTCCACAACCGCTTCCGGCAGCGGCGTGACGCTGACGTGTTCGAGGCCCTGCTGGAGAGCCTGATCGCGAGGCCGCGAAGCGGGGCGAGGTGGACCTGTCACTGGTCAGCGTCGACTCCACCAGCGCCCGCGCCCACCACGACGCCGCCGGGATGTACCTGGACCCAGACCTCCTCACCGCCCTGGAAAACGCCGCTGTCGAGGAGGAGAAGGCCAGGACAAAGGGCGGCGGCCTCGAAGAGCAGAACGGGCAGGACAACGAAACCGATCCCGAGCGAGAGGAGCGGCGACGCGTCCGGCATCGCCGAAAACTCCGGATGAAGGCCGCTCTCCTGGGACGATCCCGCGGCGGGCAGACCAGCAAGGTCCACCTCGCCGCCGACCGCAGGTGCCGCCCGCTGGCGCTCGTGCTGACCGCGGGGCAGGCCGCGGACAGCCCGCGATTCCTCCCCGTACTAACAAAGATCCGGGTCCGCGGCTCGGTCGGCCGCCCCCGCACCCGGCCGGACGCGGTCGCCGGGGACAGGGCCTACTCATCCCGCGGCAACCGCGCCCACCTGCGCAGGCGCGGCATCAAGGCAGTGATCCCGGAGAAACGGGACCAAACGCCAACCGGAGGAAGAAGGGCTCCAAGGGAGGTCGGCCCATCAGCCACGACGTCGGCCTCTACAAGGAGCGGAACACGGTCGAGCGCCTGATCAACAAGCTTAAGGCCTGGCGGGGAATTGCCACCCGGTACGACAAGACCCCGGACAGCTACCTCGCCGGCCTCCACCTACGCACCTCGCTGATCTGGATCAAAGACCTCACTCGAACCACCGATTGATCACGACTCGACACGCGCCCTAGTCCGGTCCGCACGAACCCGGGCCGGGCCGACGGCCGTGGGATGAACGGGCCGCCGGGTCGACGGCCGCTCGGTCGACGGCGGCCCTGCCGGTCCGTCACGCAGGCAGGCCCGTCACTCCGGAAGGCCCGTCACTCCTCCAGGTCCGTCACTCCGGAAGGCGCGTGCCGTCCGGGAGCCGGATGCCGAAGTCGTCCCGGAGCACCCGCAGCACCTCGCCGGCGTCCGCCAGGTCACGCTCCTTGAACGTTCCGTCGGAGGCGGTCTCGGTGAGGCGGCGTCCGCTGAGCGCCAGATGGGTGTCGGCGGTGGTGCGCTGGGCGTAGACCCCGCGGGCGAACGGCGAGCGCGGGTTGGTGGCGATGTGCCAGTTGATCACCTCGTAGTCGGGGGCCTCGAACGGCTCGACGGTGAAGGAGTACTGGTCCTCCCACTCGCTCTCCGCCGTCAGGTACGTCTGCAGCACCCACAGCTCCAGCGGCCCGTCGTGCGGCGCGTGGACGAGCCGGTGGCGGCGGGGCGCGTCGAGCAGCTCCGCGCCGGCGGTCAGCGGGATCGGCTCCAGCAGGGCGCCGATGCTGCCGAAGCCGACGTCGGTCACGTACGGCACGGGCTCGCCCGGCACGTCGGTCAGCATCAGCATGTGCGTACGGGGCCGGACCTCGCCGGGCCGGGCGCCGACCAGGACGCGCGCGGTGAGCAGCGTGACCCGGAAGCCGAGGGCGGTGAGGGCCGCGGCCAGCAGGGTGTTGTGCTCGTAGCAGTAGCCTCCGCGCTCACCGCGGACGAGCTTGGCCTCCAGGTCCGGCAGCGCGAGCGAGGGCGCCCGGCCGAGGACGGGGTCGAGGTTCTCGAACGGGATGCCGTGTATGTGCGCGCGGTGCACCTCCCGCAGCAGGTCGAGGGTGGGGCGGTGGTCCGCCGGGAGACGCAGGCCGATGCGGTCGAGGTAGGCGTGGAGATCGATACTCATGCGCCCACCGTACGCAGCCGGGCCGGGCCGTCGCTTCCGCCTGACGTCCCATCCGGAACGGGACAGGTCCTACGACTTCGGCCCGAGGTCCACACGGAGCCACACGGATCGACACGGCTCGACACGGATCGACACGGCTGAGCACGGAGCCACACGTCGTCGACCACCGACGTCCATGACGCCGCCACGCGCCGGACAGCGGGTGTTTCCGTGTGCCCGGCCGCGGGGGCACGCCGCGGGCACGTAGGCTCACGGCGGCGCGGCCCATGCGACAAGGAGGACCCCATGAACGCCACCGAGGAAGGCCGGCAGCGGCTGGACGCGGCCGACGTCCTCAACGCCAAGAAGACCCTCGTCCAGCTTCTCGCCCGGGCCGGGGTCTACTCCGGTGACGCCGAGGAGCTGATCGGGCTCGTCGAGGCGGGAGCCCTGGCCCTGGCCCACGAGGAGCTCGCCGGACTCGCCCGCAGCGCGCCCGCCGGGAAGGGCGAGCCGTACACGTCCGGCTGGCTCGACGGCGCCCACGCGGCGGCCGACGGCCTCGCCGGCCTCGCCGAACGGACCCTGCGCCAGGTCGTGGGCGCCGACGGGCCCGCCGCCGACATGGAGCCGCGTCCGCCGGTCGGCCGGATGGAACTGGAGCGGGCCAAGGTGGTGGTGCTGCCGCTCTACCTCTCCTTCACCACGGTGTCCGACCTCGACCCGGAGGTCTCCGAGCAGGTCCTCACGGCCGTCCTCGGCACGATGAGCGCCCGCGGGCGCGCCGGATACGCGGGCCGGCTCACGGAGTTCGCGTCGACGCACCACGCGCGCGTGGAGCGGATGTACGCGGAGTTCGGCCCGGGCAGCCCCATCGCCATCCACGGCCGCTACTCCCTCCTCCACTCCCCCACCAGCATCGCCGTCCTGGAAAGGCTCACCACGACACCGGAGAGCCTGCGCGAGGAATGGGACGCCGCCGAACTGCCGCCCGCGTGGCTGGAAGGACTGACGACGGCATGGGACGCGGCGGCCTGAGCGGGCCCGGACCCGGACCCGGGCACGATCCCGCGTACGAACCCGGACCCGGGCATGATCCCGCGTACGAACCCGGGCCCGGCCCCAGGCACGCGCGGGGACTCGCGGGGGCCGTCGAGTTCGTGGACGCCGAGCGGGTCGACTTCACCGAGTGCCCGCCTCCCCCGCTGTCCCCGGAGGAGCGGCGCGAGGTCGACCGCCTGTGGGCACGGACCACGGCCCGCAACCCGGCCACCTTCGACGGGCCCCTCGTCGCGAGCCTGGGCCTCGACCGGCCGGCGCCCGGGCGCCGCACGGTGCGGTGGGCGAGGATGACGTACCGCCACCGGGCGCTGCGGGAGCTCCGACCGGCCGAGGACGTGCCGGGTTCCGTCTTCGTCACCGTACTGCTGCCCACCGACGAGGGCCTGGTGGTGGGTCGCGGTTCCGCCGCCACCGCCGCTCCCGGCCGCTGGACGCTGCCCGGCGGCGCGGCGGAACCGCCCGCACCGGGGCTGCCGTTGGACCTGGCCGTGCTCCGGCGACACGCCGTCCGGGAGCTGGCCGAGGAGCTCGGGGTCCGGGTGCCGCACTCCGCGCCGCGCCTGTGGGCGGTGACCCGGCAGGCCCGCTTCGGCAGCCTCGGCTTCCACTTCCTGGCCCCGCCCGTGCCCGCCGCGCTGGTACGGCGCCGCCACGCCGCCCTCGCGGCGGCGCAGTCCGCGTACGGTGCCGGGTGCGGCGTCGGGCCCGGGCCCGGGCCCGAGCTCGACGCGATCGCGTTCGTGTCCGCGCCCCGGACCGTGGCCGCCCCGGAGGCGGACTACCTGCCGCAGCTGCTCGACCGGTACTTCCAGGGCCCGCGTACCGACCAGCCAGGACAGGACCGACCAGGACGGGACCGACCGGGACGGGACCGACCGGGACCGGACCGTTGAGAGTCGGCCGGGGGCCTCGGCTGCGTGAACGCGCGATGGCGCGTTCACGCCACTCCGACGGGCCTGCGGGCACCGTGAGCTGCGCGTCTACTATGCGTGCCGGGGATGTTCATGGCGGGGAGAGCCAGCGGAGAGGACAGGGGCGGCCCATGCGTCGGCTGGGGGACCTGGAGGCGGAGATCATGGACCGTTTCTGGAGGTGGAACCGCCCCGCGACCGTGCGCGAGATCGTCGACGACATCAACCGGCATCGGGAGATCGCGTACACCACCGTCACCACCGTGACGACGATCCTGTTCCACAAGGGCTATCTCACCCGCGAACGGGACGGCCGCGTCTGGGTGTACCGGGCCTCGGCCACCCGGGAGGCATACGCGGCGGCGCTGATGGAGGACGGCCTGCGGGCCGGCGAGGACCTCTCCGCCGTACTGCTCCGCTTCGTGGAGAGCCTCGACGAGCAGGAGCTCGCCGCGCTGCGCGGGGCCTTGCGCACGGTCGCCGGCCGCCCCGGACCGTAGCGACCGGCCTCCGTGACGGCCACGGCCCGGACCGTAGCGACCGGCCTCCCCGACGGCACCCCGCCGCTGCCGCCGCTGCCTCTGTCCCTCCCCCACCCCCCTTGAACGGCATCTCATGTGGTGAGCCTGCGATAGCAGGCGATGCTGGTAAAGGCGACACGCAACTCCCCTACGGGCGTTGACCTTTGGCCGAATCGCGCGGCTCGACCGCCGTCGGCGGCCAGGCGGACGCGGGGGCGCTGGTCGCGCGCGCCGGTGAATGTCATGATCGCCGATATGGAATCTCCCACGAGCATCCCCGCACAGGTCCTCTCCTACGGCGATGTGAAGGGCGCCGCCGAGCGCGTCGCGGGGCATGTCCGGCCCGTGGCCGTCGCCCCCGCCGACCCCGACGCGGCCGGCCACGAGCTGTTCCTCGCCCTGGAATTCCTCCAGCACACGGGGTCCTTCAAGGCCCGCGGCGCGTGGAACTTCCTCCGGAGCCACCTGGAGGCCGGCACCCTGCCGGCGGCCGGCGTGACCATCGCCTCCGGCGGCAACGCGGGGCTGGCCTGCGCGTGGGCGGCACGGCAGCAGGGCGTACGGGCCACCGTGTTCCTGCCGGAGACCGCGCCGAAGGTGAAGGTGGACCGGCTCCTCGGCTACGGCGCCGACGTCCGGCTCGTCGGCTCGGAGTACGCCGAGGCGCTGGCCGCCTGCGAGGTGTTCGAGGCCGAGAGCGGGGCGCTGGCCTCGCACGCGTACGACCATCCGCTCGTCGCCGCCGGAGCCGGCACCCTCCTGGAGGAGATCGCCGAGCGGATCCCGGACCTCGACACGGTCGTCGTCTCGGTCGGCGGGGGCGGCCTGTTCGCGGGGGTCGCCACGGCGGCGCGGCACCACGGGATCCGCACGGTCGCCGTCGAGCCGGAACGCTGCCGGGCGCTCAACGCGGCCCTGGAGGCCGGGACTCCGGTCGACGTCCCCGTCGACTCGGTCGCCGCGGACTCCCTCGGCGCGCGCCGCGCCTCCGCCACGGCCCTGCACGCCGCGCTCCAGGACGGCGTCCGCTCGGTCCTCGTCCCGGACGGCGAGATCGTCCGCGCCCGCCGGAGACTGTGGGACGACCACCGGCTGGTCGTCGAACACGCCGCCGCCACCGCCCTCGCGGCCCTCCCCCACGCCTACCGCCCGTCCCCCGGCGAGAAGGTCTGCGTGGTCCTGTGCGGCGCCAACACCGACCCGACGGACCTGGTGACCGCCGGCTGAGGGCAGACCAGCGGGCAGGCGGCTGCCGGCCCACGCCCGCCGGACGAGTGCCCGGACGGCACTCGTCCGCCTGACGGGGGTTCAGCCGAGCGGCGGTCGGCGGTGGGAGGCGAGGATGCTGAGCGCGTTCGCCGTGACGACCGCTCCGATCGCGGCGCCGTCGGCCCAGCCGAGGCGCTGGCCGAGGCCGATCCAGCCGACGAGGGCGGCCAGGACGGGGTTGACGCTCATGAAGAGGCCGAAGGCGGCGGGCGGTACGTGGCGCAGGGTGAAGAGGTCCACGAGGTAGGGGACGGCGGAGGCGAGCACGCCGGCGGCGACGGCGTAGCCGAGCGACGCGGCGGTCGGCGGGTGGCGCAGGGCGACGACGAGGCCGACGGGCAGGAAGGTCAGCGCGGACAGGGCCGCCGCGGCCGCGCTGCCCTGGGCGCCGGGGATGCGGCTGCCGACGGTGCGGTTGAGCAGGATGTACGAGGCCCAGCAGACGGCGCCGAGGAGGCCGAAGCCCATGCCGAGGTAGTCGGTGGTGGGCTGGGGGCGCATGAGGGTGACGACGCCGGCCGTGGCGAGGACCGCGCAGCAGGCGTCCACGCGGCGGCGGGTGGCGGCGAGGGCGAGGGTCAGGGGGCCGAGGAACTCGAGGGTGACGGCGAGTCCGAGGCCGACGCGGTCGATGGCCGTGTAGAGGGAGAGGTTCATGGTGCCGAACACGACGGCGAGGAGGATCACCGGCTGCCACTGGCGGCGGGTGAAGTCGCGCAGTCGGGGCCGGGCTAGGGCGAGGAGGACGATCGCGGCGACGTACTGGCGGACGGCGACGACTCCGACGGGGCCGAGGACCGGGAAGGCGAGGGAGCCGGTCGCCGCGCCGATCTGGTTGGACAGGCCGCTGCCGAGCATGGCGGCCACTCCGGCGGATGAGGTGCGGTGGGGCGTGTCGGCCGGGGGCGCCGGGGCGGCTGTGGCGGGGGCTGCGGACATGGCCCGATCGTCCTCGGCGCCCGGCCTTGCGCAAAATGCATGGCCGATGCGGTCTATACGCTGGGCGTATGGG
Organism: Streptomyces sp. NPDC126499; assembly: GCF_040302485.1. Classification (NCBI taxonomy): domain Bacteria; kingdom Bacillati; phylum Actinomycetota; class Actinomycetes; order Kitasatosporales; family Streptomycetaceae; genus Streptomyces; species Streptomyces sp. NPDC126499. The sequence continues at coordinate 232,343 of NZ_JBEOUO010000002.1, read as the reverse complement.
TGTGGAACTGCGGCAGTTGCGGTGTCTCGTCGCGATCGTCGACGAGGGCACCTTCACGGACGCCGCGCTCACGCTCGGCGTCTCCCAGGCCGCGGTCTCCCGGACCCTGGCCTCGCTGGAACGCACCCTCGGGGTGCGGCTGTTGCGCCGCGCCTCCCGCTCGGTGACGCCGACGGGTGCCGGGATGCGGGTGGTGGGGCACGCCCGGCGGGTCCTCGCGGAGGCGGACGAGCTGGTCCGTGAGGCGATGTCCGGGGAGCGGGTCCTGCGGATCGGTTACGCCTGGTCGGCGCTCGGCCGGCACACGCCGGCGTTCCAGCGGCGCTGGGCCGCCGCCCACCCCGGTACGGAGCTGCGGCTGGTCCGGGTGAACTCGGCGAGCGCGGGGCTGGCCGAGGGCTCGTGCGATCTGGCCGTGTTGCGCAGGCCGCCCGCGGACCGGCGCTTTGACTCGGCGATCGTCGGTCTGGAGCGGCGGCTGTGCGCCATGGCCGCCGACGACCCGCTGGCCCGGCGCCGTTCGGTGCGGCTCGCCGATCTCAGCGGGCACACGCTGCTGATCGACCGGCGCACGGGGACGACGACGCCGGAGCTGTGGCCGCCCGACTCCCGGCCGGCGACGGAGGAGACGTACGACGTGGACGACTGGCTCACGGCGATCTCGACGGGCCGCCGGATCGGGATGAGCGCGGAGGCCACGGCCAGTCAGTACCGCCGGCCGGGGGTCGTCTACCGGCCGGTGCGCGACGCCGAGCCGGTCGCGGTGCGCCTGGCCTGGTGGCGGGACGATCCGCATCCCGCCACGCAGCCGGTGATCGAGCTGCTCACCGCCCTCTACCGGGGCCAGGGCGGGGTCAGATGACGTCCCCGGCGCGCAGCGCGTCGAGGTCCGCCGGCCCGTAGCCCAGCTCGGCGAGGACGGCTTCGGTGTGTTCGCCGACGGCGGGGACGGCGTCCATGCGCGGGCTGGTGCCGGACAGGTCGGCCGGCGGCAGCAGGGCCGGCACCTGTCGGCCGCCGGGTATCTCGACGTCCCGCCAGCGCTCGCGGGCGTCGAGGACGGGGTGGGCCAGGAACTCCGTCATGTCGTTGACGCCCGCGTTGGCGATGCCGGCCTCGTCGAGGAGCTTGCCCGCCGTCGCGCTGTCGAGCCGGGCGAACCGCTCGGCCACCAGGGCGTCGAGCTCCTCGCGGTGGGCGACGCGGTCGGAGCCGGTGGCGAACCGGGGGTCTGTGGCCAGCTCGGGCCGCTCCAGGAACCGCTCGCAGAGGGCGACCCACTCGCGCTCGTTCTGGATGGAGAACAGCACGTCCCTGCCGTCGGCCGCGGTGAAGGCGCCGTAGGGGGCGATGGTGGCGTGGCGGGTGCCGATGCGCGGGGGCTGGGTGCCGCCGTAGCGCGTGTAGTACGCGGGCTGGTGCATCCACTCGGCGAGCGCCTCGAACAGGGAGACCTCGACGGCACGGGCGACGCCGGTGGTGGCGCGCGTGAACAGGGCGGTCAGGATGCCGCTGTAGAGGTACATGCCGGCGGCGATGTCGGCGACCGAGATCCCGGCGCGGGCGGTGCCGTGCTCGTTGCCGGTGAGCGAGACCAGGCCGGTCTGGCACTGCACGAGGAGGTCGTACGCCTTGCGGTCGGCCCACGGCCCGCTCGTCCCGTACCCGGAGAGGCCGGCCGGGATCAGCGAGGGGAAGCGTTCGGCCAGGGCCTCGGGGGCGAGGCCCAGTCGTGCGGCGGCGCCGGGCGCCAGGTTCTGCACGAAGACGTCCGCCTCCGCCAGCAGCCGCTCCAGGATCTCGCGCCCGGCATCCGTCTTCAGGTCGAGGGTGATCGACTCCTTGGACCGGTTGAGCCACACGAAGTAGCTCGACTCCCCGTGCACGGTGGTGTCGTACCGGCGGGCGAAGTCGCCGTCGCCCGGCCGCTCGACCTTGATCACCCGGGCACCGAGGTCGGCGAGCTGGCGGGTGGCGAAGGGCGCGGCGACCGCCTGCTCGACGCTGACGACGGTGATGCCGGAGAGCGGCAGGTCTGTGGGACGTCCGGGCATCGGGCGACCTCCTGGGCCGTGGTTCGGCGGGGCTGGCGGATCGGACGGGGCCGTCCGGGGGCGGACCGCCCGGCGTGGGCTGTGTGCCGGGGTGTGGTCAGCGTATGACGGCGTCCGAGAGGGCGTGCAGGCGGAGGGCGAGCTGGATCTCCAGGGCGCGGGCCGGGGACTGCCAGTCGGGGCCGAGGAGCCGGCCGATCCGTTCGACGCGCTGGGCGACGGTGTTCACGTGGACGTGGAGGTCGTCCTTGGTACGGGCGGGGCTCATCCCGCTGGCGAAGTAGGCGTCCATGGTGCGCACCAGGTCCGTGCCGCGCCGGCGGTCGTACGCGATGACCTGGCCGATGGTGCGGTCGACGAAGCCCTCGATGTCGCGGGTGTCGGCGAGCAGCAGGCCGAGGAAGCCGAGGTCCTCGGCGGCGGCGCCCTCGCCCTGCCGGTGCAGGAGCCGCAGGGCCTCCAGGCAGCGGCGCGCCTCCTCGTAGGCGGGGGCGACCCGGTCCGGGTGGGCGAGGGGTGCGGTGACGGGGGCCGAGGCGCCGACGGTGACCGGCTCGCGCAGCGCGCCGCCGAGGTGTTTCGCGGTCTGCCGGGCCACTTCGGCCGCGCTCTCGCCGGGCCCGAGGGGCAGCAGCAGGACCGTGCCCCCGTCGCGGGCCGAGGCGAGGCCGTGGCGGGTGGCGGCCAGGTGGGAGGCGGCCGAGCGCAGCCGTTGGCGGTCCGCGCTCTCCCGGCCGCCCGGGTCGGGGTCGGGTCCTGCGCCGGCCCGGTCGATCCGGGCCGCGAGCACCACATGGGGGGCGTCGACGTCGGTGTGGAGCCGGGCGGCGCGCTCGCGCAGCAGCCGCCGGTCGCGGTCCGGCGCGTCGAGCAGGTCGTCGAGGAGCTCGCCGCGGACCCGCTGCTCGGCCTCGCCGGCGGAGCGGCGGGCGAGCAGCAGCAGGGAGGTGACGAGGGCGGCCCGTTCGAGGGTGCGCAGGTCGACGGGGTCGAGGTCGGGCCGCTCGCGCAGGACGAGGGCGCCGAAGGTCTCCCCGCCGGCGGAGACGGCGGCGATCCAGTCGTCGCCGTCCCGGGTGGCGTGGCCTTCGGAGATCCTGGCGGGCCCGGGTCGCTCCTCGACGAACTCGACCGTGCCGCCGAGGACTTCGGAGACGGCGGCGGCCACGTCGTGGACCCCGCCGCCGCGCAGGACGAGTTCGGTGAGCCGGTCGTGGACCTCGGAGGCCCGCTCGATGACGCCGCTGTGCTCGCGGATGATGTCGTTGGCCCGCTCCAGCTCGGCGAGGGCGGAGCGGGTCTCGGCGAGCAGGTTGGCGGTGTCGATGGCGACGGCCGCGTGGGCGGCGAACGAGCCGAGCAGGGCCACCTGTTCCCGTTCGAAGACCCGGGCCCTGCGGTCGGCGGCGAAGAGGACGCCGATGACCTGGCTGCCGAGGGTGAGCGGCACGCCGAGGATGGCGACCAGGCCCTCGTCGCCGACGGCGCTGTCGATGGCCTCGGTGTGCTGGAAGCGCTCGTCGCGGAAGTAGTCGTCGGTGACGTAGGGCCGGGCGGTCTGGGCGACGAGCCCTCCGAGGCCCTCCCCCATGCCGAGCCGGACCTGCTGGAACCGTGCCGAGACCGATCCCTCGGTGACCCGCATGTAGGTGTCGCCGCGGACCGGGTCGTTGAGGCTGAGGTAGGCCACCTCGGTGCCGAGCAGGGAGCGGGCGCGCTGGACGATGGCGCGGAGCACGTCGTCGAGGTCGCGCAGCCCGGCGAGGTCGTGGGCGGTCTCGAACAGGGCGGAGAGCTCGGCCTCGCGGCGCCTGCGGCCCTCCAGCTCGGCCCGCACCCGCAGCGCGAGCTGCTTGGCCTGCTCCAGGCCGGCCAGCTCCTTGGGCCCCGCGCCGCTCGCGCGGGCGAGCAGCACGGGGCGGTCGTACGCCTCGGGCGCGGCGCCGCGGGCGAGGAGCTCCAGGTAGACGGCCTGTTCGTGGGTCATGGTCACAGGGATACCTGCCGTACGGGGGGTCGCACCAGCCCTGTGGAAAACGGCCTGTGGACAACGGGCGCGGCCTTGTCGGCGCTCAGTGGGCCGTCCAGCCGCCGTCGAGGGTGAGCGAGGCGCCGGTGACGAAGGACGCCTGCGGGGTGCAGAGGTAGAGGACCGCCTCGGCGACCTCCTCGGGTTCGATCAGCCGCTTGAGCGCCGAGTCCTTCAGGAGGACGTCGGACAGGACCCGTTCGGCGGGGATGCCGTGGGCGGCGGCCTGGTCGGCGATCTGGCGCTCGACGAGGGGCGTGCGCACATAGCCGGGGTTGACGCAGTTGGAGGTGACGCCGTGCGGGGCGCCTTCGAGGGCCGCGGTCTTGGAGAGGCCCTCCAGACCGTGTTTGGCGGCCACATAGGCGGACTTGTAGGGGGAGGCGCGCAGGCCGTGGACGGAGGAGATGTTCACGACGCGGCCCCAGCCGCGTGCGTACATCTCCGGCAGGGCGCCCCGGATCAGCCGGAACGGCGCCTCCAGCATCACGGTGAGGACGGTGTGGAACACGTCCGGCGGGAAGTCCTCGATGGGGCGGACCAGTTGGAGCCCGGCGTTGTTCACGAGGATGTCGGCGCCCGCCGCGGCGGCCTCGGCGGCGTCCAGGTCGGTGAGGTCGAGCAGCTGGGCCTCGACCGGTCCGGGCAGCCCGTCGGCGGCACGCGTCAGGGCGTCGAGTCCGTCGGCAGCCCGGTCGACGGCTCTGACCCGGGCTCCGGCGGCGGCGAGCCGCAGGGCGCAGGCGCGGCCGATGCCGCCGGCGGCGCCGGTGACGAGCGCGGTGCGCCCGGAGAGGTCGAGGGTGACGGACCCGGGTGCGGGCCGGGGCGCGGGGGCCGGGGCCGGGGCGGGCCCTGATGTGGTGGGGGCGCTCATGCTCCGCACCTTATGAAGCGTCCCACCCCCGACCGATGTGTGCTCGGCACACAGTTCAGCCCAGAGGCGTGGTGTCGAACCATGTGGGTTCGTCGGCGAGGGCCCGCTCGATACGGAAGTACGAGAAACGCTTCATCTCCGGGAGCGCGTCCAGCTCGAACCAGCCGACCTCCGTCGACTCGTCGTCGTTGACCCTCGCCTCGCCCCCGACGGCCCGGCAGCGGAACGACACGTCCATGAACTGGCACCGGTCCCCGTTGGGGTAGACGACCGGCTTGCGCAGCGTCTGGACGAGCACGACCCGCTCCGCCTCGCAGCGCACGCCCGTCTCCTCGTACACCTCGCGCACGGCGCAGGCGGCGGGCTGCTCACCGGGCTCGACGATGCCGCCGACGATCGCCCACATCCCGGTGTCCGCCCGCCGCCCGAGCAGGACGCGTCCGCGGTCGTCGAAGACGACGGCGGACACGCCCGGCAGGAACAGCAGCTGGTGGCCGGCGGTGGCGCGCAGGTCGCGGATGAAGTCAGGGGTGCCCATACCCCGACCCTAAATGATCATCCGGGGCGGCCGAGGCCCGGCGCCATGCGGGGTTCAGGCCTGGCGGGCCCGGCGATCCCGGCGGGCGCGCAGGGAGCGGGCCGCCGACCAGCCGAGTCCGGCCGCCGCGACGGCGACGAGCAGCGCCTCGGGCAGCGTGCCCATGCGGGTGGCCGGGGTCAGCGAGGAGCGCAGCGGCACCTTCTCCACGAGTACGTCCGGGGTGAAGAGCTTCGTCTCCGCCACGATCGTGCCGTCCGGCCGGATGACCGCGCTGACTCCGCTGGTGACCGGCACGACCACGCTGCGGCTGTGCTCCACGGCCCGCACCCGCGACATGGCGAGCTGCTGGTAGGTCATCTCGCTGCGGCCGAAGGTGGCGTTGTTGCTGGGCACGCTGATCAGCTGGGCGCCGTGCGTGACCGTGTCGCGCACGGCCCAGTCGAAGGCCGCCTCGTAACAGGTGGCGAGGCCCACCTTCGTACCGGCGAGGTCGAACACGCCGACCTTCGTGCCCGCGCCGAAGTCACGGCGGACCCGGTCGACGTCGCTGTTGAAGATCCGCACGAACGACCGCATCGGGATGTACTCGCCGAACGGCTGGACGTGCCGCTTGTCGTACTCGGCGACCGGGCCCTTCCCCGGCTCCCACGCGATCAGGGTGTTGCGCAGCTTGCCGGTCTCGGGGGCGATGACGGCGCCGATGACGGTCGGCGCGTTCACCTCCCGTACCGCCCGGTCGATGACCTCGTACGCGTCGGGGTTGGCGTACGGGTCGATGTCGGAGGAGTTCTCCGGCCACAGCACGAGGTCGGGCTGCGGCGCCCGGCCGGCCTTCACGTCCGCGGCCAGCTCCTTGGTGCGGTTGGCGTGGTTGTCGAGGACCGCGCGGCGCTGGGCGTTGAAGTCGAGGCCCAGCCGGGGCACGTTGCCCTGCACCGCGGCGACCGTCGCCGTGCCGTCCTCCGCGGCGTCGGACACCAGCGGCAGCGCGGCGAACGCACCGGCGACGGGCACGAGGGCGGCGAGGCCGGCGGCCACCAGTGGGCCGGTGCGGCCGGCGGCGGCGCCGGCGCGGCGGGCTCGGAGCCGGCGCAGCAGCTCGTACAGGCCGAAGCCGCAGAGCGCGACGGCGAAGCCGAGCACCGGGGTGCCGCCGACCGCGGCGAGCGGCAGGAAGATCCCGTCCGCCTGCCCGAACGCGATCTTCCCCCAGGGGAATCCGCCGAACGGCACGCGCGCGCGTGCCGCCTCGCCGAGGATCCACACGGCGGCCGCGAACACCGGCCAGGCGGGCAGCCGGGACGCGGCGCTGACGCCGAGGCCGACGGCCGCCACGAACAGCGCCTCCACGGCGGCCAGCGCCAGCCACGGCACCGGCCCGACCTCCTCGCCGGTCCACACGAGCAGCGGCAGCAGGAAACCGAGACCGGCCAGATAGCCGAGGCCGAATCCGGCCCGCGGCCGGCGGCCGCGCAGCGTCCAGCCGAGCAGCGCGAAGGCGGGCACCGCGAGCCACCACAGCGGCCGCGGCGGAAAGCTCAGGAAGAGCAGCACCCCGGCCAGCACGGCCGCGGCCGGCCGCACCGGCCACCGGGGCCGACGGCTGCGCTCGGGGGCGGCGGGGGTGTCGGGCACGTCGGCGGGGGCGATGGTGGTGCTCACGTGCGGGAGTCTACGGCGCGGGCCCGAGCGCGTGGGCGGTACGCCCCACGAGGCGGGAGCCTCACGGGCCTCCGCCCGGCCGAGGCGGTGCCGGGGTCTCCGTCCCGCCGAGGCGGTGCCGGGGTCTCCGTCCCGCCGAGGCGGTGCCGCTCGCCGCCCTGTTGCGGCCCGCCGTCGCACGAGCGCGGTATCACCCGTTCCTGGGCGGAGCCGGCTGGCTGGTGCGGGCCCCGGCACACGTGCGGAACGCGCCCGCCGGTGCGCCGTCCCGTGTGCCCACCCGTCGCTCAGGCCCCGCCCGTCGGTGTCGGCGGCGTCGTGCGGTGGAGGAGCAGGGTGCGGATGGCGTGGACCGCGGACTCCGCGTCGTCGACCGTCACCGTGAAGGTGCGGCCGTCGCCGAGGCGCAGGACCACGCCCTCGCCGCGGCGGACGACGACCGCCGTGCCCTTCTCGGGGCGCCAGCGGTAGCCCCAGCCGCCCCACTGGCGGGGGGTGACGGAGGGTGCGAAGTCGGCGCCGACGACGTGGGAGAGCGGGATGCGGCGGCGGGGGACGCCCATGTGGCCGCAGCGCACCTCCATGGCGCGGTGGTCGACGCGGACGGCGACGTGGACGAAGGCGAGCGTGCCGAAGAGCACGAGGAGGCCGGCGGCGACGCAGCCGATCACGGCCATCAGGAGCGGGGCGATGCCGGAGGTCCAGGGGGACGCGACGGCGAGGGTGACGCCGAGCGCCATGCAGGCGAGCCCGCCGATGGCCGGCAGCCACTGCATCCGGTTGGTCGCGCGACCGGTCCAGACCGGGGGTGCGGGTCCCTCGGGGCCCTGGTTCTGGGGTTGGTCCCTCATGGTGGCAGCCTACGCACGTTCCGTGGCGACGGCTCCTCGGGCGGAGCCGGCCGGTGACGTTCAGTACGCGGCGGTCGCCGCCCCCAGCAGGCGCCCTTCGGCGTAGCCGAGCGCGGCCTTCGGGAGCTCGCCCTCGCGGCCGCTCAGGAGCACGGTCAGGGCGCCCGTCGGGGCCGCCTCGGGGTCGGCCTCGGCGCCGATCCGCCGGAACGCCTGTGCGGCGACTGCCCCGGCGGAGCCGTGCAAAACGACCGGCGGCCCGTCGGTGCGGTGCAGGGCCGATCGGATGAGGCCGGCGACGAGCTCGTAGTGGGTGCAGCCGAGGACGACGGCGCGTACGTCCGGGGGCGTGAGGGCGGCCGCGGCGGCGACGGCCCGGCGTACGGCCTCGGTGTCGGCGTGCTCGACGGCGTCGGCGAGACCGGGGCAGGGCACCTCGGTGACCTCGGCGCCGTCCGCGAAGTCGCGGATCAGCCCGCGCTGGTAGGGGCTGCCGGTGGTGGCGGGGGTGGCCCAGATGGCGACCTTGCCGCCGCCGACCGCCGCGGGCTTGATCGCGGGGACGGTGCCGATCACGGGGATGCGGGGCTCGAGCTCGGCGCGGAGGGCGGGGAGGGCGTGGACGGTCGCGGTGTTGCAGCCGACGATCAGGGCGTCCGGCGCGTGCGCGGCGGCGGCGCGGGCGACGGCGAGGGCACGCTCGGTGAGGTCCTCGGGGGTGCGCGGGCCCCACGGCATGCCGTCGGGGTCGGAGGAGAGCACCAGATCCGCGTCGGGCCGCATGCTGCGGACGGCCACCGCTGCCGGGAGAAGGCCGATTCCGGAGTCCATGAGGGCGATCTTCACCCGGTCACCCTAGCCGACCACCCTTGATTCCCCGCCAATCTGGGGCAGACTGCGGCGAATGAGCCCGCTTGCCTGGATCGCGTTCGCCTCGCTGGCCGCCTGGGGATGGCTGCTCCTGGGCCAGGGATTCTACTGGCGCACGGACCAGCGCCTGCCCGGCCTGGCCGGTGGCGCCGGCGGGCGCCCGGACGGTTCCGCCGGCCCGGACGACGCCCGCGGCCGCCCGGACGGCGCCTCGGAGCACTCGCCGCGGGTCGTGGTGGTCGTGCCCGCCCGGGACGAGGCCGAGGTGCTGCCCGTCAGCCTGCCGTCGCTGCTCGCCCAGGACTATCCGGGGCTCGCGGAGGTGATCCTCGTGGACGACGGGAGCAGCGACGGGACCGGCCGGCTCGCCGAGGAGCTCGCGGTCAAGCACGGCGGGCTGCCGCTGACGGTGGTTACGCCGGGTGAGCCGGAGCCCGGCTGGACGGGCAAGCTGTGGGCGCTGCGCCACGGGATGGCGCTGGCACGCGCGCGTGGGCCCGAGTTCCTGCTCCTGACGGACGCGGACATCGCGCACGAGCCGGACAGTCTGCGGCTGCTGGTGGCCGCGGCGACGGGGCACCGCCTGGATCTGGTGTCGCAGATGGCGCGGCTGCGGGTGGAGAGCGGCTGGGAGCGCCTGATCGTGCCGGCCTTCGTGTACTTCTTCTGCCAGCTGTATCCCTTCCGCTGGATCAACCGGCCGCGCCCGCGGGCGACGGCGGCCGCGGGCGGGTGCGTGCTGCTGCGGACGGAGATCGCCGAGCGGGCCCGGGTGCCGGAGGTGATCCGGCAGGCGGTGATCGACGACGTGTCGCTGGCCCGCGCGGTACGGCGGGCCGGTGGCCGGGTCTGGCTGGGGCTGGCGGAACGGGTGGACAGCGTCCGTCCGTACCGGGGCCTGGGCGAGCTGTGGCGGATGGTCTCGCGGAGCGCGTACGCGCAGCTGCGGCACCATCCGCTGCTGCTGGCCGGCACGGTCGCGGGCCTCGCGGTCGTCTATCTGGCGCCGCCCGTGGCCCTGGTGGCCGGACTCGCGGCGGGGGACGGTCCGGCGGCGTGGGCCGGGGGGCTCGCCTGGGCGGTGATGGCGGGCACGTATCTGCCGATGCTCCGCTACTACCGTCAGCCGCCCTGGCTCGCTCCGCTGCTGCCCTTCACGGCGCTGCTCTATCTGCTGATGACGGTGGACTCGGCCGTCCAGCACTACCGGGGCCGTGGCGCGGCCTGGAAGGGGCGGACCTATGCCCGCCCCAAGACGGCGCCCGACCGGTGAGAGAACGCCGTCGGGAGCAGCCTGCTGAGCCGCCCCGCCTTGTCGGGCTCAGCCCTGCGGGAGGGTGAGGCGGCCCATCCACCAGTTGCCGGGCGCGTCCCGGTCCGGGCTGGACCAGAACTCGACGACGGCGGCGGTGAACTCGTCCGGTGACAGCCACCCGTCACCGTCGGTGTCGAGGTGCCGGAACGCCTCGGCCGCCTCCTCCTCGGCGAACCTGGGGAAGTGTCCGCGCTGGAAGGCCAGGAACTCGTCCGGGCTGATCCGGCCGTCCTGGTCGATGTCGGCGATCCTGAGGTAGGTCTCGGCGAGCCGGCCGAGGGTCGCCCTCGCGAGCTCGGGGTTCTCGGCGAGCGTCCGGGTCGAGGCCACGAACCGGCTCTTGGGGATTCCCTGGCCGCCGGCCGGGACGAACGGCAGATGCACCTCCCGCCAGATGGCGGTGTAGGCGTCGACGATCCGCTCGGTCTCCGGGGAGCCCTGGGCGTGCCCCAGCGAGGACGCCACCCGGCGGCCCATCTCGACGTGGTCGTCCTCGGTGAGCACGCCGTTGCCGTTCACGTCGAGCTGGTCGAATCCCTGCTCGATCTTCGCCGTCAGAAAGTCCTTGTCCACCACGACCGCTCCTCGCCGCTGTCCGAACACCATGACGGGGCGGACGTCCGCCCCCGCCCCGGGCAACGACGCGGGTGATCGGATGGAAACGGTCTCGTCGTACGGGCGACAGGAACTGCCCGGAACCGGTTCCCCGGGTGTCCCGTCCTGAGCGGTGACGTCGAACGGAGGAGGGCCATGGAGGGCAAAGCGGCGGCAGCGGCCCGGTGGGCGCGGCTCCGGTCCGGACCGCCCGCCGCGGGCGGGGCCACGGGGCCTGACCCACGGTGGGGGCCGGCCTGGCGGAGGGGACGGGTGCTCGCCGCCCTCGCGGTGCTGACGGCCGGGCTCATGGCCTTCCCCCGGGTGGTGCCCGGCTCCGCGGGGCGCCTGGGCAGTCTGCTGGAGACCTTCCTTCCCTGGCTGGGCCTCGTCACCGTGGGGCTGCTCGTCCTGGCCCTGCTGCGCCGTTCGGCGACCGCGCTGGTGGCGCTGCTGCTGCCGGCGGCGGCCTGGACCCATCTCTTCGCCGGGCTGCTCGGGCCGGATCCCGGCCGGGCCGACCTGGTCGTGACGCAGCACAACGTCAGCGACGAGAACGCCGACCCGGCGGGCACGGCGCGGGCACTGGCCCGCGCCGAGCCCGATCTCATCGCCCTGGAGGAGCTCGTGTCCCCGGCGCTGCCGGTGTACGCGCGGACCCTGGCGACGAGCCACCCGCACCACGCCGTCAGGGGAACCGTCGGACTCTGGTCCAGGCATCCGCTGACCGACGTCCGCACGGTGGACGTCAAGCCGCGGGCGATCACGGAGCCCTGGAGTCGCGGACTGCGCGCGGTGGCCCGGACGCCGCACGGCGACATCGCGGTGTACGTCGCGCACCTGCCGTCCGTACGTGTCGGGGCGAGCGGTCTCGCGTCCGCGTGGCGGGACGAGAGCGCGGAGCTGCTGGGCCGGGCGATCGCCGCCGAGGAACACCGGACGGTCCTGCTGCTCGGTGACCTCAACGGCACCGTCGACGACCGTGGGCTGGCCCCGCTCACCTCCCGGATGAACACGGCGGAGCGGGGTTTCGCCTTCAGCTTCCCCGCTTCCTTCCCCCTGGCCCGCATCGACCAGGTCATGGCCCGCTCGGCGACCGTCGGCCGCATCCGCACCCTGCCCGCGACCGGCAGCGACCACCTGCCGGTGACCGCCGGGATCTCGCTGGACTAGCGCACGCGGCGCTCCTCCAGGGGGGCCGCGTGGAGGATCTCGTCGCTGACGTGCGGCAGGTGCGGGGTGTGGTTGACCAGGCGGGCGGAGTTGCCGACGACGGCGATGCTGCTGGTGTTGTGGAGCAGGGCGGCGAGGACGGGGTTCATGGTGCCGCCGGCGCCCGCGACGAGGCCGAGCAGGTTGACGCCGATGGCGAGGCCGTAGTTCTGCCGTACGACCCGCAGCGTGTGGCGGCTGAGCTCGACGACCGCGGGGACCTGGCGCAGGTCGTTGCCCGCGAGGGCGATGTCGGCGGTCTCCAGGGCCACGTGCGAGGAGTGCTCGCCCATGGTGATGCCGACGTCGGCCAGGGCGAGCGCCGGGGCGTCGTTGGTGCCGTCGCCGACCATGGCGACGATGTGGCCCTCGGCCTGGAGGTCGCGGATCAGCTGGAGTTTGGCCTCCGGCAGGGCGTGGGCGTGGACCTCGGTGATGCCGAGGGCGTCCGCCACGACCTGGGCGGTCTCCGGCGCGTCGCCGGTGAGCAGGACCAGCCGCTGGACGCCGAGGTCGCGCAGCTGCCGTACGACGGTGTCGGCACCCGCGCGTACGGCGTCGGACACGCCGAGGAGGCCGATGAGGTCGTTGTCGTGGGCCAGGCAGATGACGGTCTCGCCGCCGCGGCGGAGGTGGTCGGTCCAGTCCTGGGCGGCGTCGGTGAGCTCGATGCCGTGCCGGCGCAGCAGGGCGGGGCTGCCCACCAGGAGCCGGGTGCCGTCGAGTTCGGCGCGCATGCCCATGCCGAGGACGACCTCGCACGCCTGGTGGAGCGGGACGTGCAGGTGCTGTTCCTCGGTGTGGGCGACGATGGCCTGGGCGAGCGGGTGGCGGGCGTGGAGCTCGCCGGAGGCGGCCAGGCTCAGCACCTCGTCGGCGCCGAAGCGCTCGCCGAGGGTGACGACGCTGGTGACCAGCGGCTTGCCGAAGGTCAGGGTGCCGGTCTTGTCGAAGACGACGGCGGTGACCCGGCCGACGCCTTCCAGGTGCGTGCCGCCCTTGATGAGGGTGCCGCGGCGGGCGCCGTTGCCGATGGCGGCGCTGATGGCGGTCGGCGTGGCCAGGCCGGCGGCGCAGGGGCAGGCGATGAGCAGCATCGTCATCGCCCTGCGGGCGTCGCGGGTGACCGCGTACGTGAGGGCGGCGAGCGCGAAGGAGACGGGGACGAAGCGCTGGGTGAAGCGCGCGGCGACGGTCTGGATGGGGGCCCGGTCGGTCTGGGCCTCCTCGACCCGGGTGATGATCCGGCCGACCGTGGTGTCGCGTCCGACGGAGTCGGCGCGGACGGTCAGGGAACCAGAGGTGACGAGGGTGCCGGCGTAGACGTGGGCGCCCTCCCGGGCGTACACGGGCAGCGCCTCGCCGGTGACGGCGGCCTGGTCGACCAGGGCCTCGCCGCCCACCACGTGTCCGTCGACGGGGATGCGGTGGTGCTCGTACACGGCGACGGTGTCGCCGGGCTCCAGCTGTTCGAGCGGCACCTCGACCTCGACGCCTTCCTCGCGGACCAGCCAGACGCGCTCGTCGCCGATGGTGAGCAGGTCCTCGATGGCGCGGCGGGTGCGGCGCAGGGTGAGGGTCTGGAGGAACTCGCCGATGTTCAGCAGCCACAGGACGGTGAGGGCGACGACGTTCTCCCGCAGGACCAGGGAGATGACGGTGGCGGCGGTGACCAGGGTGTCCGTGCCGGGACTGCTCCGGCCGCGCAGGGTGCGCAGGGCGCCCCGGAAGAACGGCAGGCCGGTGAAGACGGTGATCGCGCCGAGGAGACCGGAGGAGCCGACGCCGATCCGGGGCCGGGCGAGCAGTCGGCGCAGGGCCACGACGGCGAGCACGGCTCCGCCGACGGCTAGCCGGGCGACCTCCCCGGTGGAGGAGTCAGGGGCGGACCGGGTGGCCTTGGCGGGTGCGGAGGGCGGCGGGGCTTCGTCGAGGGCGTCGACCAGGGCGTCCACGTCGAGGTCGGCGGGTTCCATCCAGATGACGACGCTGCCGGTACGGGGGAAGACGCGCAGGGCGCGGAAGCCGGAGAGGCCGGTGAGCCGGTCGTCGACGAGACCGGCGCACCCGGGCCGGTCCCGCAGCCAGGGCACGGTCAGCCGGGCCCGCCCCGTCGCGACCGAGCGGACGAGTACGGCGGCCATGGTCAGTGCTCGTGGCCGTGGTCGTCGTGGTCGACCTTGACGGCCGAGGGCGGCGGGACCTCCTCGCCGAGCGAGGTACGGGCCTCCGCCAGCATGTCCCCGGCCTTGAGCCGGGCCTCCTCGGCGGCCGAGGACAGCCACCGGCCGGCCATGATGCCTCCCGCGAGCCCGCCCACCAGCGCCTTGCGCGCGGCCGGCTTCGCGTCGGGCAGTTTCTGCAGGATGAGCCCGCCCACGACGCCCGACACGGCGTAGTGGGCCAGCTTGCCGGCGGTCGCGCCGACGACGGCGAGGGGATGCATGGATGCCTCCTTCCGCGCACGCCCGGAAGGGCGCGACGGGCCTGTTTCCAGTCTGGCCCCGGGAGCACGCGCGGTCGAGCGCACCCCGTCCGCCCCGGCCCCTCACACCCGGGACACGGGCGGGTGTTCGGCGAGCGGCGCCGTCCGGGTGGTGCGCGCGGCCCGCCGGGAGCCCACCAGGCGGCAGCCGAGGTAGATCACGAAGGCGAGGGTCGTCACGTACGGGCTGATGGGAATGCTGCTGCCCACGGCGAGCAGGATGCCGCCCTCCATGGCGACCAGCGCGAACAGGACGCTCAGCACGGGCAGCAGCACCGGCGAGGCGGTGACCCGGGCGGCGGCCGCCGCCGGTGTGACGAGCAGGGCCAGCACCAGCAGGGCTCCCACGATCTGCACGCACAGGGCCACCGCGAGGCCGAGGATCAGCATGAACGCCAGCGACAGGACCCGTACGGGCACCCCGCGGGCGGCGGCCACGTCGGGATCGGCGCCGGCGAAGGTCAGCGGTCGCCAGAGCACGGCGAGGGCCGCGAGCACGACGACGGACGTGCCCACCAGCCAGGCCGTCTGCGGGGTGTCGACGGCGACGATCTGCCCGGTCAGAAGACCGAACTTGTTGGCCGCGCGCCCCTGGTAGAGGGACAGGAACAGCATGCCGAGACCCAGCCCGAACGGCATGATGATCCCGATCACCGAATTGCGGTCGCGGGCCCGGACGCCGAGCAGACCGATCGCGGCGGCGGCAAGCAGCGAGCCGACGATCGACCCGGCGACGACATTGAAGCCGGTCAGCAGGGCGGCCGCCGCACCGGCGAAGGACAGTTCGCTGATGCCGTGCACCGCGAAGGGCAGGTCCCGCGTGATCACGAAGACGCCGACGAGACCGCCCACGAGGCCGAGCAGGGCCCCGGCGAGCAGCGAGTGGTGCACCAGTGCCAGCAGCTCCGCGTAGTCGGTGAAGTCGAAGATCTGCTGCCAGACGCCTGGATCGGCGCCGTCGGCTCCGTCGGGGGCGTCGGCGGCGGCGTAGGGACCGATCGCGCCGGGCGGGTCGGTCGGGCCGATCGCGCCGGTCGGGTCCGTCGACCCGATCACGCCGATCGCGCCGGGCGGGTCGGGCGCGCCGGGCGGGCCGGTCGGGCCGGGCGGGCCGGTCGGGCCGGGCGGGCCGGTCGGGCCGGGCGGGCCGGGCGGGCCGGTCGGCGGTCTCACGGCGGTCCGGCCCCGTCCGGCCGGGCGGTGTGGTGCGGGACGGCGGCCGCGTCCGGCGCGCCGACGACCACGATCCGGCCGCGGACCCGTACGACGTCCACCTGGGTCCCGTACAGCCGGGACAGGACGGCCGAGGTCAGCACCTCCTCCGGCGGGCCGACGCGGAAGCCGCCCCCGGCCAGGTACAGCACCCGGTCGGCCGCCCCGAGGACCGGGTTGATCTCGTGGGTCACGAAGACCACGGCGGTGCCGGCGGCCCGGCGCCTGCGGTCCACGAGCTCGGTGACCGTGCGCTGATGCCGCGGGTCGAGGGAGAGCAGCGGCTCGTCGCACAGCAGGACCCGCGGGTCCGTCGCCAGTGCCTGGGCGACCCGCACCCGCTGCTGCTCGCCGCCGGAGAGCCGGCCGACCGGGACGTCGGCGTAGGGCAGCGCCCCGACGGACTCCAGGAGTTCGTCCACCCGGCGGCGGACCGCCCTGCGGGCGAGCGGCAGGCCCCAGCGGTGACCGTCGAGGCCGAGCCGTACGAGGTCCCGTGCGCGCAGCAGGGTGTGCGCGGGCAGCGCCTTGTGCTGCGGGACATAGCCGATGAGCCCGCCCGCGCGGCCCGGCGGGCGGCCCAGGACCGCGACCGATCCGGTGGTGAGCGGCTGCCGGCCCAGGAGGACGCGCAGCAGGCTCGTCTTGCCCGAGCCGTTCGGGCCGAGCACCGCGAGGAATTCGCCGGGCCGCAGGTCGAGGTCCAGGTCCCGCCACAGCAGACGGTCGCCGTACGCGAGCGCGGCGCCGCGCAGGCTCACGGCCGGCGGCCCGCCGTCCTGCCGCCCCCTCTGCTCCCTCTGCCCCGCCTGCTCCCTCTGCCCCGCCTGCTCCGTCCGCCCCGCCTGCTCCGTCCGCCCCGCCTGCCCGCCCTGCTCCGTTTCGAGCGGAAGCGGAAGCGGTTGCGGCGTGAGGCGGTCGGTGCGCTGCATCAGCGGTCCAGGGCGCGGTCGAGGGCCGTGATGGTGTCCGCCATCCAGCCGAGGTAGTCCTTGCCCTCCGGCAGCGTCTCCGTCACGGGCACGACGGGGATCCCGTTGTCCTCGGCGGCCTCCTTGGCCTGCTCCGTCTGCGCCCCGCTGGTCTGCTCGTTGTGGACGAGGGCCTGGACGCGCCCGCCGGTGAACAGCGCCAGCGTCTCCCGGAGCACCCGGGGCGAGACCTCGTCGCCCTCCTCGACGGCCTCGCTGAACGCGGCGGGCGTCCTGTTCACCAGGCCGCAGGCCTCGGTCAGGTAGAGCGGTACGGGCTCGGTGACCGCCACCGGCGTGCCGGCGTCACGCGCCTCGATCCGGTCCGTACGCGCTTCGAGCCCGGCCAGCTTCTCCTTGAAGTCCTCGGCGTTCTTCTCGAAGACGTCGGCGTCGGCGGGCGAGACGGAGCCGAGGGCCCGGGCGATCCGGTCGGCGACACGGCCCATCGTCGGCAGGTCGTACCAGACGTGCTCGTTGAACTCCCCTCCGTCGTCGGGTTCCTTGCCGGACACCTCGACGGCGGAGATCCGCTGGGCCGAGGAGTTGCCGGAGCTCCGCAGCATCCTGCCGACGAACTCGTCGTAACCGCCGCCGTTCTCGACGACCACTTCGGCCCGGGAGAGCTCCAGTCGGGTGCGCGTGCTCGCCTCGTAGGAATGCGGGTCCTGGGCCGGATCGCCGAGGACGGAGACCACGGACACCCGGTCGCCGCCGACCTGCCCGACGACGTCTCCGTACACGTTCGTGGAGGCGACGACAGGGATCGGAGCGGGCGCCGCGTCCACGGGTCCGACCCCCGCGCAGATCAGTGCGAGGGACGCTCCGAGGAGCGTGCTCGGTGCGCGGATCGGCAGGCCACGCATACGCCCTCCCTGCACGAGGGGAGCCCAAAAATGGCAATCACTTGGATTATCCCCCCGTGCGGCCGGGCTCTCCACAGCGGCGGCGGTCATGAGCGGGGGTGGCGCACGGAGTCGACGGGATGGTTCGATCGGGGCACGATTGGGAATGGCATCCATTTTCATATAGCCTCCCCACGTCACGCACCGGACCGAGGAGTCTCACGATGGCCGTCCCCAAGCGGAAGATGTCCCGCAGCAACACCCGCCACCGCCGCGCCCAGTGGAAGGCGACCACGCCCCAGCTGGTGCCGGTCACCGTCGACGGCGTCGTGCACCAGGTCCCGCAGCGCCTGGTGAAGGCGTACGAGCGCGGCCTGATCCGGCCGGAGGGCTGAGCGCTCATGGCACCCGCCGACCGGCTGCCCGTGACCGTGCTCTCCGGGTTCCTGGGAGCCGGGAAGACCACGCTGCTCAACCATGTGCTCGGCAACCGCGAAGGACTGCGGGTCGCGGTCATCGTCAACGACATGAGCGAGGTCAACATCGACGCCGCGCTCGTGCGCGGCGGTGAGGCGGCCCTGTCCCGCACGGAGGAGCGCCTGGTCGAGATGACCAACGGGTGCATCTGCTGCACCCTGCGCGACGACCTCCTGGAGGAGGTCGACCGGCTCGCCCGCGAAGGTCGCTTCGACTATCTGCTCATCGAGTCCAGCGGCATCTCCGAACCCCTGCCGGTGGCCGCGACGTTCTCCTTCCCCCGGGACGACGGCGCCACCCTCGGTGACCTGGCCCGCCTGGACACGATGGTGACCGTCGTGGACGCCGCGAACTTCCTGACCGAGCTCGACGTCGGCGACGAACTCGCCGCGCGCGGCCTCGCCCCGTACGAGGACGACGAGCGGACCGTCAGCGACCTCCTCGTCGACCAGATCGAGTTCGCGGACGTCATCGTCCTCAACAAGCTCGACCTGGTCGGGCCGGAAGAGGCCCGCCGGCTGCGCGCCACGCTCTCCCGGCTCAACCCGGAGGCGCGGATCGTGCCCGCCGTGCGCGCGCAGGTCCCCCTCGAACACGTCCTGGGTACGGGCCTGTTCGACGTGGAGAAGGCGCAGCAGGCCCCGGGCTGGGTGAAGGAGCTCAACGGCGACCACGTGCCGGAGACCGAGGAGTACGGCATCTCCTCGCTCGTGTTCCGCTCCGACCTGCCCTTCCACCCCGACCGGCTGTGGGCCTTCGTCACCAAGGGCCTCGACAGCGGCACCTTCGGGCGCGTCCTGCGTTCCAAGGGGTTCTTCTGGCTCGCCAGCCGGCCCCGCGTGACCGGGCTGTGGTCCCAGGCCGGCGCCATCGCGCGGTTCGAACCGTCCGGCGCCCGCGACGGGGACACCACGCAAGGCCAGGAACTCGTCTTCATCGGCACCGGCCTGCGCGCCGAAGCCCTCCGCGCGGCCCTGGAGGCCTGCCTGCTGGCACCGGGCGAGGCGGTTCCCACCGAGGACGATTTCCCGGCCTGGGAGACGTACGGGATCGCGGACGCCTGCGAGCACGAGCAGGCAGCCTGAAACCGCGCCCACGCACTCCGGGCCGGACGGTGGTCGCAGCCACGGCACCGTCCGGCCCGGCCCCCTTTTCCTCACGCCCCCGAAGGCGCGGAGCGGGCGGCCGAATCCTTTCAGCGTCCCGCCCATTACCATGCGTTACTTCTCGTTGCCGTAAGGCACTCCCGGCGGGAATTCACAGCCCCTCGCCAAGGGGCTCTTCAACCGCGTTTCAGCAGGTCAGCGAGAGAAAACCTGTCTAAAACGGATGACCCCGAGATTGGGTCTCCCCAACCAGCACATCGTGGGCTTAACTTATGGCCATGACCTCCCCGCGCTCCACCTACGGAGGCGGTTACTACACCGCGCCGTCGTTCCCCGACACCCCGATCTACGACTCCCTCGTCGCAGAACGGGGCACGCCTCAGATCGCCCCGATCCGAGTGCCTTCCGCGTACGACACCCCCAGCGGCTTCTCCGGAAGCAGCGGCCACCTGCCGGCGCTGCCCGCCGCCCTGCCCGCCCTCCCGGCGGCGCCCAGCCCGCAGCCCGCCCCCGCCTACGCCGGCCACACCGGTGGATACGGCTATCCGCAGGCCGCCCCCCAGATGACCCCGGCCGCGCAGATGGCGCCCGTACCGCTGCAGCACACCGGCCCCACCCCGTACATCCCGCAGCAGCCCACCGCCCCGCGCGGCTACCCGGGTCCGCAGGCGCCGCAGCCGCCGCGCCCGATGGCCGGCGGGTACGAGGCGATGCGTCCGGCGGCCCCGCGACCGGCTCCCGCGCCCTCGGGCGCGCCGTACGACGACCCGTACAACCAGCCGTACCAGGGCCGGGGGTACTGACCGTCGGGGACGGCGGAGCGGCTGGCAGGATGAGGGCATGCCGATTCCTGTCTTGCGCTCCGTCCATGTCCATCCGGTCAAGGCACTGCGCGGGTTCGCCCCCGCCGAGGCGGAGGTCCAGCCATGGGGACTGGCCGGTGACCGCCGCTGGACCGTGGTGGAGACCGCGGGCAAGGTCGTGACCCAACGCCAGCACGCACGGCTGGCGTTGGCCTCGGCCGCGCTCCTTGCGGACGGCGGGGTCACCCTGTCCGGCCCCGGCCGCGAGCCGCTCACCGTCGAGGTGCCGAGCCCTTCCGAGGCGAACGGCACGATTCCGGTGGACGTCTTCGGCACGACGGTGGAGGCCGTCCCGGCCGATCCCGCCGCGGACGCGTGGTTCAGCGGCTACCTGGACAGCGAGGTGCGGCTCGTCCACATGGACGACCCGGCCCGGCGCCGGCCCGTCGACCCGGACCATGCCCTGCCCGGCGAGACCGTCAGCTTCGCCGACGGCTATCCGCTGCTCCTCACCACCACGTCCTCCCTGGACGCCCTCAACTCCCTGATCGCCCAGGGCGACCACGCCGACGAGGGTCCGCTTCCCATGAACCGCTTCCGGCCCAACGTCGTCGTCGACGGCACCGCGCCCTGGGCGGAGGACGACTGGCGGCGGCTGTCGATCGGCGACGTGACCTTCCGGGTGGCCAAGTCCTGCGGCCGGTGCGTGGTCACCACCACCGACCAGCTGACGGGCGAACGCGGCAAGGAACCGCTGCGCACCCTGGCCCGGCACCGCAAGGACGGCGGCCGGCTGATCTTCGGGCAGAACCTGGTGCCCGAGCACCCCGGCGTGATCCGGGTCGGCGACCCGGTCAAGATCCTCGACTGACGAGGGGGCGGCCCCCTCCTCTCGTCCGGCCCCCTCCTCTCGTCCGGCCCCTCCCCTCGTCCAGCCCTCCCTCGTCCGGGTGCTTCGTCGATCTCGCGCCCGGTGATTCCCTCCGACAGGCGAGGAACCCACCCCCGGGGCACACTCGTTGGAGGAGCGGAAACCGCCGACGGGCCCTGGGCGGGCCGTCGGCGAGACGAGGGGGTGCGGAGCGTGCGCGCGGCCATCGGACTCTGGCGCTGGCGGCACAACCCCCTGTGCCGGACGACCGACCTGGTCGAGGCCTGGGTGGCCCTGACGGCCGTTCTGCTGCTGTGCCTGGCCGTGCCGCTGGCCGGCTGGGCCGCGGGCACCTCGGCCGACGCCTCGCTGCAGCGTTCCGCGCAGGCCCAGCAGCGGGAACGCGTCCCGACCGTCGCCCGGGTGGTGCGGCCCGCCGACACCGGGGAGGCCAGGCCGTCGGGGCAGCGGACCGTCGAGACCTCCGGGGAGCGGCGGCTCAGGCCCGCCGTCGTGGCCTCCTGGACCGCCCCCGACGGCACCCCGCGGACCGGCACCGTGACCACTCGGCGCGAGCTCGCCGACCCCGGTGACCACTTCCCGCTGTGGACGGACCGGACGGGGCGGGCCGTGACCCCGCCGATGCATCCGGAGACGGCCCGGACGCACGCGCTGATCGCCGGCCTCACCGTGGCGCTGCTCTCCGGACTCCTGGTCGAGTCCGCCAGGCGGATGGTCGTCCACCGGCTGACGCGGCGGCGGTACGCACGTCTCGACCGCGCCTGGGCCGAGGTCGGTCCGGACTGGGGTCGTACGGGCACGGGCAGCTGACGGCGTAGCGGGAGGGTTGCCGACCCGTCAACCCGGCGGCGCCGCGCGCGCTACGGTGGGGCAGCGGATCCTGGATCCGGGTTTCAGCGTCGACGCACGAGGCGGGGGCAGAGCACACCCATGGCACAGGGCACGGTCCAGGTGACGCACACCGGCACGTCGCGGTGGCGGCGCCGCACGGGCGAGTACGCCTCCCTCGCCGCCGCCCTGGAGGCCGCGGGCGACGGAGACGTCCTCACCGTGGCCCCCGGCACCTACCGGGAGAACCTCGTCGTCCGGCGCGCCGTCACCCTGCGGGGCGGCGACGGCCCGGTGCGGATCGCGCCCGCCGACGGTGTGCCGTTGACCGTACGGGCCTCGGCGACCCTGCGGGACCTGCACATCGAGGGGCAGGACGCGGCGGCTCCGGCGCTGCTCGTCGAGGACGGCACGCCCGAACTGCTCGACGTGCGGATCGTGACCCGCTCGGCCGCCGGCCTGGAGGTGCGCGGCGCGGCCCGGCCCACGGTCCGTCGCTGCACGGTCGACAATCCGGCCGGCGTCGGCATCGCCGTACTCGACGGCGCGGGCGGGGTGTTCGAGGAGTGCGAGGTCGTGGCCGCCGGCCAGTCCGGGATCTCGGTGCGCGGCGGGGCCCACCCGCGCCTGGAGCGGTGCCGGGTGCACCACGCCTCCGGCGCCGGGATCACCGTCAACGGCGAGGGCAGCGGCCTGGAGGGCATCGGCTGCGAGGTGTACGAGATCAAGGGCTCCGGTCTGCAGATCGCCGCGCGGGCCACCGCCCACCTCAGCGACTCCGCCGTGCACCGCACCTCGGCCGACGGCATCACCCTCGACACCGACGCGGTGCTCACGCTGTCCGACTGCGACATCCACGACATCCCCGAGAACGCCGTGGACCTGCGCTCGCGGTCGGTGCTCACGCTGACCCGTTCGACGGTACGGCGGTTCGGGCGCAACGGGCTTTCCGTGTGGGACCCGGGGACCCGGGTGGACGCCAACCAGTGCGAGATCCACGACAGCACCGGTGACTACCCGGCCGTCTGGGTCAGCGACGGGGCGACGGCGGTGCTCGAATCCTGCCGGGTGCACGACGTGCCCGACGCCCTGTTCGTGCTCGACCGGGGTTCGCGCGCCGACGTCGTCGACAGCGATCTGTCGCAGGTCCGCAACACGGCCGTGTCGGTGAGCGACGGGGCGACCGCGCAGCTGGACGACTGCCGGATCCGGGAGGCGTCCACGGGCGCGTGGTTCCGTGACCACGGCAGCGGCGGCACGCTGGGCGGCTGCACCATCGACGCCGTGCAGACCGGTGTCATCGTCACCAAGGGCGCCGACCCGACGATCGAGCGGTGCACGGTCACCTCCCCCGCCGAGGCCGGGTTCTACGTGTCGGCGGAGGGCCGCGGCTCCTTCCACGGCTGCCGGGTCACGGGCAGCGGCGGCTACGGCTTCCACGTGATGGACGGCTGCCGGACGATCCTGCGCCAGTGCCGTACGGAGCGGTGCGCGCGCGGCGGTTACGAGTTCCCGGAGGAGGGGCCGGTCGCCGAGGACTGCACCAGCGACGAGAGCCAGGTGCGGGCCGGGGCCCCGGAGAGCTCGATGCTGACGGCCACCCGGCCGGGCGGGCTGCTCGGCACCCTGCCCGTGCCCCGCTCCCCCGCCGTGACGCCGGCCGCGGTGCCGGTCCCGGCGCCGGAGCCGCCAGCCGCCCGTTCCTCGCAGGAGGTGCTCGGCGAACTGGACGCCCTGGTGGGCCTGGAGAGCGTCAAGCACGAGGTGCGCACGCTCACCAACATGATCGAGGTGGGCCGCCGGCGTCAGGAGGCCGGGCTCAAGGCGGTCTCGGCCCGGCGCCATCTGGTCTTCACCGGCAACCCGGGGACGGGCAAGACGACGGTGGCCCGGCTGTACGGGGAGATCCTCGCGTCCCTCGGGGTGCTGGAGCGCGGTCATCTGGTGGAGGTGTCCCGGGTCGACCTGGTCGGCGAGCACATCGGCTCGACGGCCATCCGCACCCAGGAGGCCTTCGACCGGGCGCGCGGCGGTGTCCTGTTCGTGGACGAGGCGTACGCGCTGTCCCCGGAGGACTCCGGGCGGGACTTCGGCCGGGAGGCCATCGACACGCTCGTGAAGCTGATGGAGGACCATCGGGACGCGGTCGTGGTGATCGCCGCCGGTTACACGGCGGAGATGGAGCGCTTCCTGACGGTCAACCCGGGTGTGGCGTCGCGTTTCTCACGGACCATCACCTTCTCCGACTACGCGCCGGAGGAGCTGTTGCGGATCGTGGAGCAGCAGGCGGAGGAACACGAGTACCGACTGGCGCCGGGCAGTGCCGAGGCGCTGGTGAAGTACTTCACCGAGCTGCCGAAGGGGCCGACGTTCGGCAACGGGCGGACCGCGCGGCAGACGTTCGAGTCGATGGTGGAGCGGCACGCGGGCCGGGTCGCCGCGCTCGCCGAGCCGAGCACGGACGACCTGACCCTGCTCCATCCGGAGGACCTGCCCGAGCTGCCCTGAAGCGGTACTTCCGGGAGCGGGGCCTACAGGGGCGGGGCTACTGAAGCGGACCTCCCTGGAGCGGGGCTTTCCGGCACGGGTCCTCCTGAAGCGGGGCCTCCTGAGCGGGCCTATGGGAGCGGGGCTTGCCGGGGCGCGGTTTCCTGGCGCGGTATGTCCGGGAGCTGCGGCTCGTCGTCGCGCTGGCGCGGCAGCGCGGGCGGCAGCCGGTCGAGGAGCGCCGAGCGGGCGTCGGCGAAGGCCGGGTCGGCCTGGTAGTCGGAGTGGCCCAGGATCGGTTCGGGCAGCGGGTGCCGGCGGGTGCGTCCGTACGCGACGGGGTCGAGCAGCTCGTCCCGGTCGACGGCCGGGCGGTCGCCCTCGGCGGGGACCCGTACGGGACCGCCGATGGGGTCGGTGGAGCGGTACAGGTTGCTCCAGCAGTGCACGGTCCGGTGCAGGTCGCGCAGGGAGGCGGGGCCGAAATAGGCGGGGAACCAGCGCCCGTAGAGACGTTCGAGCGGCGAGCCGTACGTGAGGAGGGCGACCCGGCCGCGGGTGGCGGGCGGCAGCTGCCAGACCGCCGCGGCGGCGAGGACGCTGCCCTGGGAGTGGCCGGAGATGACGAGGCGCCCGCCGGTCTGCCGGGTCCAGGAGCTCATCCGCCAGGTGAGGTCGGGGACGGCCCGCTCGGCGTAGCAGGGCGGGGCGAAGGGGTGGGCGGCGCGCGGCCAGAAGGTGCCGACGTCCCACAGGATGCCGATGGTGCGGCGCGCGGAGGCGTCCTTGTAGGCGCGGCGGCCCCAGGTGACGAAGAGCAGGAAGCCGAAGCCGATCATCCAGGAGCCGAGGGCCTGGGCGGCGGTGGCGGCCGAGGCGATCGCCGGGTGGGCGCCGTCGAAGGCCCGCCCGGGGACGTTGTCGCTGGCCCAGGCGCCGGCGACGGAGGCGGCGCCGAGGAGCAGGGTGGCGCCGGAGACGACGCCGACGAGGACGGGTGCCGCGTCGGTGAGCCCGGCGCGGGCCCGGCTCGCCGCGATCTGGCCGGTGCGCAGCCGGTCGGGGTCCTCGGTGCCGTAGTCGGCGTCGACGACCGGGCGGAGGCGGCGGGCGGCGAGGACGGTGCGGGCGACGAGCAGGGCGCTCGGTATGAGGAGGAGCAGGAGGAGGACCGGGATCACGGAGGCCTGCCAGCTGAGCAGGACGGGCGGCCCGGTGATGAGCCCGTCGCCGGTGCCGGGGGTGCCCGGCCCGTCGAGCCAGTCCGCGACCCGTTGGGCGACGCCGCCGGACATGACGCCGCCGAGGGCGCAGGCCAGCATGGCGACGGCGGGGCCGCCGAGCCCGTACAGGGCGGTGCGGGGGTGGCGGCGAGGGCGGTGCAGGAGCAGGGCGACCACGCCGAGGGCGACGACGAGGCCGCCCTGGACGAGGGTGAGGACGCCGAAGACGGTGTCGCCGGGCAGGGTGCCGGAGGAGCGCCAGCCGGGGCGGGCCCAGGCGGTGTGGACGGCGGTGAGCGCGAGCAGCAGCAGGGCGGTGGCGGGCAGCCAGGAGACGACGGCGCGTTCGATCCTCAGGTCCAGCCGGTGCTCGCTGCGGCCCCGGCGGCAGACCACCCAGAGCACGACGGCGGCGAGCACGCCGATGCCGCTCTGGACGGTCCAGCCGATCGCCTCGCGCGCCGAGTCGGCGAGGGCCCGCTGGTCGTGCCCGGCGGCCGCCCCGGAGAGGGCGGCGGCGACCGTGAGGAACCCGGCGGCGGTGTGCGCGGCGCGCAGCCGGGCGACGAGCCGGCGCCCGTACCAGAAGCCGGGCCGGCCGAGCGCGGGCCTCAGCTCGGTGGGGGCCTCGCTGTCGGCGGCCTCCG
This sequence comes from Streptomyces sp. NPDC126499, assembly GCF_040302485.1. Taxonomy (NCBI): domain Bacteria; kingdom Bacillati; phylum Actinomycetota; class Actinomycetes; order Kitasatosporales; family Streptomycetaceae; genus Streptomyces; species Streptomyces sp. NPDC126499. Next base: position 206,362 of record NZ_JBEOUO010000002.1, on the reverse strand, counting down.
TGTCGACGGGGGCGACGGGGGCGGCGGTGGTGGCGGGGGCGGCGGGCGCTTCGGCGGCCGGGGTGCCGGGTGCCGGAGCGTCGGGTGTCGCCGGGTCGGTCTCGTAGCCGGTCGGCGGGCGCTGCGCCTCGTAGGCGCTCCAGGTGCGGTTGGACAGGTACCAGAGGAGTCCGACGAGGGCGGTGGGGACGAGGGCGGCGAGCGCGAGGCGGCGGCCGGGCTGCGACCACCAGCCGGCGCGCTCGGCGGACAGGAAGCCGAGCCAGGACCGCTGCCCGGCGCAGGGGCCGGAGCCCGCGCACTGCCAGGCCGTCAGGTCGAGCGCGACCTCGCAGGCGGCCGCGGTCAGCAGCACGGTGAGGCTGAGCGCGACGAGCCGGACGAGGACGCCGTAGAGCCGTACGAGCCCGGCGTGGCCCTCGGTGGCCGGGCGCATCCAGTGGGCGAGGTTGGCGACCATGAAGGGCAGGAGCAGCAGCCACAGGGCGCGGGTCCCGTTGCCGGAGGTCAGGTTGGACCAGCAGTACGCCTCGGGGACGGGCCGGTCGGCGTACCGCTCGGGGTGGTCCTCGGCGTCGACGTCGTCCCTGCGGCGGTGCATCGCGGCGGTCCGGTCGCCGGTGACCCGTACCGTGCGCGGGTCGTCCAGCATGTCGGCCGCGGTGGCTCCGCCCACGCCGTGGACGAGCAGTTCGAGCGCCGCACCCCCGCTCTTCGGGTCGGGTGTGGCAGGGGACACTTCGGGGACTCGCTCTCTGGGTGGGAGGATGCGACGGCGGGCACCAGGATCGCGGACGGCCGCGCCGCACGGCGCGGTCCTCACCGAATCCGACGTCCCTCTACGCCTTTACCCCTTCATCCAGTTCCTCAGTTCCCCAGTTCCCCTTCGGAAAGGACCGGCCCCGGCGGTGAGTGACAATCAGAACCTCCTCGCGGAACAGCGGCGCGCCCTGATTCTCGACGAGGTGCGCCGGCGCGGTGGTGTACGGGTCAACGAGCTGACGCGCCGTCTCAAGGTGTCCGACATGACGGTGCGCCGGGACCTGGACGCGCTCGCGCGGCAGGGCGTCGTGGCCAAGGTGCACGGCGGCGCGGTGCCGGTGGTCGAGGCGAGCACGCACGAGCCGGGCTTCGAGGCGAAGTCGGCGCTCGCGCTGGGCGCCAAGGAGGAGATCGCCCGGGCCGCCGCCGCGATGGTGCGGCCCGGCACGGCCATCGCCCTTTCGGGTGGCACGACGACGTACGCGCTGGCCCGGCATCTGCTGGAGGTGCCGGACCTGACGGTGGTGACGAACTCGGTCCGGGTCGCGGACGTCTTCTACGAGGCGCAGTACGCGGGCTCGGGCGGCGAGGCCCGGCCGGGGGCGGCGACGGTGGTGCTCACCGGCGGGGTGCGGACGCCGTCGGACGCCCTGGTCGGCCCGGTGGCCGACCAGGCGATCCGCTCGCTGCACTTCGACGCGCTGTTCCTCGGGGTGCACGGCATCTCGGTGGAGGCCGGGTTGTCGACGCCGAACCTGGCGGAGGCCGAGACCAACCGGCGGCTGGTGCGTTCGGCCCGCCGGGTGGTGGTGGTCGCGGACCACAGCAAGTGGGGGACGGTGGGCCTGAGTTCCTTCGCGACGCTGGAGGAGGTGGACACGCTGGTGACGGACGGCGGCCTGTCGCCGCGGGTGCGCGAGGAGATGGCGGAGCATCTGCCGGGCCTGGTGGTGGCGGGAGAGGAACCGGCCGACGGCGAGGGCGAGGGCGAGGAGGACGCGGAGTGAGCCGGTTCCGCGTCGAGCGGGCGGTGCCGCTGCCGCCCGCCGAGGTGTGGCGGCGGATCACGGACTGGCCGGCGCACGGCGCGCGGATCCCGTTCACCACGACCACCGTGCTCACGGAGGGGCCGAACGGGGTGGGCACCCGCTTCTCGGCGCGGACGGGTGTGGGGCGGCTCGCCTTCGACGACCCCATGGAAGTGGTGCGTTTCGATCCGCCGGTGGCGGGCCGGCCGGGTGTGTGCCGGCTGGTGAAGCGGGGGCGGGCGGTGCGGGGTTCGGCCGTCTTCGAGGTGACGGGCGGCGAGGGCGGCTCGGGGAGCCGCGTGGTGTGGGTGGAGGAGCTGCGGCTGCGCGGTGTGCCGGCCGCGCTCGATCCCGTATTGGCCGTGGCGGGACGGCTGTTGTTCGGACGGGCACTGGACGGACTTCTGGGCAAGGACGCGACCGTCGGCTAGGGTGTGCGCTTCGCTCGGTCCCGCCCCCACGGAGTCCCACGAGTCCCCACGGAGGTACGGTCCATGGCACGCCGACTGAGGCCGGTGGAGCTCGACTTCCTCGCGTCCGCTCCCGTCCGTCTGGTGTTCTCGGCGCAGGTGGCGGCCCCGCCCGCCGCCGTCTACCGCTCGCTCGCGGTGGAGGTGGGCAGCTGGCCCGCGTGGTTCTCGGCGGTCAGGTCCGCCGCCTCCAGCGGCGAGGGGGCGGGGCGGACGATCCGGCTGCGCGGCGGGGTCTTCTTCGAGGAGACGGTCATGGCGGCCGACCCGGAGGCGCGCTACGCCTACCGGGTCGACGCGACCAACGCGCCGGGCGTCACGGCGCTCCTGGAGGAGTGGGCCCTCTCCCCCGCCGCGGGCGGCACCCGGGTGCGGTGGACGATGGCGGCCGACGGCAGTCGCCCCTTCGCCGTGGGACTGCGGCTCGCGCGGCCCGGGATGGGCCTGTCCTTCCGGGACGCGGTCCGCCGCCTGGACCGGCGGCTCACTCCGGCCAGACACCCGTCGCCAGGAACCGGTCGATAGCGGCGGTGTAGGGCGCGATGTCGAGGCCCTGGGAGGCCAGCCAGTCGTCCGAGTAGTACTTGTCGAGGTAGCGCTCGCCCGGGTCACAGATCAGGGTGACGACGCTTCCCGTACGGCCCGCGGCGACCATCTCGGCGACGATCTTCAGCGCGCTCCACAGTCCGGTGCCGGTGGATCCGCCGGCCTTGCGGCCGATCGCGGCCTCCAGGGCGCGGACGGCGGCCACGCTCGCCGCGTCGGGCACCTTCATCATGCGGTCGATGGCGCCGGGGACGAAGCTCGGCTCCATCCGGGGGCGGCCGATGCCCTCGATGCGGGAGCCGCGGTCGGAGGTGGCGTGCGGGTCGCCCTGCGTCCAGCCGTCGAAGAAACAGGAGTTCTCCGGGTCGGCGACGCAGATGCGGGTGTCGTGCTGCATGTAGTGCACGTAGCGGGCGATGGTCGCCGACGTGCCGCCGGTGCCCGCCGTGGCGACGATCCAGGCGGGCTCCGGGTACCGCTCCAGCCTCAGCTGCTGGTACATCGACTCGGCGATGTTGTTGTTGCCGCGCCAGTCGGTGGCCCGCTCGGCGTAGGTGAACTGGTCCATGTAGTGGCCCCCGGTGCGCTCGGCGAGCGCGGCGGCCTCCTCGTACATGGTGCGCGAGTCGTCGACGAAGTGGCACTGACCGCCGTGGAACTGGATGAGCCGGCACTTCTCCGGGCTGGTGGTGCGGGGCATGACGGCGATGAAGGGGACGCCGATCAGCTTGGCGAAGTACGCCTCGGAGACCGCGGTCGAGCCGCTGGAGGCCTCGATGACGGGCGCGCCGGGGCGGATCCAGCCGTTGCACAGGCCGTAGAGGAAGAGCGAGCGGGCGAGCCGGTGCTTGAGGCTGCCGGTGGGGTGGGTCGACTCGTCCTTGAGGTAGAGGTCGATGCCCCAGCTCTCGGGGAGCGGGAAGCGCAGCAGGTGGGTGTCGGCCGAGCGGTTGGCGTCGGCCTGGACCTTGCGGACGGCCTCCTTGAGCCAGGACCGGTAGGCGGGGTCGCTGCGGTCGACGTCGACGGTGGCCATGGGGCTGTCGATGGTGGTCATGCGTGCGTGCCTCTTCTCATGGTGCCCACGGGGGTGGCCCGCTGCCGGGTGCCCACTGCCCGACGATACCGCTCTCACCTGGGCAAACGTTCCCTTTGAGGGTCCATAGGAGTGCCTTGCACCCGGCCCTTCTGGTGCCGGTGGCGGGCGCCCGGCACACTGGGGGGGAGGCAGTCTGCGCGAAGGGGGCGGAGTCCATGTCGGAGGTCACCTCGGATCCCATGCCCGAGCCCGTGTCGGAACCCACGTCCGAGCCCGACTTCATGGCCACGGGGGTGCGGATCGACCGCTGGCCCCGGTCGTTGACCCGGGCGGGCGAGGTCCGCATCGAGGACGGGCGCCTCTCCCTGCTGACGAGTTACGGCAGCGAGATCGACAGCGCCCCGCTGGGCACGGTCCGGACGGGCCGGCCGTGGTTCGCGAAGCCGGACGAGGCGGTGGCGACGGTGAACGGCACGCGCTACCGGATCTCGGGCTCGGGACGCCTCCTCGAAGCGCTCCAGAAGGCGACCGACGGTCACTGAGCGGCCCTGCCCGCGATACTTTCCCGGGCACGGACGGGGGCATCGACCCGGCACTGATCCGGAGCGCCCGCCGGTTCGGCGCGCGGTCGGTTCGCGCTGCGGCTCGCGACACACCGCTGACCTGCGGCGGGTCGCCGCGAGTTGCGGGGCGGTCACCACTGGTTCAGGCTGGAACCACCTCACCGAGGGTTGACCGGCGGTGACGCTGTGATCACAGCCCGCCGCCCTGCCACACCGTATGACAGATCCGAATCTCCGTCTTCTTCCGGACCCACTTCGGGGAGTCGCAGCCGTGATCAGTGAACCCAGCAGGTACTGCACGGTGGAGCTCCAGGCCCTGCCGTCGCGGATCGGACAGGTCCGCAGAATCATTTCGGCGCACTTGCGTCACTGGCAGGTCGACGCGTTGATCGACCATGCCACGCTCGGTGTCACCGAGCTTCTGACGAATGTGCACCTCCACGCACAGCCCGACAAGACGTGCACGGTCGAGGTCGAGCTGCTGCTCGACCGGCTGACCGTCTCCGTGCGGGACAACGACCCGCGACTGCCGGACCTGTGCGAAGCGCGCGGGGACGGCGACGAGTTCGCCACCTCCGGACGCGGCCTCGCCATCATCCAGGCGATGAGCGAGAGCTGGGGAGCCCGCCCCCACGGCGACTCCGGCAAGGTCGTCTGGTTCACCCTCCAGGCCCCTGCCTCCTGCCTCGCCCCGCCCCCGCGCGAGCGCGCCGTGTACGGCGCCACCACCACGGGCCCCTTCACCGACCGCCCGCTGGAGACGATCCGCTTCGGCGTCCCGGACGAGCCGCTGCGCGCACCGGCGGTGGCACAGTCGGCCTGACGCACCGGCGCACGCGGCCGCCCGGCTTCGCGCGTACGACGGAGGGAGCAGGCACGCCTCGCATGCCTGCTCCCTCGGTTCTCCGGCGCTGTGTACCTACTGGTATGTACAGTGGAACCATGAGCGCCAACGCGTCCGAGCGACTGATCGAGGCCACCCGCTCCCTGCTGTGGGAGCGCGGCTACGTCGGCACCAGCCCCAAGGCGATCCAGCAGGCGGCCGGGGCCGGGCAGGGCAGCATGTACCACCACTTCAGCGGCAAGCAGGACCTCGCCCTCGCCGCGATCCGGCGGTCCGCCGAGGAGATGCGGGCCGCCGCTGAGCGGGTGCTCGGCGGGGAGGGGTCGGCGTACGGGCGGATCGAGGCGTATCTGCTGCGCGAGCGGGACGTGCTGCGCGGCTGCCCCGTCGGGCGGCTCACGATGGACCCCGAGGTCGTCGCGGACGACGAGCTGCGCGCGCCGGTGGACGAGACGCTGGACTGGCTGCGCGGGCGGCTCGCCGGGATCGTCCAGGAGGGTCTGGACAGCGGGGAGTTCGGCGGCCCCCTGCGGGCGGAGGAGATCGCCTCGGCCGTCGTCGCGACCGTCCAGGGCGGCTATGTCCTCGCCCGCGCCTCCGGCTCCCCCGCCGCCTTCGACGCCGCCGTACGCGGCCTGCTCGCCCTGCTGACCCCGCGCACCCCGTGACCCGAGGAGCCCGAACCGTGCACGCCATGCAGTACGACATCACCCTGCCCGCGGACTACGACATGGGGATCATCCGCAAGCGGGTGGCGACCCGCGGCCATCTCCTCGACGACTTCCCGGGCCTCGGCCTCAAGGCGTACCTGATGCGGGAACGCGAGGACGGCTCACCGGTCAACCAGTACGCGCCGTACTATCTGTGGGCCGACCCGGCGGGGATGAACGCCTTCCTGTGGGGCCCCGGCTTCCAGGGCATCGTCCGCGACTTCGGCCGACCCGCCGTCCAGCACTGGACGGCGCTCGCGTACGACGAGGGCCCGGCGGCCTCCGCGGCGCCCCGGGCCGCCACCCGGCGCCGGCGGCCGCTGCCCGAAGGAGCCGCGCCGGCCGACGCGGTCGCGGAGGCGCTGGACCGGCACACGCGTGAGGCGGCGGCGGACGGGGTGGTGGCGAGCGCCCTCGCCGTCGACCCGCGTCACTGGGAACTGCTGTCCTTCACCCTGTGGGCGGCTCCGGAACCGCAGGACGAGGGCGAGCACTTCCAGGTCCTGCACCTGTCGGCGCCGGGACGCGGGCGGTTGCGTCCGGGACGGCTGTGGTGAGCCGGGTCAGCGGACGACGCGGGCGGCGATGAGGCGGGCGCACTCCAGGGCCTCGGTACGGGTGGTGTCGACCTCCAGGTCGTAGACGACGCCCTGGTGGACCAGGTCCGCCTGCTGGGCGGCCATGCCCGAAGTGCGGTCGCCCCGGGCGATCTCCCGGCCGGAGGCGACCGCGCTGTCACACCGGACGCCGACCCACAGCACGTCCGCGTCGAGGTCGCCGAGGGCCTTGCGCCAGCGTTCCTGCGAGGCGGGACCGCCGAGGAAGACGTCGTCGACGACGATCCTGGCGCCGGCGCGGGCCATCGTCACGATGCCCTCCGTCCAGGCCGCCTCCAGCGTCCGGAAGTCCTCCCCGACGCTCACCCCGCCGTCGTCCGCGAACACGATCCCCTCGTCCGAGGAGCGCATCGCGGCGGGCAGCGCGTCCACGAAGGAGTCGCAGCCGAAGGCGAGCCAGGGGTCGGGGAGCACGGCTTGCAGACACCGTACGATCCCGGACTTCCCGGCACTGGAACCGCCGTTGAGGATGATCATCTTTGTGGCCATCGCGTCACCGTAGGCGGCCGGCGGCGGGTCATCAACCGCTTTTCAGCCGACCGGCACCAGGGTGAGGTAGGCGATGCCGAGGATCTGGCGGTAGCCCAGCCAGGCCGCGCGCTGACGGTCGACGCGCGCGCGGGTCTCGGCGGCGAGCGGATGGTCCGGGTGGGCGGCGAGCCAGAGCTCGGTGGCGTGGCGGTAGCCCGACTCGAACTCCTCCCACTCCTCCGGGCTCGCCGTCTCCACCCACGCGGGCCGGAAGCCGGTCTCGATCGCGAGGTCCACGAGGGCGTCCAGCGGAAGGTGGTCGTCGGCGTGGGCGCCGGGCCACATCCGGGTGAGCTCCGCGTCGGTGGGGGTGCGCTGCCAGAAGCCCTCGCCGAGCAGGACGCGGCCGCCGGGCCGTACCAGCCGGCGCAGTTCGCGCAGCACGGCGGCCGGATCGTACGGGCCCTCCGGGTCGCACAGCGCCTGTCCGGAGCCGAGGCACAGCACGGTGTCGGCGGGGCCGCGGGTGGTGGCGAGCGCGGACTCCTCGGCGTACTCGACGCGTTCGGCGAGGCCGCGTGCGGCGGCGAGGCGGCGGCCGAGGGCGAGGTCCTCGCCGTTGATGTCGATGCCGAGGCCCTGGGCTTCGGGGACGGCGGCCAGGAGGCGCAGCAGCAGTTCGCCCCAGCCGCAGCCGATGTCGAGGACGGTGCGGGGCGAGGCGTCGGCGAGGCGCGCGACGATCCGGCCGGCCCGGGCCTCCGACAGCGGGCCGTGGAAGGTGAGTCCGGCGCCGAGGGGCGGCGGGTCGGTGGGGGGTGCGGCGGCCGTGGCCGTACCGGATGCGAGGGTGGCGCTCGGATCGATCATGTGACCGGACCCTAGTCGGCACGGGCCGTCGCGCCCAGCGCTTTACGCCGGACCTGGTCGGCGGGGCCGCACGAACCCTGGTCGCCGCAGGCCGCCCCGCCCAGCGCCGCGAGCCGGACCGGGGCCTGGTCGGCCCTGGCCGTACCGCCCGGTGCTGCGCGGACCGTCGCGCCGGGCGCTGCGAGCCGGACCGGGTCCTGGTCGGCCCTGGCCGTACCGCCCGGTGCTGCGCGGGCCGGGCCCTACTCGGCCCCGGCCCTGCCCCCCAGCGCCGCGAGGGGGTCGTCGAGGACCGGCTGCCAGGCGAGTTCGGCGGCGCCGACCAGGCTGTTGTGGTCGAGGGTGCACGGCAGGATCGGAACGCCGCCGCTGCGGCCCCACAGGCTGCGGTCGGCGACCACGGCCCGCAGCCGGTCGGGGTCGGCGCCCAGGAGCTCGCGGTGCAGGCCGCCGAGGATGATCCGGTCCGGGTTGAGGATGTTGACGAGGCCGGCCAGACCGAGGCCGAGCCGGTCGATCAGCTCTTCGGTCGCGGCCCGCACGCCCGGGTCGTCGGGGTGGTCGCGCAGCAGGTCACGGGCCTGCTGAAGGAGGGAGACCTCGGGGCCCGGCTCGCGGCCGGCGACGGTGAGGAAGGCGAGCGGATCGGTCTCGACGTCGAGGCAGCCGCGCGAGCCGCAGTGGCAGGGGCGGCCCTCGGGGTTGACGGTGAGGTGCCCGACCTCCAGGGCCAGGCCCGAACTGCCGGTGTGCAGGCGGCCGTCCAGGACGAGCGCGCCGCCGACGCCACGGTGGCCGGTGGCGACGCAGAGCAGGTCCTTCGCACCGCGTCCGGCGCCGTGCCGGTGCTCGGCGAGGGCGGCGAGGTTGACGTCGTTGCCGGTGAAGGCGGGGCCCTCGATCCCGGCGGCGCGGACCTGCTCGGCGAAGATCTCGCGGACCGGCGCGCCGGCGGGCCAGGCCAGGTGCAGCGGGTTGAGCGCGGTGCCCTCGGGCTCGGCGACGGCGGAGGGCGCGGCGAGCCCGGCTCCGACGCAGTGCCGTCCACTGGCGCGCAGCAGCGCGGCGCCGGCCTCGACGACGGCGCCGAGGACCTGCGCGGGGTCGGCGGAGACGGTGACGCAGCCGGGGGCGGTGGCCTCGATGGTGCCGCCGAGGCCGACGAGCGCGGCGCGGAAGCCGTCGGCGTGGACCTGGGCGGCGAGCGCGACGGGGCCTTTCTCGGCGACCGCGAGGCGGTGCGAGGGCCGGCCCTGGGAGCCGGCGGCGGCACCGGGGTTGGAGTCGACGCGGATGAGGCCGAGCGCCTCCAGTTCGGCGGCGACGGCTCCGGCGGTGGCACGGGTGACGCCGAGCTCGGCGGTGAGCACGGCCCGGGTGGGCGCCCTGCCCGTGTGCACCAGTTCCAGCGCGGGGCCGAGGGCGCTGCGCCCCCTGTCCAGCCGTGTCCGCGTCGCCGTCGTCGCCTTGCCGTTCATGGGGCCGAGTCTCCCATGATCGGCAGGTCCCGGGTCGCCCCCGCCCGGCTTCGGCCGGGACCCGGCCCTCGTCGTCCGGATCCGGCGCCGTGCGCGCCCACCGACGCCGTACGGGCGGACGACGGGTTGAAACCGTCCGGCGGAGGCCCCTATCCTGAGTTTGTGCCGCTACTAAACAAAGTACGGACGGCCGCATCGGGGGAATCCCGCGGAGACACCGCCTCCCTCCCCCTGTCCCGCCTCCGCCTCGCCCTGACCCTGTTCTTCGCGCTCGACGGCTTCCTCTTCGCCGGCTGGGTGGTCCGCATCCCGGCCATCAAGCAGCAAACCGGCGCCTCCGCCGGCGATCTCGGACTCGCCCTGCTCGGCGTCTCCGCCGGTGCCGTCGTCACCATGACGCTCACCGGACGCCTCTGCCGCCGCTACGGCAGTCACCCCGTCACCGTCGCCACCGCCGTCCTGCTCTCGCTCTCCCTGGCCCTGCCGCCACTCACCCGCTCCCCGCTCTCCCTGGGGCTCGTCCTGCTGGTGTTCGGCGCCGCCTACGGCGGCATCAACGTGGCGATGAACAGCGCCGCCGTCGACCTCGTCACCGCCCTGCGCCGGCCGGTGATGCCGAGCTTCCACGCCGCCTTCAGCCTCGGCGGCATGCTGGGCGCCGGGCTCGGCGGCCTGGTCGCCGGGATCCTGTCGCCCACGGCGCACCTCCTCGGCCTCACCGGGGCCGGACTCCTCCTGACGGCCGCCGCGGGGCCCGTACTCCTGCGCCACCCCTCCCCCGCCCCGCCCGAGTCGGTCCCGGCGGAGCCGGCCGGCCCCGCGGACCCGCCCGCCGCGCCGACCGCCGGCCATCGCCGCACGGTGCTCCTCTTCGGCGTGATCGCGCTCTGCACGGCGTACGGGGAGGGCGCGCTGGCCGACTGGGGCGCCCTGCACCTGGCGCAGGACCTGCACGCGCACCCGGGCGTGGCGGCCGCCGGATACTCGCTGTTCGCGCTGACCATGACCGCGGGACGGCTCTCGGGCACCGCCCTGCTCGAACGGCTCGGCCAGACCCGCACCCTGGTCGCGGGCGGTCTCACCGCCGCCGCCGGCATGCTGCTCGGGGCGCTCGCCCCGACGGTGTGGGCCGCCCTGCTCGGCTTCGCCGTGACCGGCCTCGGCCTCGCCAACATCTTCCCCGTCGCCGTCGCCCGCGCCGGCGCCCTCGCCGGACCGGGCGGGGTCGCGACCGCCTCCACCCTCGGCTACGGCGGCATGCTGCTCGGACCGCCGTCCATCGGCTTCCTCGCCGACTGGTTCTCGCTGCCGGTGGCCCTCACGACCGTCGCCGTCCTCGCCGCCGGCGCGGCCGTGATGGGCTACGCCGCCCGTCCCGCCCGTGGGTAGGGGGCGGGCCGGCGCCCCCGGTTCGTAGCCACGGGCCCCACCCCGCCACGCCCTTGGGCAGCGGGCGGGCCGGCGCCCCGACGTCGTAGGCCACGGGCCCAAGTCGGCCAAGCCCTTGGCCAACGGGTGGGCCGGTGCCCCGGCTTCGTCGGCCACGGGCCTGAAGTCGGGGGCAGGGAGCCATAATCCGGTTCATGGACACCCTGAGCATCGACGCCCACATCGACGCACTCGACACCGCGGGCAAGGCACTCCTGGAGGCCGCGGCGGCGGCCGGGCCGGACGCCGAGGTCCCGACCTGCCCGGGCTGGCGGGTCCGCGACCTGCTGCGGCACACCACGATGGTCCACCGCTGGGCCACCGCCTTCGTCGCCGAGGGGCACACCTCCTACCACCCCGACGGCGGCGAACCCGACCTCGACGGCGACGCGCTCCTGTCGTACGTACGCGACGGGCACGCCCGCCTGGTCTCCGCCCTGCGGGAGGCGCCCGGGGACCTGGAGTGCTGGACCTTCCTGCCGGCGCCGTCGCCGCTCGCCTTCTGGGCCCGGCGCCAGGCGCACGAGACGACCGTGCACCGGGCCGACGCCGAGTCCGCGCTGGCCGCCGGACCGGGCCCGGTGGACCCGCGGCTCGCCGCCGACGGCGTCGACGAACTCCTGCGTGCCATGCACGGCCGCGACCGCAGCCGCGTCCGCACACCCGAGCCGCGCACGCTGCGGGTGCGCGCCACCGACACCGGTGACGTGTGGACCGTACGGCTGTCGCCCGAGGCGCCCCGGACCCGCACCGACGCGGAGGGCCCGGCGGACTGCGAGCTGAGCGGCCCCGCCGACCTGCTCTACCTGACGCTGTGGAACCGGCTGCCGCAGGAGGCCGTGACCGTGACCGGCGACGCGTCCCTGGCCCGGCTGTGGCGGGAGAACTCCGCGATCACCTGGTCGTAGACCGGGCGCGTGGGGCGGGCCGAGGTCAGGGCTTGGGCTTGGGCCTGGGCCTGGGCCTGGGGCTGGGCTTGGGCCTGGGCTTGGGGCTGGGCTTGGGGAGCAGGCCGACCTCGCGGCCGAGGCGTTCGGCGGCGGTGGTGAAGAAGGCGTCGCGGTCCTCGACGATCCGGTTGAACTGGCCGAAGACCTCGAAGGAGACCACTCCGAAGAGCTGGGCCCAGGCGAAGACCAGGGCGACGGCGAGGGCCGGCGGGAGGTCCGGCGCCAGGTCGGCGGCGAGCCGTTCGGCCTCGGGGTGCAGGGGGGCCGGGAGCGGCGGCAGGGCGATGCCCTGGTCGCGGTAGGCGGCGCGGGCGATGGAGACGAGGAGGAGGCCGACGCGCGAGGCGGGGGCGACGGTGTCCCGGGGCGCGGTGTAGCCGGGGACCGGGGAGCCGTAGATGAGCGCGTACTCGTGGGGGTGCTCGACGGCCCAGGCGCGAACGGCGCGGCAGACGGCGGTCCAGTGGGCGAGGTGGTCGCCGGGCGCCGCCGTCTCGGCCGTGGCGTGGGCCCGTTCGGCGGCGGCGCCGACGGCATCGTAGGCGTCGATGATGAGCGCGGTCAGGAGGTCGTCGCGGCTCGGGAAGTAGCGGTAGAGCGCGGAGGAGACCATGCCGAGCTCGCGGGCCACGGCGCGCAGGGAGAGTTTGGCGGCACCCTCGGCGGCGAGCCGGCGGCGGGCCTCGTCCTTGATGGCGGCGGTGATCTCGATCCGGGCGCGGGCGCGGGCTCCTTGAACGGCGGTCATGGAGAGCAGTGTGCCATGCCTGGAGCACCGCTCTTAAGAGAGATCGGTGTTCGAAAGAGAGATCGGTGTTCGCAGGAGAGATCGGTGCTCTTGCTTGGGAGCACCGATCCGTGCACACTGGACCCAACCGAGAGCAGTGCTCACACTTCAGAGCAGCGCTCCACCCATCCATCCGGAGGCCCGATGTACGCCGCCACCACCCCGCAGCCGCCCACCGGTCCCGTCAACCCCACCAACACCACCGCCCCCGTCGGCCCGGGCAGCCCGGCCGGTCCCCCGAGCCCCACCGAGCCTGCCCATCCCACCAGCCGCACCAGTCCCGCTGGCCCCACAAGCGCCACCGCCCCCACCGCCCCCGCCGGCCCCCTCCACGTCCTCAAGCCCGGCTGGTTCACGGTCAACGTCCTCAACCGGGCCGTCGCCTGGGTGACCCGCCGGGGCATCAGCGTCTGGGGCTCCCGAGTGCTCGCCGTACGCGGCCGCAAGAGCGGCGAATGGCGCCGCACCCCCGTCAACGTGCTGACGGTGGACGGCGCCCGCTACCTGATCGCCCCGCGCGGCCACGTCCAGTGGACCCACAACATGCGGGCGGCGGGCGGCGGTGAGCTGCACCTCGGCAGGCAGGTGGAGCCGTTCACCGCCATCGAGGTAGCGGACGACGACAAGCCCGTACTGCTCCGCGCCTACCTCAAGCGCTGGAAGGCGGAGGTCGGCGTCTTCTTCCAGGGCGTCGGACCGGACTCCACGGACGCGGAGCTGCGCGCCATCGCGCCCAGGCACCCGGTCTTCCGGATCACCACCACCCGGATCACCACCGCGCCCCCGAACGCCTGAGGGCGGCACGGAGATCCTCCGCACCGCCCCCAGGAGCCACGCCTCGACCGTCGCCAGGCACGCCCCAGGCTGCCCCGGTGAGGCCCAGGCCGCCCCAGTACGCCTCAGGACGCCTCGGGCGCGCCGTCCTCCTTGCGCGGCGCGACACCCCGCCCCACCGGGCCCACGCCCGCCGAGGTGTCGATCCGGCGGTCCAGCAGGTCGAGGGCGCGGTGGGCGAGGCCGTTGCCACGGACCAGGCCGGCCAGGGTCGTCGCACCGCGCGTGATGTCCGTGAACGCCCGCCACGCGGGCCGCAGTCCCGTGATCGCCGCGTGCAGCAGACCGGGCCGCCGCTCGAACACGGCGAGCATCCGGCGTCCCACGGCCATCTCCACACCGAGGCCGGCCTTGATGGCGAAGGCGTAGTTGAGCGCCTGCCGGCGCGCGTCCACCGCGTCGCCCGCCTCGGCGATCCGGACCGCCCACTCGCCCGCGAGCCGCCCCGAGCGCAGGGCGAAGGAGATGCCCTCGCGCGTCCACGGCTCCAGGAGGCCGGCCGCGTCGCCGCAGACCAGGACCCGGCCGCGGGAGAGCGGGGAGTCGTCGGTGCGGCAGCGGGTCAGGTGCCCGGACGAGATCGCCGGTTCGAAGCCGGCAAGACCGAGCCGGGCGATGAAGTCCTCCAGATAGCGCTTGGTGGCCGCGCCCTCGCCGCGCGCCGAAATGACGCCGACGGTCAGCGTGTCGTCCTTGGGGAACACCCAGCCGTAACTGCCCGGCAGCGGGCCCCAGTCGATGAGGACCCGGCCCTTCCAGTCCTCGGCCACCGACGGCGGCACGGGGATCTCCGCCTCCAGACCGAGGTCGACCTGGCCGAGCTTGACGCCGACGTGCGCGCCTATCCGGCTCGCGCTGCCGTCGGCACCGATCACGGCGCGGGCCAGCACGGTCTCCCCGTCGGCGAGGACGACGGCGACGGTCCGGCGGTCCGGCACGGCCGGGCCGTGCTGTTCGACCCGCGTGACGGTGACTCCGGTGCGCAGCTCGGCGCCCGCCTTCTGGGCGTGCTCGACGAGCCGGGCGTCGAACTCGGGCCGGTTGACGAGACCGAACAGCATCCGCCGGGAACGGCGGGTGCGGGCGAAGCGGCCCTGGTGGGAGAAGGTGACGGCGTGCACGCGGTCCTGGAGGGGCAGTTCGAAGCCGGGCGGCAGCGCGTCGCGCGACGGACCGATGATCCCTCCGCCGCAGGTCTTGTAGCGGGGGAGCTCGGCCTTCTCCAGGAGCAGGACCCGGCGTCCGGCGACGGCCGCCGCGTACGCCGCGGAGGCGCCGGCGGGCCCGGCGCCCACCACGACCACGTCCCAGACGGAGCTCCCGTCCGGGGCCGCCGCCCCCGATGCGGCCTCCGCGGACCCTTCGGTCCCTTCGGCCTCTGCCGCTCCGGCGTCTGCGTTCTCGCTGCTCACGATGTGCTTCTGCTCCTGATCCGACCGGTCGTTCCTGCTCTGCACGCATCCTACGGCTCGGTAGCGGGGCCCGGCCGTGTCGCCCTGCGCCGTAGGATCGGCCATGCGTTCGCCGTACAACCGAACACGGCGTCGTCCTGACAACGTCGCACCCACCAGGAGCGTGCCCATGACCGCGAATCCGATCGCCGAGACCGTCGCATCCCTGATGCCCCGTGCCAAGGCGGAGCTGACGGAGCTGGTGGCCTTCCAGTCGGTCGCGGACGAGGCCGTCGCCCCCCGCAGCGAGTGCGAGGCCGCCGCGAACTGGGTGGCGGACGCGCTGCGCGCCGAGGGCTTCGAGGAGGTGGCGCTGCTGGACACCCCGGACGGTTCGCAGTCGGTGTACGGCGTGCTGCCCGGCCCGGCCGGCGCCCCGACCGTCCTGCTGTACGCGCACTACGACGTGCAGCCGATGCTGGTCGAGTCGGCGTGGGTGACGCCGCCGTTCCAGCTGACCGAGCGGGAGGACGGCCGCTGGTACGGGCGCGGCGCGGCCGACTGCAAGGGCGGCTTCATCATGCACCTGCTCGCGCTGCGCGCCCTGAAGGCGAACGGCGGGGTGCCGGTCACCGTCAAGATGATCGTGGAGGGCTCGGAGGAGCAGGGCACGGGCGGTCTGGAGCGTTACGCGGAGGCGCACCCCGAGCTCCTCGCGGCGGACGCGATCGTCATCGGCGACGCGGGCAACTTCCGGGTCGGTCTGCCGACCGTGACGGCGACGCTGCGCGGCATGACGATGATCCGGGTGACCATCGACACGCTGCAGGGCAACCTGCACTCGGGGCAGTTCGGCGGGGCCGCGCCGGACGCGCTGGCGGCGCTGATCCGCGTACTGGACTCGCTGCGGGCGGAGGACGGTTCGACCGTCATCGACGGGCTGCCGGCGGACGCGGTGTGGGAGGGCCTGCAGTACCCGGAGGCCGACTTCCGCAAGGACGCGAAGGTGCTCGACGGGGTGGAGCTGCCGGGCAACGGCACGGTCGCCGACCGCATCTGGGCGCGGCCCGCCGTGACGGTCATCGGCATCGACGCCCACCCGGTGGCGGGCGCGACGCCGTCGATCCCGGCGACGGCCCGCGCGCAGATCAGCCTGCGCGTGCCGCCCGGCCAGGACGCGGCGAAGGCCACGGAGCTGCTGTACGCGCACATCGAGAAGCACACGCCGTGGAACGCGCGGGTCAGCCTGGAGCAGGTGGGCCAGGGCCAGGCGTTCCAGGCGGACACGTCGAGCCCGGCGTACGTCTCGATGGCGGAGGCGATGAAGGTCGCCTACCCGGGCGAGGAGATGCAGACGGCGGGCATGGGCGGCTCGATCCCGCTGTGCAACACGCTGGCCACGCTCTACCCGGAGGCGGAGATCCTGCTGATCGGCCTGAGCGAGCCCGACGCGCAGATCCACGCGGTGAACGAGTCGGTGTCGCCGCAGGAGCTGGAGCGGCTGTCGGTGGCGGAGGCGCACTTCCTGCTGAACTACGCGCGCTCGAAGGCCTGATGGTGGCACGGTCACGCTCTGGGCGGAACTCGCCCAGAGCGTAGACCGGGCCGGAAAGGGGTGCCGGGCACGTACGTTCACGGCATGGACTTCGTAGAGATCACTCCTCGCCTGCACATGCTGCGTTTCCCGATCGGCCAGGCCTATCTGTGGCGCGACGGCACCGGGGACGACCCGGAGCTGACCCTGATCGACGCGGGCTGGGCGGGCGCGGCCGACGAGATCGCGTCGGGGCTGCGCGGGGCCGGCCTCGACCCGTCCCGCATCCGGCGGATCGTACTCACCCACTGCCACCGCGACCATGTGGGCGCGGCCGGGGAGCTCGCGGACCGCTTCGGTGCCGAGATCCTGGCGCACGCGCTGGACGCCCCGGTGATCCGGGGTGAACTCCCGGTCCCGGAACCGGACCTGCTCGACTGGGAGCGGCCGCTGTACGCCCACGGGCTCACCGTCCCGGAGGCGCCGCCGACCCGGGTGGACCGGGAGGTCGGGGACGGCGAGCCGCTCGGCTTCGGCGACGGCGCCGTGGCCCTGCACACCCCCGGCCACACGCCGGGCTCGCTCGCGGTCCATCTCCCGCGCCACGGCGTGCTGTTCACCGGCGACACGGTGGCGTCGGTGCCGGACGTGATGTTCGGCGTGTTCCACGTGGACCGCGCCGAGGCCCTGTCCTCGATGCGCCGGCTCGCCGGGCTGCGGCCGTCGGTGCTGTGCTGCGGCCACGGCGATCCGGTGACCGTCGACACGGCGGAGCGGCTGGCGAAGGCGGCGAGCTAGGAACTGCCCGGCCGGTCATGTGACCGGACCGTGCTCGGGTCGCCCCGTGTGGCCCTGGGGCGGGGTGATCCGAGGGGTGCCGAGTGGTCGACGCCACCGCGTACGGCCCGCTCGTCCCTCCTGCCGGGTTGCCGGGTCCCGGCAGTATGCCCCGCGGGAGCCTGCCGCGCTCTGCCCGTGCGCAGCACCTGGTGGTGCACCATCATGAGGGCTCGGCCGCACGGAGCCGAGGCGTTGCGACGTGGTCCGTCCGCCGGGTCGCCGCCGCACGTGTGCGACGGCGACCGTGCACCGACCTGCCCGGGCAGCCTCGCCCCCCTGGGGCGGCCTTGACCAGCGGAGGGGGAACCAGATGACCGCCGTCCTGATCCTGTTCGGCTCGCTCGGGGGAATCGGCCTCCTCCTGGTCATCCTGGTACTCCGCCGCTCCAGCAGTCGAACGGAATCCGCCGACGGGCTGCGGATCGAGCATGAGGCGCGGCGCCAGGCGCAGCTGGACCGTGTGTCGTACAACGCCCGCGCCGTCCACAACTCCCTGCCCACCGCCGGCGACAGCTACCAACGACGCCATCGCCGCGGCTGAGCCGGGGTGGCTGCCGGCAGGCCCGGTTGACGCCGCACTTCGTCCCGGGACGAGCGGTGAGGGGGCGGGCGCGGGCAAGCCCCTGCCCCCAGCCGCCGTTCCCGGGCGGCGTGCCTAGACTCCTCAAGATCCACGGCCGGTGCGGCCTGGAGGTCAAGGGGAGGGACAGTGAGGAAGTCAGCCGTCAGGGCGGTGGGCGCGTTCGCCGCCGCGGTGATGTTGTGGGGCGGTACGCAGGCCACCGGCGTGCAGGCCGCGGAGGCCGGGACCGTGGGAGCCGCGATCACGACCGCGCCGTATCCGGGTGAACTGCGGGTCGTCAGCTGGAACATCTGCGGGGAGGCGGGCGGTGCGCGCGGCCAGGTCGGCTACTGCGCGTACCGCAACGCGCCCGAGGTTAAGGCCGATCAGGTGGCCGGGCTGGTCGCCGAGCAGCAGGCGAACGTCGTGATGCTGCAGGAGGTCTGCGGCTACGACGAGGAGGTGCCGGAGGCCCAGCGGCGGGCCAACTGGCCCAAGAGCCACATGGCGTTGCTCAAGGAGCGCCTGGGTCCCGGCTGGTCGTTCGCGCACGCGGTGGGCAACCGGGAATCGGACCTGGACTCGCGCTGCCGGGGCGAGGCGCTGGGCGGCGACCTCGGTGTGCTGCTCGCCGTGAAGGGCACCTTCGACGGGCCCGTCGAGCGGGTGGAGACGGTGCCCGCCGAGCTGTCGGCCCGCAGGCTGCCGCTGCTGTGCGCGCGGATGACGGGGTACGCCGACACGCTGTGCACCACCCATCTCGTTCCGGACGAGCCGGAGATCGCCCGGCGGCAGGCGGAGTTCGTCCGCGATCACCTGGCCCAGGCGCATCCGGCCGGTGCGGTGATCGGCGGTGACTTCAACCGCAACTCCGAGGCGGCGGAGCTCGCTCCGATCGCCGGGACCATGAGCCGCTGCGTCAACGGCGACCACACCTACCAGTACTGGGGCTCCACCGCCGCGAGCCCGAGCAGGCACCGCCTCGACCACCTGTTCGCGACCAAGCGGACGCGGGGCGGCAGGTTCGTGACGTGCGGGGTCGACCACTCCCGCCTTGACACCACCCAGAACACGGGCACGGAGCTGACGAATCCGCCGAACGGCTACTCCGACCACGCCCCGGTGATCGGCTACTTCCGTGACGCCCCCGTCCCGGGCGACCTGAGCGGTGACGGCCGGCCCGACCTGGTCGCGGTCGACGACGCGGGACGCCTGCGTCTGTACCCGGGGCAGGGCTCCGGCGCCCTCGGCTCGTACACGCTGATCGGTACGGGCGGCTGGGCGGGTGTCTCGGTCACCCACCGCGGGGACTGGACCGGGGACGGCCGGGAGGACGTGGTCGCCCGCGTCGGCGAGGAACTGCGCGTCTACGCCAACCGCGGCGGCGGGGCCCTCGCCGCGCCGGTCGTCGTCGACCGGCTGCCCGTGACGGCGCGGATCGTCGGTGTCGACGACCACACCCACGACGGTCACCCGGATCTGGTGGTCTCCCACGACGACCGGCTGTGGCTGTACGCGGGCGTGCGGGGCGACGTCCCGGACGTGGCCGTTCCCGTGCTGATCGGCGCGTCCGGGTGGAACGTGATGACGCTGACCTCGCCCGGTGACGCCGACCGCGACGGCCGCACCGACCTGCTCGCCCGTGACACCCGCAACGGTGACCTGTGGCTCTACCGGGGCTTCGACGACGGCGGTTTCGGCGCTCGCACCCGCTACGGCCACGGCTACGGCACGCTCAACCGGCCGCTGCTCGCCGGCGGCGCGGACGCCGACGGCAACGGCGTGGCGGACCTGTGGGCCACCACCGACGAGGGCACCGGCACCCTGATGTTCTACGCGGGCGGGACGAACGCGTCGGGCGACCCGGTGGACGGGACCCGGACGACGGTCGGTCTGGGCAGCTGGAACACGATCCGTTCGATCGGCTAGCGACGGCGGATCCGAGTGACCGGGTCGTGAGCGACCAGGTGCAAGGCGACCGGGGCCGAAGCGACTGGGGCCGAGGGGACCGGGGCGTGACCGACCAGGTCCGAGGAGACCGCGTCCGAAGTGACTTGGCCTGAGCGACCGGGGCCTGAGCGACCGGGCCTGAGCGCCGCCCGTGTCCGCGTTCGCGGGCGGCGCCGGGACCGGCCGGAGTCTTCCCGGGGATCGAGGAGACGACCGGGGGGACGACCGGGGCCGCCCCGAGAGGGTGGCCGGGGTCAGCCCACCGGGACGCCCGCCTCCAGGTTCAGGACGGTGCCGCGTTCGCGGGCGCGCAGGGCCCAGCGGAGGCGGTGGTAGCGGACCGGGGGCAGCAGGTCGGCGGCCTCCTCCTCGGTGACGAAGCGCCAGGCGCGGAGCTCGGCACCGGGCAGGAGGAGGCGGTCGGCGTCGGCGGCCGGCAGCCGGCCGCCGTCGAAGAGGAGGCGCAGCCCGCCGTAGCCGGGAGGCTGCGGGCGCTCCCAGTCGACGAGGAGGAGGCGGGGGACGGCGTCGAGTTCGAGGCCGATCTCCTCGGCGACCTCGCGCATGCCGGCGCGGGCGGGCGGTTCGCCGCGTTCGACGACGCCGCCGGGGAACTCCCAGCCGGGCTTGTAGGTGGGGTCGACGAGCAGGAAGCGGTCCTGCTCGTCGAAGAGGAGCACGCCCGCGGCCAGGGTCTCGCCGGTGGGTTCGGGGGTCTGGACGATGCCGCAGGGGGCGGCGTGGCCGGCGGCGACGGCGTCGGCGACGGCGCGGGCGGTCTCGGCGGCGGTGAGCGCGGAGTTGTCGACGGCGTAGGCGTCGGCGGAGAGCCAGCCGTCGAGGGCGGCGCGGTAGGGGTCGATGTGGTCGAGGCACCAGCGGCGGGCGCGGGCGACGGCCTCGGCGGCACTCTCGTCGCCGTGCGGGGTCCCGGCACCGGTCTCGTCGGGGTCCGCTTCGCCGGCGAAGGCGGCCCGGCTGTCGATCCGGCCACGCAGGATCGTTTCGTCGGGTGTGAGCACCACATGCCGCACCTCGATCCGCCGGGCGGCGAGCCCGCCGAAGATCTCGTCGCGGTACTCCTGGCGGAGCAGGGTCATCGGTACGACGAGGACGCCGCCCATCTCCGCGAGCAGCGCGGCGGCGGTGTCCACGACCATGCGGCGCCAGATCGGCAGGTCCTGGAAGTCGGTCACCTCCGCGAGACGTTTCCGCGGGAGCATCCGGCCGATGGCGCCGCCGGTGAGCTCCGGGTCGTACAGCGTGCTGTTCGGGATCAGATCGACCAGCTCGCGCGCGGTGCTGGACTTCCCCGCGCCGAACGCACCGTTGATCCAGACGATCACGATTCCCCCTCTTCGGTCGGCCCCAGTGAGCCCCCAGTGGACTGCCCGCACCACCCTGCCACCAAAACCCCCCGCGGGAACCGGGCTCCCCCGCCACGGCGTAACACTTCACGAGGCGCCGTCGTTGGAAACGGCGAGCACAAGGGGGTGCGGAGATGGACCGAACGGTACTGGAGCGTTTTCCGGCGGGCGGCCCGCGCGGCAGCTGGCCCGCGGAGGAGTTCGCCAACGCGCGCCGCGAGGAGGGCCTGCCCGCGCGCGTGGTCATGGATCTGGAGGCGGACGCCTTCCTGGTGATCGTGGAACAGCGTTCCCCGGAGTCGGTACGGGGCTGAGGCCGGAGCGGACCGGGAGGCGTACGGCTCACGGAGCAGCGGTCGGGCGACGGAGGCGTACGGCTCACGGGGCAGCGGTCAGGCGACGGAGGCGTACGGCTCACGGAGCAGCGGTCAGGCCCTTTTGGGGACGGCCGGCGGCGGGGAGTGCGGCCCACGGGGGCGGGGCAGGCCGGGGCCCGGGATGCCTGCGCTCGCCGGGGCGGGCGGCCCGGCTCAGTGGACGGTGCCGTCCGGCAGTGCCGCGGCCGCGGCGCCCAGCAGTCCCGCGTCCGTGCCGGTACGGGCGGGGACCACGGTGAGTCCCCGCACGAAGGACAGCGTGGCGTACGAGCGGAGGCTGCGCCGCAGCGGTGCGAAGAGGACCTCGCCCGCGCCGGCCACTCCCCCGCCGATCACCGCGATGTCGACCTCGACGAGGGTGGCGGTCGCGGCGATCCCGGCCGCGAGGGCCTGGGCGGCGCGCTCGAAGGAGGCGACCGCCACGGGGTCGCCCGCACGGGCGGCGGCGGCCACCGCCGCGGCGGAGCGGTCGCCGTCGGGGCCCGGGCGCCAGCCGTCGTCCCGGGCGCGTCGGGCGATGTGCGGGCCGCTGGCGATCCGTTCGACACAGCCGCGTCCGCCGCAGGCGCACGGGTCACCGTCGAGGTCGACGCTGATGTGGCCGATGTGACCGGCGTTGCCGGTGGGGCCGGGGTGGAGGCGTCCGCCGAGGACGAGTCCGCCGCCGACGCCCGTGGAGACGACGAGGCACAGCGCGTTGTCGTGGCCGCGGGCCGCGCCCTGCCAGTGCTCGGCGGCGGTCATGGCGACGCCGTCGCCGACGAGGGTGACGGGCCGTCCGCCGGTGGCCCGGTGGACCCGTTCGACCAGCGGGAAGGCGCGCCAGCCGGGCACGTTGACCGGGCTGACGGTGCCGGCCGAGGCGTCGACCGGGCCGGCGCTGCCGATGCCGACGGCACCCGCCGACGCCCAGAGCGGCGAGCCGGAGAGCTCGTCGAGCACGTCCGTCACCGCCCGCATCACCGTCTCGCCGTCCTCCCGGGCGGGCGTGGGCCGCTGCGAGCGGACCCGGATCCGGCCCTCGGCGTCGACCAGCGCTCCGGCGATCTTGGTGCCACCGATGTCGAGGGCGACGACGAGGTCAGTGCGCATGGGCTCCGTGTCTCCGTGGGGGCAGTGGATGTGACCTACAGTCTTCCCGGCTCTGACAACGTTGTCCAGGTCCTATGCTCGACAGCAACGAGATCGAGATCGACACCGGGACCGGGCCAGGCCGAAAGCGAGACCGGCATCGGTACCGGGACCGGGACCGACGACCCCGCACACGACGGAGGAACCGCGCACCGTGGCCGACATCGCCCGCCGCCCCGAGCACCGTTACGGCCATCGGCCCACGATGAAGGACGTCGCCGCGCGGGCCGGGGTCGGCCTCAAGACCGTCTCGCGGGTCGTCAACGGCGAGGCGGGCGTCACGCCGGACACCGAACGCCGCGTGCAGGAGGCCATCGACGCGCTCGGCTTCCGCCGCAACGACAGCGCGCGGGTGCTGCGCAAGGGACGCACGGCGTCGGTCGGGCTCGTCCTGGAGGACCTGGCCGACCCCTTCTACGGGCCGCTCAGCCGCGCCGTCGAGGAGGTGGCCCGGGCGCACGGGGCGCTGCTCATCAACGGTTCCAGCGCGGAGGACCCGGACCGGGAGCGGGAACTGGCGCTCGCGCTGTGCGCCCGGCGGGTGGACGGACTGATCGTCATTCCGGCGGGCGCCGACCACCGTTACCTGGAGCCGGAGATCCGGGCCGGCGTGGCGACCGTCTTCGTGGACCGCCCCGCGGGCGGCATCGACGCGGACACCGTCCTCTCGGACAGCTTCGGCGGCGCCCGGGCGGGCGTGGCGCACCTGATCGCGCACGGCCACCGCCGCGTCGGCTTCATCGGCGACCGGCCCCGCATCCACACCGCGACGGAGCGCCTGCGCGGCTACCGGGCGGCCATGGAGGACGCGGGCCTCGCGGTGGCCGACGCGTGGGTGTCGCTCGGCCCGACCGATCCGGAGCGGGTGGCGGAGGCGGTCGACGCGATGCTGTCCGGTCCGGAGCCGGTGACGGCGCTGTTCGCGGGCAACAACCGGGTGACGGTGACCGCGGTACGGGTCCTGGCGGCGCGGGAACGGCCCGTGGCCCTCGTCGGCTTCGACGACATCGAGCTCGCCGACCTGCTCGGCATCACGGTCATCGCCCAGGACGCGGCGGCGCTGGGCCGGACGGCGGCGGAACGGCTCTTCCGCCGCCTCGACGGGGCCGAGGAGCCCCCGGCGACGGTCGTCCTGGAGACGAAGCTGCTCGCCCGCGGCTCGGGCGAGATCCCGCCCCCGGCGGAGCGCTGAGGGCCGCCGGAAGGGCGGCCGGCACGTACGTCCGCCACGGCGTCGGCCTCGGGCGCGCCTTCGCGCGCGCACCGGCCCTCCACCAGCCGCTGCCCGGCGAGCCGCCCGGCCGGGCCAGGCCGACGGCCGACGCCGCCGCCGTTCGGCGCGATCACCGGGGTCGCCGGGACCTCAGCGTCGTCCAGGTGCCGCCCGACATGCCGCCCGGTCAGGCCGGCGGCCGACACCGCCGCGCCGCCGTTCGGCGCGGTCGCCGAAGTCGCCGCGACCGCGGCGGTCGTCCACCTCATGGCGGGGTGGCCGACCGCCGCCGGGGCTCAGCAGACCGGCAGGCCCGGCAGCGGCTGGTCGTTGTCGCCGCCCTTGATGTAGACAAGGCTGAAGTACACGTCGGTGTTGCCGCTGTCGTCGTCGGTCCTGGCCCACCAGACGTTGCTCCACTCGCCGTAGGTCTCGCGGCGGCCGAGGTTCGTCTGGCAGTAGAAGTAGTTGGTGCCGGCGTTGAGGACGCCCATCTGGGCGCCCCCGTGGCTGTACGTCTTCTCGGTGCGCCACACCTGGCAGTCGTACTTCCCGCCGCCGCGCGAGAAGCAGACGGGTGCGGGTGGCGGGGCCGCCCCGCCCCCTCCGCTGGTCGTGGTCGAGCCGCCGGTCGTCCCGCCGCTGCCGCCCGTGCTCCCGCCGGACGCGCCGCCCGGAAGGGGCGCCTTGGAGGTCCTGGCGGAGGGCGAGGGGGAGGCGGAGGCGGTACGGAGCGGGAACAGCGGGCCGACGGGCATCGGCACCGCGCCGTGTCCGCCGGGCCCGCCGTGAGGAACCGGCCCAGCGAACGGGGACGCCGCTTCGGGCCCCGCCACCGGACCACCCGTCATACCGGACGGGACCGCCCCACCGAACCCGGACGCCGGGCCACCCGTCATGCCGTACGCATCCGGCCCGCCGAACCCGTACGCGCCCGCCGGCCCCGCGGCGGCCGTCCCCTGGACGCCCGCACCGCCCTCCGGACGGAGCGGTACGGCGGCGGGCTCGGTCGGCACCCACAGGTGCGGTGCCCCGCCGTGCCCGCCGGAAGGCGCGCCCGGCCCCGTGCCGGGCCCGGTGGTCATCGGCGGAACCGCCGGCTCCGTGCCGTCGGCCACCGCGGCCAGCAGGCGTGCCGCCGTCCGGGCGTCGGGGCGCCGGGACGGGTCCTTGTCCATGAGCTGCCGGAGCACCGGGCCGAGCGGGCCCGCGTTGCGGGGCTCGGGCAGGGGCTCGACGACGATGGCGTTGAGCGTGGACCAGGTGGAGGTGCGGCGGAACGGCGAGGCGCCCTCGACCGCCGCGTACAGGGTCGCGCCGAGCGCCCAGACGTCGGAGGCGGGGCCGGGCTGCTGCCCCTGGGCGCGCTCGGGCGCCAGGTAGTCCAGGGAGCCGACGATCTCGCCGCTGCGGGTCAGATGGGTGGCGGAGCCGTCGCCGGGGTCGTCCATGGCGGCGATGCCGAAGTCGGTGAGGACGATGCGGCCCGACCGGTCGAGCAGGACGTTGCCGGGCTTGACGTCGCGGTGGAGGACACCGACGTCGTGGGCGGCGGCCAGGGCGTCCAGGACGGCGGCGCCGATCCTCGCGGCCTCGCGCGGCGGGAGGGTGCCGCGTTCGCCGAGGACGCCGTCGAGCGAGGGCCCGTCGACGAGTTCCATGACGATGACGGGGCGGCCCTGGTGCTCGGTGACGTCGTGGACGGCGACGACTCCGGGGTGGCGGACCCGGGCCGCGGCCCGCGCCTCGCGCTGCATGCGCAGGCGCAGGTCGTCGAGCTCGGGGCCCGAGGCGTCGTTGTAGGTGCGCAGTTCCTTGACGGCCACCTCGCGGCCGAGGACCTCGTCGACCGCGCGCCAGACGATTCCCATGCCGCCGCGCCCGAGCTGCCGCACGACGCGGTAGCGGCCGGCGAGCCGCTCGTTCTCCCCCGAAGACACCCGTGCCCCGTTCCCTGTTCGGCTGTGATGAACGCGTACAGGGTACGGGGCGGGGCGGTCGGGTCCGCGCGGGCCTCGGGGCTACTGGGCGGTCGCCGTCAGGTCGCCGCGGCGCGGGGCGGCGAAGCGGGCGAGGTCGGCGCGGGTGAGGCCGGTGAGGGCGTCGACCTCGGCGGTGTCGAGGGCGCCGCAGTCGATGCCGCGCAGCAGGTAGGAGCTGAGGGCCTTGGCGGTGGCGGGCTCGTCCATGACGTCGCCGCCGGCGTGGTTGGCGTAGGCGGACAGGCGCTTGGCGGCGGTCTCGAAGCCCTCGCGGTAGAAGGCGAAGACGGCGGCGTAGCGGGTGGGGATGTGGCCGGGGTGCATGTCCCAGCCCTGGTAGTAGGCGCGGGCCAGGGCGCGGCGGGTGAGGCCGTAGTGGAGCTTCCACGCCTCGTGGACCTGGGCGGTGGGGCCGACGGGGAGGACGTTGGTGGAGCCGTCGGAGACGCGTACGCCGGTGCCGGCGGCGGCGACCTGCATGATCGCCTTGGCGTGGTCGGCGGCGGGGTGGTCGCTGGCCTGGTAGGCGGCGGAGACGCCGAGGCAGGCGCTGTAGTCGAAGGTGCCGTAGTGCAGGCCGGTGGCGCGGCCCTCGGCGGCGTCGATCATGCGGGCGACGGTGGCGGTGCCGTCGGCGGCGAGGATGGCCTGGCTGGTCTCGATCTGGATCTCGAAACCGAGGCGGCCGGCGTCGAGGCCGTGGGCCTTCTCGAAGGCTTCGAGGAGGCGGACGAAGGCGGTGACCTGCTCGGGGTAGGTGACCTTGGGGAGGGTGAGGACGAGGCCGTCGGGCAGGCCGCCGTTCTCCATGAGGCCGGTGAGGAAGACGTCGGTGGTGCGGATGCCGCGGTCGCGTACGGCGGCCTCCATGCACTTCATGCGGATGCCCATGTACGGGGCGGCGCTGAGGTCGGCGTAGGCCTCGGTGATGATCCGGGCGGCGCGGGCGGCATCGTGGTCCTCGTCGCTGCCGGCGTAGCCGTCCTCGAAGTCGACCCGCAGGTCCTCGATGGGCTCGCGCTCCAGCTTGGCGCGGACGCGGCCGTAGACGTCCTCGGCGAGGTCGTCGGCGAGGCCGAGGACGGCAGCGAAGGTGGCGGCGTCGGGGGCGTGCTCGTCGAGGGCGGCGAGGGCCTGGTCGCCCCAGGAGCGGATGGTTCCGGCGTCGAAGGCGTTGCCGGGGACGTAGACGGTGTGGACGGGCTGGCGGGTGCCGGGGTCCCCTGGGTAGCGGCGGTCCAGCTCGGCGTCCACGGCGGCGAGGGAGGCGCTGATGTCCTCGCTGACCGCGCCCGCGAGGCTCGTCGACACCTTCTCCTGCTGACCCATCCCACATCCTCCTGTTTTCCGCTGCACGGAATCAACAATCCGTATAGCGAAGTTAGTAGTCCGCCGGGACCTGCGTCAATGGTTGTCCGAAACGGCGCGGGGCCGCACGGCGAGAGTTCGCCGTGCGGCCCCGGGTCCGACAGAACCGCTGGTCAGCCGCTGGTCATCAGCCCTTGCGGGACTTGACCTCCTCGGTGAGGGCGGGGACGACGTCGAAGAGGTCGCCCACCACGCCGTAGTCGACGAGGTCGAAGATCGGGGCCTCGGCGTCCTTGTTGACGGCGACGATGGTCTTCGAGGTCTGCATGCCGGCGCGGTGCTGGATCGCGCCGGAGATGCCCGCGGCGATGTAGAGCTGCGGGGAGACCGACTTGCCGGTCTGGCCGACCTGGTTGGAGTGCGGGTACCAGCCGGCGTCGACGGCGGCGCGGGAGGCGCCGACGGCCGCGCCGAGGGAGTCGGCGAGCGCCTCGATGATCGCGAAGTTCTCGGCACCGTTGACGCCGCGGCCGCCGGAGACCACGATCGCGGCCTCGGTCAGCTCCGGGCGGCCGGTGGACTCGCGCGGGGTGCGGGCGGTGATCCTGGTGCCGGTGGCCTTCTCCGAGAAGGAGACGGACAGCGCCTCGACGGTGCCGGCGGCCGTGGCGGCCTCGACGGGGGCCGAGTTCGGCTTGACCGTGATGACCGGGGTGCCCTTGGAGACACGGGACTTGGTGGTGTACGAGGCGGCGAACGCGGACTGCGTCGCGACCGGGCCCTCGGCACCGGCCTCCAGGTCCACGGCGTCGGTGATGATGCCGGAACCGATGCGGACCGCGAGGCGGGCGGCGATCTCCTTGCCCTCGGCGGAGGACGGGACGAGCACGGCGGCCGGGGACACGGCCGCGTACGCGGCCTGGAGCGCGTCGACCTTCGGGACGACGAGGTACTCGGCGAACTCGGGGGCGTCGGCGGTGAGGACCTTGACGGCGCCGTGCTCGGCGAGGGCGGCGGCGGTGTCGGCGGCACCGTTGCCGAGGGCGACGGCGACCGGCTCGCCCAGGCGGCGGGCCAGCGTCAGCAGCTCCAGGGTGGGCTTGCGGACGGCTCCGTCGACGTGGTCGACGTAGACGAGAATCTCAGCCATGGGACTTCAATCTCCTGCGAACGAAAAGGGGGCGGTCTGGTGGCTCTGCGCGAGCCCGCCGGTCCCGGGGCCGCGCCCCGGGAGTCCGGCTAGATGAACTTCTGGCTCGCGAGGAACTCGGCCAGCTGCTTGCCGCCCTCGCCCTCGTCCTTGACGATCGTGCCCGCGGTGCGCGCCGGGCGCTCGTCGGCGGAGTCGACCTTGGTCCAGGCGCCCTCCAGGCCGACCTCGTCGGCCTCGATGTCGAGGTCGGAGAGGTCCAGGGACTCCACCGGCTTCTTCTTGGCGGCCATGATGCCCTTGAAGGACGGGTAGCGGGCCTCGCCCGACTGGTCCGTCACGGAGACGACGGCCGGAAGCGAGGCCTCCAGCTGCTCGGAGGCGGTGTCGCCGTCACGGCGGCCCGTCACCTTGCCGTCCTCGACCTTGACCTCGGAGAGCAGGGTGACCTGCGGGACGCCCAGGCGCTCGGCGAGGATGGCCGGGAGGACACCCATGGTGCCGTCGGTGGAGGCCATGCCGGCGATGACCAGGTCGTAGCCGGTCTTCTCGATCGCCTTGGCGAGCACCAGCGAGGTGCCCATGACGTCGGTGCCGTGCAGGTCGTCGTCCTCGACGTGGACGGCCTTGTCGGCACCCATGGACAGCGCCTTGCGCAGGGCGTCCTTGGCGTCCTCCGGGCCGACCGTGAGCACGGTGACCTCGGCGTCGTCCGCCTCTTCGGCGATCTGCAGCGCCTGCTCGACCGCGTACTCGTCGAGCTCCGAAAGGAGGCCGTCGACGTCGTCGCGGTCGACCGTCAGGTCATCGGCGAACTTCCGGTCGCCAGTGGCGTCCGGCACGTACTTCACACAGACAACGATCCTCAAGCTCACGCCGGCTCTCCTACTGCATCGTCATAACTGGGCTGCGTTGCTGCTCGCAGCATAGGCGCCTGAAGGGCGGGTTTCCGGTCGGGGCCTCCGTAGCCCCACCGGAAATATTACTCGTCAGTACAGCCAGTTCGTTACCGGTGAGCAAGCGCTCAGCCATGTGACCTTGCCAACGCCGCCGCGGTCGGCCGTACGGGAACTCTCAGTCCCGCAGCGCGTTGAAGCGCCCCTGGTGGTACAGCAGCGGACGGCCGGCCTCGCCGGGGCTGCCGTCGCCGGAGCCGGCGGCGCGGGGATCGCCGGCGACCACCTCGGCTATGACGATCCGGTGGTCCCCGGCCGGGACGCGCGCCACCACCCGGCCCACCAGCCAGGCGAGCACACCGTCGAGGACGGGAACGCCCTCGGGGCCCGGGCCCCAGCGGGTGGGCGGGGCGAAGCGGTCGGCGCCGCTGCGGGCGAAGGTGGTGGCCAGCTCCCGCTGGTGCTCGCCGAGTATGTGGACGCCGACGTGCTCGGCCTCGGCGAGCACGGGCCAGCTGGAGGAGCCGGTGCCCACGCCGAAGGAGATCAGCGGAGGGTCGGCGGCCACGGAGTTGAGCGAGGTGGCGGTGAAGCCGACCGGCCGCTCGCCGTGCGCGGTGATGACCGCGACTCCGGCGGCGTGCTGCCGGAAGACGGAACGGAGCAGGTCGGGAGAGCCGGTGCGGGGTGCGCCGACGGCGGGGACGTCGGTGCGGCCGGGAATCGTCGGCAGCGTGCGGAGCTCGGGCGAGACCGTCATGGAGTCGTCCTTCAGCGGGGGCGGCGGGAGGGGGGTCGCGGGTTCGTCAGACACCCGGACAGCGCGCGCTCGCGTTGCGGGCGAGGTCCACGTGGGCCCGGCCGTGAAGAAGGAGTTCTGGCACCATTGCGCCAGCCTGACGATCGTTGACGTGTGCAGTCAAGTGCGGACCGTCAGATGGGAGCAGGGTCACCACGTGGCACGGGCCGCCACGTCGGATGGGCCACCGCGTCACACGGACCACCAGGTCAGACCGCGCGCCCGAGGGCGGCGATGACGTCGGCCTTGCGGGGCTGCCCGGCGGCCCTGCGGACGATCCGGCCGGACCGGTCGAGGACCAGCACCGTGGGCGTACGGACGATGCCCAGGTCCCGTACGAGATCGAGGCGCTCCTCGGCGTCGATCTCGACGTGTCCCACGCCCTCGACCATGGCGGCCACCTCGGCGAGGGTGCGGCGGGTGGCCCGGCAGGGCTGGCAGAAGGCGGTCGAGAACTGGACCAGGGTGGCCCGCTCCCCCAGCTCAGCGCCGAGCTCCGCCGCGCCCAGGACCTCGGTCATCCGTCCGCCTCCTCGCCTGTCGTCCACACCGGATCAAGCGTCCCACGGGACCGTTCGATTCCCGCCACGGCGACCGGGAGTGACGAGAATCTCCCCGTACGAAGCCGTCAGGGCTGGTTATGAGCCCCCACATGGGGCACGATCTGCCCAAAGCCGAAAACCTACGGCCGCGTAACTTCGCCGGGAGAACCCTCCCGAGGCACAGACGAAGGGTTTCCCTCCAGATGGCAGAGCTTGTCTATCGACCGGTCATCGGCGCCGCACTCACGATGTTCAAGGCGCTGGACCTGAAGATCGACACTCAGGGTTCGCAGCACATCCCCCGCCAGGGCGGGGCGGTCCTCGTGAGCAACCACATCAGCTATCTGGACTTCATCTTCGCCGGTCTCGCCGCGCTGCCGCAGAAGCGGCTGGTGCGGTTCATGGCGAAGGACGCGGTGTTCCGGCACAAGGTGTCCGGGCCGCTGATGCGCTCGATGAAACACATCCCGGTGGACCGCGCGCAGGGCGAGCACGCCTACGAGCACGCGCTGAGCGCGCTGCGGGCGGGCGAGATCGTCGGTGTCTTCCCCGAGGCGACCATCTCGCAGTCGTTCACGCTCAAGAGCTTCAAGTCGGGTGCGGCGCGCCTCGCGCAGGAGGCCGGGGTGCCGCTGATCCCGATGGCGCTGTGGGGCACCCAGCGCATCTGGACCAAGGGCCGGCCGCGCAACTTCCGGCGCAGCCACATCCCGGTCACCATCCGGGTCGGCGAGCCGGTGGAGGCGCCGGCCGACCAGTACGCGGGGGCGATCACCCGGCGGCTGCGCGGGCGGGTCCAGGAGCTCCTGGAGGCGGCGCAGCGCGCGTACCCGGTGCGCCCCAAGGACGCGGCTGACACCTGGTGGGTGCCCGCGCACCTCGGGGGCACGGCGCCGACGCCGGAGGAGCTCAAGGCCGCCGAGCGCGGCGACGGGATCCAGTAGGACCGCCGGTCACTCCGGGTCGCGGACGGTGATCCGGGCTCCGGGGCTGACCTTCTGGAGCAGTTCGGCGAGTTCCTCGCCGGCGGTGCGCAGGTCGCCGAGGGTCATCGGCTCCAGCGACTCCAGCAGGAACAGCGCGTCGGTGGTGTCGTCGTCGATGCGGGTGCGGGGGCCCTGGCGCCAGTTCCAGCGGCGGCAGGTGACGCCCGCCTCGTCGCACCAGACGACCTCGCCGGGTTCCGGGTGCTCGATCGTCTCCTCGCCGCCCGCGACGGTGACGAACTCCTCCCGGCCGGTGGCGCGGACGAGCCGCATGCCGCCCTGGATCCTGTTCAGGTCCTCGCCTCCGACGGGGATCAGGTGGGCCACGCTGATCGCGTTGTAGGCGTCGACGAGCCGGTTGATCCGGGGCAGGCCGCCGTCGGCGAGGGCGCGTCGGGCGAGCGCCTCGGCGGAGTTGCGGGTGCGGGAGGGCTTGGCGCCGAAGGCGGAGTACGCGGCGCGCCAGGCGGCGACGTGCGGGTCCTGGTCCGGGGTCCGGCCGGCCAGGCGCTCGGTGAGCCGGCGGGCGGCGTCGTCGAGCAGGGCCGAGCTGGTCGCGTCGCTGGGTCCGTTGACGAGTCCGTGGGCCTCGACGGCGAGGTGGGTGAAGCCGGGCACGAGGGTGCGAACCTCGTCGGAGACGGTGAGGGTCAGAGTCATGATCCGCCGTTCAGAGTTGGCTGGGAAGCAGCGTCCACAGGTGGGGCCGGTCCCGTGCGGCCCGCAGGGCGGCCAGGACGGCCGGATGCGGTTCATCATAGAGCACCGGATAGTCCACTTCATTGAACTCCGGTCGTACGGGCCAGGCCAGCCGCTCCTCGTCGAGCGAGAACCGCGCGTCCACCACTCCCGCCAGGTTGCCCCGGGGGTCCTGCCGCGCCCAGCGGTCCTGTCCGGGCAGCTTCACGGCGACGAGGCCGTGGATCATCGGGTTCGCCCCGTCGTCGGCGAGGCGCTGGTAGCAGAAGGCGGTGGGGATGGACCGGGCCCGGAGCAGGGCGGCGAGGGCGTGCGACTTGGCGGAGCAGGTGCCGTTGCGGGTGGCGAGCACGTCGGAGGCGCGCCAGGTGACGCGCGGGTCCCCGGAATCGGCGGAGTGCGGGACGGCGTCCCGTACGTACTCGTAGGCGGCCTTGGCGTATGAATATGCGTCCGGATGGTCACTCCACAGTCGGTCGGAGCGCTCCCGCACCACGGGGTGCTCATGGTCGACGGCTTCACTTGCCGCCAAGTAGGCGGCGATGTCCGGAGTCTTCTGGATGAGTTCCATGATCCGTGAGCATAGGAATGCGGCCGGACGCAAGTCAATGACTTTACATCCGGCCGCATACTCATGCACCCTCGGGGAGGATGGATCGCTCAGCGCGCCATCTCTTCCTTCAGCGCTTGGAGGAAGGCGTCCACGTCGTCCTCCGAGGTGTCGAAGGAGCACATCCAGCGCACGTCACCGGCCGCCTCGTCCCAGAAGTAGAAGCGGAAGCGCTCCTGGAGTCGGCGGCTGACCTCGTGCGGGAGCCGCGCGAAGACCGCGTTCGCCTGGACCGGGTAGAGGATCTCCACCCCGTCCACGCCCCGCACGCCCTCCGCGAGGCGCTGGGCCATCGCGTTGGCGTGCCGGGCGTTGCGCAGCCACAGGTCCTTGGCGAGCAGCGCCTCCAGCTGGACCGACACGAAGCGCATCTTGGAGGCGAGCTGCATGGACAGCTTGCGCAGGTGCTTCATGTGGCTGACCGCGTCCGGGTTGAGGACGACCACGGCCTCGCCGAAGAGCATGCCGTTCTTGGTGCCGCCGTACGAGAGCACGTCGACGCCCACCGCGTTGGTGAACGCCCGCATGGGCACGTTCAGCGACGCGGCCGCGTTGGCTATGCGGGCGCCGTCGAGGTGGACCTTCATGCCCTTGGAGTGGGCGTGCTCGACGATGGCCCGGATCTCGTCGACCGTGTAGACGGTGCCGAGCTCGGTGTTCTGGGTGATCGAGACGACCTGGGGCATCGCCCGGTGCTCGTCCTCCCAGCCCCAGGCCTGCCGGTCGATCAGCTCGGGGGTGAGCTTGCCGTCCGGGGTGGGCACGGTGAGCAGCTTGAGGCCGCCCATCCGCTCCGGCGCGCCGCCCTCGTCCACGTTGATGTGCGCGGACTCGGCGCAGATCACCGCGCCCCAGCGGTCGGTGAGCGCCTGGAGCGCGGTCACGTTCGCCCCGGTCCCGTTGAAGACCGGGAAGGCCTCGGCCGAGGGGCCGAAGTGGCTGTGCATGATCCGCTGCAGGTGCTCGGTGTACTGGTCCTCGCCGTAGGCGACCTGGTGGCCGCCGTTGGCGAGGGCGATGGCCGCGAGGACCTCCGGGTGGGCGCCGGCGTAGTTGTCGCTGGCGAAGCCCCGGACCGACGGGTCGTGGTGACGACGGGCGTCGGTCCTGGAGCCCAGGGCCGTGGTCACGGCTTGGGGGTCAGCCACAGGCGCTGTCCATTCACTTCCTCGGCGGGCCTGTCCCACAGTCCGGCGATGGCGTCGGCCAGGTCCGTGACGTCGGTGAAGCCCGCGAACTTCGCATTCGGGCGCTCGGCGCGCATGGCGTCGTGCACCAGTGCCTTGATCACCAGGATCGCAGCAGCCGCCTGCGGACCCTCGTCGCCCCCCGCCTTGCGGAAGGAGTCCGCGAGGGCGAGCGTCCACGCCTCGGCGGCGGCCTTGCCCGCGTTGTACGCGGCGTTGTTGGCCAGCGGCTTGTGCGCGCCGACCTGGCTGACCAGGGCGTAGCGGCCGCGGCCGCCGCTGCGCAGCAGGCCGTCGTGGAAGGCGAGCGAGGTGTGCTGGACCGTACGGATCAGGAGCTTCTCCAGGAAGTCCCAGTCCTTGAGGTCGGTCTCGGGGAAGGAGGAGCTGCCGCGCCAGCCGCCGACGAGGTGGACCAGGCCGTCGATCCGGCCGAACTCCTTCTCGGTCTTGTCGGCCCACTCGCGGGTGGCGTCCAGGTCGAGCAGGTCGACGGTGTCGCCGGTGACGGTGGCACCGCCGTGGGCGTAACGGGCGGCGTCGACCGCCTCGGCGAGCCGTGCCGGGTCCGCGTCGGAGGCGACGACGGTCGCCCCCGCCTCGGCCAGGCGCAGGAGGGCCGCCCGGCCCGCGGGGCCCGCCGCGCCGGCGACCGCGATGACGGCTCCGTCCAGCGCTCCGCCGTTTCCGTTGCCGCTCATGGTCGTCGCCTCCTGCTCCGTCGCCTGGGTGGGTCCGGTGGACCCGTCGTTCGCCCGTGCCGTGTGGGTCGCGTCGGTCACGCGGCGGCCTGCTCGGCCGGCGCGGTCTTCGCGGCGGTGATGCCCTTGGTGGAGGCGATCACGCCCTTGAGCTTCTTGGCAAGGGCCTCATAGAACATGCTGAGCGGAAACTCGTCAGGAAGCACGTCGTCCACGAGCTTGCGCGGCGGCTGGGTCAGGTCCAGGGCGTCGGGGCCCTTGGCCCAGGTGGAGCCGGGGTGCGGGGCGAGGTAGGTGGAGACCAGCTCGTACGCCTTGAACCAGTGGACGAGCTTCGGGCGGTCGATGCCGTCGCGGTACAGCTTCTCGATCTCGCCGCAGAGCTGGTTGGTGACCTCGGGGGCCCGCTTCCAGTCGATCTTCAGCGTGTTGTCGGTCCAGCGCACCACGTCGTGCTTGTGGAGGTACGCGAAGAGCAGCTGGCCGCCGAGACCGTCGTAGTTGCGGTTGCGGTCGCCCGAGACCGGGAAGCGGAACATCCGGTCGAAGAGCACCGCGTACTGCACGTCACGGCCGTGCGCGTTGCCCTCGGCCTCCAGCTTCACGGCCTCCTTGAAGGCGGTGAGGTCGCAGCGCAGCTCCTCCAGGCCGTACATCCAGAACGGCTGGCGCTGCTTGATCATGAACGGGTCGAAGGGCAGGTCGCCGTGGCTGTGGGTGCGGTCGTGGACCATGTCCCACAGGACGAACGCCTTCTCGCAGCGCTCCTGGTCCTCGACCATGGCGGCGATGTCCTCGGGCAGGTCGATGCCGAGGATGTCGACGGCGGCGCCGGTGACCTTGCGGAAGCGGGCGGCCTCGCGGTCGCAGAAGATGCCGCCCCAGGTGAAGCGCGCGGGGGCCTCGCGCACGGCGATGGTCTCGGGGAAGAGGACGGCGGAGTGGGTGTCGTAGCCGGCCGTGAAGTCCTCGAAGGTGATGCCGCAGAAGAGCGGGTTGTCGTAGCGGGTGGCCTCCAGCTCGGCGAGCCACTCCGGCCACACCATGCGCAGCACGACCGCTTCGAGGTTGCGGTCCGGGTTGCCGTTCTGGGTGTACATGGGGAAGACGACGAGGTGCTGGAGCCCGTCGACGCGGTTCGCGGCCGGCTGGAAGGCGAGCAGCGCGTCCAGGAAGTCGGGGACCTCGAAGCCGCCCTTGGCCCACTTGCGCAGGTCGGCGACGAGCGCGTGGTGGTAGTCCGCGTCGTGCGGGAGCAGCGGGGAGAGCCGCTCGACCGCGGCGACGACGCGCTCGACGGTCTGCTCGGCGTGGGCGCGGGTCGGCGCGCCCTCGGCCTCGAAGTCGATGGAGCCGTCCGCGCTCTGCCAGGGACGGAGCTCCTCCACGGCATTCTTGAGCTCGGGCCATGCGGGGTGGTCGATCACCGGAGCGTCGGTGGAAGTCCCCCCACCGGTCACGTCCTGCACAAGAATTTCCGTCATGCCTCTTCCTCCACAGGAGAACCTTGCGTCAAGACACCGTATGCATCCACGGTTCTTCCCCGCAAGAGGGGGTAAGAGAAATTATCCTGCGCGACCCCCCTTGTCGCCGCGAATTTTCCTGTCGAGTGGGCTTGCGCGATGAGAAACACGGGCTTCCGTGGGGACGCTTCCCGTTTTGCCCCCATCTACTAGGCTGCGCCCCGAGCCGACCCGCACCGAGCCGCACCCGGCCCGGCGGAGCCACGGGCCGGACCCCGACGGAAGCGAGAAGATCTTGAGTTTCCTCACCATCGGTCATCGCGGAGTCATG
This sequence comes from Streptomyces sp. NPDC126499, assembly GCF_040302485.1. Taxonomy (NCBI): domain Bacteria; kingdom Bacillati; phylum Actinomycetota; class Actinomycetes; order Kitasatosporales; family Streptomycetaceae; genus Streptomyces; species Streptomyces sp. NPDC126499. The sequence goes on along the minus strand of NZ_JBEOUO010000002.1, from coordinate 169,946 downwards.
GGCGTCGCGCCCGAGAACACCCTGCGCTCCTTCGTCCTCGCCGAGCAGGCGGGCATGGACGCCGTCGAACTCGACCTCCACCTCAGCAAGGACGGCGCGCTGGTCGTCATGCACGACGCCGACGTCGACCGCACCACCGACGGCAGCGGGCCCGTCGCCGGCAAGACCCTCGCGGAGCTGCGCGAGCTCGACGCGGGCGAGGGGGAGCGCGTCCCCGTCTTCGAGGAGGTCCTGGAGGCGGTCCGGGCCCCGGTCCAGGCCGAGATCAAGGACGTCGCCGCGGCCCGGGCCCTCGCCGGGGTGATCAACGAGCGTGGCCTCACCGCGCGGGTGGAGGTCCTCTCCTTCCACGACGAGGCCCTGGCGGAGATCAGCGGCCTCGTCCCCGGGGTGCGCACCGCGCTCGTCGCCGACCATCCGCAGTCCGACGTGGTGGAGCGCGCCCTCGCCGTGGGCGCGGGCGCGCTCGTCCTGAACATCCGGCACCTCACCCTGGACACCGTCGAGCGGGCGCACGCGGCGGGCCTGCGGGTGATCGGCTGGGTCGTGAACACCCAGGACGACCTGCGGCTCGCCCGGGCCCTCGGGCTCGACGGCGCCACGACGGACCGGCCGGAGATCCGGCGCACGGGCCGCTTCACCGCCTGAGCGGCCGTCCGGGCCGGGCCGGATCCGGCGCGCCGGAGATCAGACCAGTTCCTTCACCAGGAGCTCGAACTCGAGGTCGTCGCGCTGCGGCACGCCGAAGCGCTCGTCGCCGTACGGGAACGGGCTCGTCCGGCCCGTACGGCGGTACCCCCGGCGCTCGTACCAGGCGATCAGCTCCTCGCGCACCGAGATGACCGTCATGTGCATCTCGCGCACGTCCCACAGCTCCCGCACCCGACGCTCGGCCTCGGCGATGATCCGCCGGCCGAGACCGGCGCCCTGGAGTTCCGGGCGGACCGCGAACATGCCGAAGTAGGCGGCCTCACCGCGGTGTTCCAGCTGGCAGCAGGCGACGATCCCGCCGTCCCGCTCGACCACCATCAGCCGGCTGCCGGGCGTGGTGATGACCGCCTCGACGCCTGCCGGGTCCGTCCGCTGCCCCTGGAGCAGATCCGCCTCGGTGGTCCAGCCGCCCCGGCTGGCGTCGCCGCGGTAGGCGGACTGGACGAGCTCGACGAGCACGGGGACGTCGTCCAGGACGGCGTCGCGATACGTGAGGCGGTCGGTGTGCCGGGGCGCGGCGGTGTCCATGGTGTGCGGGTCTCCCCTCGGGCGCTGACGATCGGCGGACGCGATCGGCCCCGAGCCTAACGCGCGCCCCGCGCTCCCCCTCGTACACCTGTGCGCGTCCGTGCGCCCGCGTGGGTGCGGCGGGGGCCGGGCATGCACTCGACGGGACCGTGAGGAGGGGGGTGTCCGGCGTGCACGGACCGGCTCTGTCCGGCTGGCTGCTGGTGGTGCTGTGCGCGGCGAGCGGCGCGTACTGCCTGTGGCGGACGCGCGGCAGCGCCGGCGAGGAGCGCGCGGCGGCCGTGAGCGAGGCCGTGATGGGCTTCGGCATGGCGGCGATGGCCCTGCCCGCGGCGGTGCTGACCCCTCCGGAGTGGGCCTGGGCGGTGTACGCGGCGGTGTTCGGCGTCGCGGCGCTGCACGGGCTGACCGGGGCGGTGCGGCGGGGGCGTCATCATCTGCACCATCTGGTCGGTTCGCTCGCGATGGTCTACATGGCGGTGGCGATGGCGGGGGCGCCGGGCGGCGGCCACGGGGCGCACGGCGCGGGGCACGGCGGCGCGGCCGCCGGCGCGGGCATACCCCTGCTGACGGGGGCGCTGATCGTCTACTACGGGGTGTACGTGCTGCGTTCGGGCGCGCGACTGGTCCCGGTGACCGCACCGGCCCCGGACGCGTCCGGGGCGGCGGGCGCGGCGGCCGCGCCGGGCGGCGTGGTGGGGTCGGGCGCGGCGGCCGGGCGGGGCGGGGCGGAGCTGACGCTGGTCTGCCGGCTGTCCATGGCGCTCGCGATGCTGGCGATGCTCCTCACGCTCTGAGGTACCGGTGCGGTGCAATCAAACCGTGGCGTACGTCACTTGATCGGCGAGGGCATACCCCTGCCTGGTACCGCCTCATAGGGTGGCGCCATGTTGGTCTCCCTCGCGCTCCTCGCGCTCGGCGTCCTGACCGCCGTCGTCGCCCCGCGGCTGCTGTCGCGGGCCGACTGGGTGGAACGGGAACCCGTGGTGGCGCTGTGGGTGTGGCAGTGCGTCGTGGCGGCGATCCTGCTGAGTTTCGCGCTGTCGATGACCTTCAGTGCGGCCGCCGCCTGGCAGGCGGTGCGGGGCCAGGTCTTCGGGTCCGCGCCGCGCGCGGTGATCGAGGCGTACGAGCTCGGCACCCACGCCCCGTGGTCGGCGACGCTGGCCGTGCTGCTCGCGGCCGGCGGCCTGTGGTCCGGGGCGATGCTGGGCCGGGAGATCGGCCGGGCCCGGGCCCGCCGCAGGCAGCGGCGCTGCGAACTGCTGGTGCGGGCGCCGCTGTTGCCCGGCGAGGAGCCCGCCGACAGCGGGCGCCTGGTCGTCCTGGAGGAGGAACGCCCCGGTGCCTGGTGGCTGCCCGGCGGGACGCCGCGCCTGGTCGTCACCACCGCCGCGCTGCGCCGTCTCAAGGGCCGTCAGCTCGACGCCCTCGTCGCGCACGAGCAGGGACACGCGCGGGCGCGGCACGACTGGCTGCTGCACTGCGCGACCGCCCTCGCGACCGGTTTCCCGGGCGTCCCCGTCTTCGCCGCCTTCCAGGGCCAGATGCACCGGCTGGTGGAGCTGGCGGCGGATGACGTGGCCTCGCGCCGCTTCGGACGGCTGACCATCGCCCTGGCCCTGGTCGAGCTCAACGAGGACCGGGGAGTGTTCGGCCCGGGACCGGCCCCGGACGCCGACCTCCCGCAGCGCGTCAACCGCCTGCTGACGGCCACGCCCCGCCTCACCACGGCCCGCCGGCTGCGCCTGACGGCGGCGGCGACCCTCGTCCCGGCCGTCCCGGTCCTGGTGGCGTTCGTCCCGGCGCTGACGGCGCTCGGGTAGAGAGCCCAGACGGACACCCCGGCCGCCCGCCGGCGGTCCCAGCCGATCCTGGCGAGGGCGAAAACCGGCCGGACGGCGCCGACAGGCCCGCCGCGCGGACACGTGGAAACGCGGCCGTGGGGCAGGATCGGCCCATGCGCATCTCCGCCGTCGTGACCGGGGCCCTGGCCGTACTGCTGCTCGTCCTGGTGGCCGTGGGGTGGTCCCCGCTGCTGTCGTTCGACCGGGACGTGTCCGACGCGCTGCACCGCAGCGCGGTCGCCGAGCCCGGCTTCACCCGGCTCAACCGGGTGCTGTCGGACTGGGTGTGGGACCCGTGGACCATGCGGACGCTCGCCGGCGTGACCGCCCTCGTCCTGTGGTGGCGCCGGGAGCGCCGCCTCGCGCTGTGGGTGGCGGTCACCAGTGTGCTCGCCTGGGCCCTCCAGCACGGCCTGAAGCTCGCGGTGGGGCGGACGAGGCCGAGCTGGCCCGATCCGGTGGACTCGGCGCACTTCCCGGCGTTCCCGTCCGGGCACGCCATGGCGGCGACGGTCAGCTGCGGGCTGCTGCTGTGGGTGCTCGCACTGCGCTGGCGCGAGGGCTGGTGGGGCTGGGGCGCGCTCACCGGCCTCGCGGTGGTGTCGGTGGCCGGGGTCGGCTGGACCCGGGTCTACCTGGGCGTCCACTGGCCGTCGGACGTGCTGGGCGGCTGGCTGCTCGGCTGGTGCTGCGTGGCCGCGGCCATCGTCACCTACCGGCGCCTCGAAGCCCGCAGACCACCGGCGACCGGCCCGGACAAGGGGAGCAGAATGGGAGAAACACGATGAAGCCGCCTGTTCTGGACGATCCCCCGCGTCGCCCAGAACAGACGGCATGCCCCACCGTCGGCCACGAGGGCACGACGGCAGGTCGCGCTGAGTATATTGGCTGCGAGCCAGTCAACGCAGGAGTCCAGCATGTCCCCGCGTAGCGCATCGGTCAATGAAGAGCTCCGGCGGCGCTCGCGCGAGCGGATCCTGGCGGCCACCGTGGAGCTGGTCTCGGAGCGGGGTTACGAGGCCACGACGCTCGGCGACATCGCCGGCCGGGCCGGTTCGGCACGGGGCCTGATCTCGTACTACTTCCCGGGCAAGCGGCAGCTGCTGCAGTCCGCGGTGCACCGGCTGATGCACCTGACCCTGGAGGAGGCGCTGGAGCGCGAGCCGCGCACCGAGGACGGCCGGGAGCTGCTGGCCCGGGCCATCGACGCGATCCTGGGGCTCGCCGAGGACCGGCCCGTGCTCATGCGGACGCACATGGCCGGCATCCTCCAGGCCGAGGGCTTCGTGCAGTGTCCGGAGCAGCAGCGGCTGGCCGCGCTGCTGCGCGACACCGTGGCGCGCTACGGCACCGACGACGTGGACCGGGACTATCCGCTGCTGCGGGCCCTGCTCATGGGCGCCGTGTTCGCGGTGCTGCTGCCGGGCGCGCCGATGCCGAGGGCCCGGCTGCGGGCGGAGCTGTTCCAGCGGTACGGGCTCGACTGGGAGCAGGGCGTGCCGCCGGGCGGAGGCCCGCCCGACGGCACGCCGGTGGCGCACACGGTCTTACGCGGCCGGCCGGCCCGGGTGCCGCTCCAGCTGGGCTCCCGGGGGATCCGGGTGCCGGACCTGCCGGCCGGACCTGTCCGGCCGTCCGGGCCGGAGTGGCCGGCGGAACAGGCCCGGCCGTGCGAGCCGGAATGGCCGGCGGAACAGGCCCGGCCGTCCGGTCCTGATCAGTCGTCCGCGCCGGAGGCCCGCTCGAAGTCGCGGAAGTAGTCCGGCTGCGTCTGGACGTTGAGCTCGTGCATCCGGACCCGCTGCGCCTTGTCGGTGCGCTTGTCCGAGATCTTCAGGACGTCCAAGCCCTTGGCGATGTCGTTCGAGTAGATGTGGCCGTTGTAGTAGTAGGCCGACCAGGAGCCGCCGCCGACGGGGGTGGTCGCCGAGATCGGGCCGCGCTCGAAGTAGGCGATCTCCTTAGGCCGGCGGGAGTCGGTGAAGTCCCAGACGGAGACGCCGCCCTGGTACCAGGACTGGACCATGATGTCCTTGCCCCTGACCGGGATGAGCGAGCCGTTGTGGGCGACGCAGTTCTCGGTGTCGGCCTGGTGGCGCGAGATCTTGAAGTAGCTGCGGAAGACGAGCCGGCGCCCGTCGCCCTTGCCGACGATGTCGTAGATGCCGTTGGCCCCGCGGTTCGGGCCGACCTCCGCGTTGCAGGTGGCCGCGCCGCCGCCGCCGAGCTCGTCGGCGAAGACGACCTTGTCGGCCTTCTGGTTGAAGGTGGCGGAGTGCCAGAAGGCGAAGTTGACGTTGTCCTGGACCTGGTCGATGACCCGGGGCCGCTCGGGGTCCTTGATGTCGAAGAGGATGCCGTCGCCCATGCAGGATCCGGCGGCGAGGTCCTCGGTGGGGAGCACGGTGATGTCGTGGCAGCCGGTGGTCTTGGAGACGCCGGGGTTGGTGGGTGCGCCGGGGTTGCCGCCCCCGTCCGGGCCCTCGCCCGGGAAGAGGACGGGGAACGAGACGACCGCGGCCCGCTCGGGTGCCTCGCGCGGCACCTTGATGACCGAGATGCCGTCGTGCGGCGGCCGGCAGTCCGGGAAGGCCGCGTTCGGCGCGTACGAGGAGACGTACACGTACACGTCGTCCCGCTTCGGCAGCAGCGTGTGGGTGTGCGACCCGCAGGCGGTCTCGACGGAGGCGACGTACCGCGGGTTGGCGATGTCGCTGATGTCGAAGATCTTCATGCCCTCCCACGATTCCTTGACCGTGGCGGGCTGCGAGACGCTGGCGCAGGAGTCGTCGCTGCGGGAGGAGTCGGTGGAGAGGAACAGGAGGTCGCCGGAGACGGAGACGTCGTTCTGGGATCCGGGGCACAGCACCTGGGCGACGGTCTTGGGGGACCTCGGGTTGCTGATGTCGAAGATCCGGAAGCCGTCGTAGTTGCCGGCGAAGGCGTACCTGCCCTGGAAGGCCAGGTCGGAGTTGGTGCCCTTGAGGGCGTCCTTGGGGATGTTGGCGAGGTGTTCGATGTTGGGGGTGTGGACGATCTCGTCCACACCCGGGATCTCACCGCTCGCGATGGCGGCACGGGTGTCCGCCGCCCGCTGCGCGCTGACGGTGTCCGGTACGGGGAGGTCACCCGGCTCGGGTGTGGCGGCCGCGGGTCCTGCGGCGAGCAGGCTGACCAGCAGTCCGGCGGCGGCGGTCGCCACACCCAGGCTTCTGGTCCGTGTGCGCGGGGTACTCGTGGTACGCAACGAAGTCACTCCGTCCTCTCTGGGACTTCCGTTCACAGCTGAACGACGGATGGACCTGGGCAGTATGGTCCTTGGCGTGCACATCTCAACAGATGGCAACACGGACGACCTGAAGTTCCGCCGCACGCTCCGACAGACCGGAGTGATCTGAGTGACCTGCGTGACCTGTGTGATCTGAGTGACCCGCGTGATCCGAGTGACCCGCGTGATCTGAGTTGCCGCCGTTCCTGTGGAGGTCGCCTTGCCGAACCGCCGTGTCCGCCGCACCGTCGCCGTGCTGGTCAGCGCCACCGCCGTACTCGCCCTCGGCGCCTGCGAGTCGGCGCCCGGAACGGAGAAGTCCGCCGCCGGGCCCGGCGGTTCGAGCGGGCCGATGGTGGTGGCGCCGGGCAGGCCGGGCGAGCCCGCCAAGCGCGTCTCCCCGGAGGAGGCGGCCCGGATGCTGCCCGACGGGCGGCCCAACGGCGCCGACTTCCGTTACGTCCAGATGATGATCGAACACCACCGGCAGGCGCTCACCATGACCGCCCTGGCACCGCAGCGGGCCGGATCGCCGCAGGTGAAGAAGGTCGCCGAACGGATCGCCGCCGCGCAGGGCCCGGAGATCGGGGCCATGGAGGGCTGGCTTGCCGCCAACGGCGGCCCCCGGCCGCAGTCCGGCCACGACCACCACACCATGCCCGGCATGGCCACCGAGGCCCAGCTCGCCGCACTGAGAGCCGCCGAAGGGCGCGCCTTCGACACCCTCTTCCTGAAGCTGATGATCACCCACCACGAGGGCGCCGTGACAATGGCGGCGGAGGTCCTCGGACAGGGCAACAACGTCCTGGTGGAGGAGATGGCCAACGACGTGATCGCGCAGCAGACGGTGGAGATCGACCGGATGCGGTCGCTGTAGGCGGAGGGCGGCGCTGCCTCGGACCGGGTGCCACCGCCGGCGTACGGGGGGATCGCGGACCGTACGGGCGCGTGGGGGCGCGTACGGGCGAGTGGTGCGTCGCACCGTCGTCGCGCGCCCACTCCCCCGGCGGCGCTCCCGGTGCCATGCTGGAGGTCTCCCGGCGGGAAGGGGTGCTTCCGTGCTGCGCGTCGCCGTCGTCGGCTCCGGTCCCAGCGGGGTCTACACCGCCCAGGCGCTGGTCGGACAGGACGCCGTGCCCGGGATACGGGTCGACGTCCTCGACCGGCTGCCGTGCCCGTACGGGCTCGTCCGGTACGGGGTGGCCCCCGACCACGAGAAGATCAAGTCGCTCCAGGGCAGCCTGCGCGCGGTCCTGGAGGACGAGCGGATCGCCTTCCTCGGCGACGTGGAGGTCGGCGCGCGCGGGCTGACCCCGGCCCGGCTCCTGGAGCTCTACCACGCGGTCGTCTACTGCGTGGGCGCCTCGCGCGACCGGCGGCTCGGGGTGCCGGGCGAGGAGCTGCGGGGCAGTTTCTCGGCGACCGAGTTCGTCTCCTGGTACAGCGCCCACCCGGACGCGGTCCACGAGGGCTTCGACCTCGACCGGCCCGGCGCCGTGGTCGTCGGGGCGGGGAACGTGGCGGTGGACGTCACCCGGCTGCTCGTCCGGCGGACCGAGGAGCTGGCGCCGACCGACATCCCGCAGGCCGCGCTGGCGGCGCTCGGCGCGAGCGGGGTGCGCGAGGTGCACATGGTGGCGCGGCGCGGTCCCGCGCAGGCGAAGTTCACCACCAAGGAGCTGCGCGAGCTCGGCGCGCTCCCGGACACCCGGGTACTGGTCGACCCGGCGGAGCTCGCGCTCGACCCCGCGTACGCCGACCCGTCCGGGCTGCCGGCCGTCAACAGGCGCAATCTGGACGTCGTACGCGGCTGGGCGACGGCCGCCACGCCCTCCCCGGCCACCGCGCCCACCGGCCGCACGGTCCGGCTGCGCTTCTTCCTGCGGCCGGTGGAGATCCTCGGCGAGGGCGGCCGGGTCGCGGCGGTCCGCTTCGAGCGCACGGAACCGGACGGAGCGGGCGGGATACGGGGCACGGGGCGGTACGAGGAGATCCCGGCCGGCCTGGTGCTGCGGGCGGTCGGATACCAGGGCGCGCCGCTGCCCGGCCTGCCCTTCGACCCGGCACGGGGCACGGTCCCGAACGCCGCGGGCCGGGTGCTCAGGGACGGGGTGCCGTCGCCGGGCGAGTACGTGGCCGGCTGGATCAAGCGCGGCCCCACGGGCGTGATCGGCACCAACCGGCCCTGCGCCAAGGAGACCGCCGCCTCCTTGCTGGCCGACGCGCCCGTCCTCGCCCGCCGGCCCGTGGCACCCGACCCGGTCGCCGCGCTGCGGGCCCTGGGGCACGAGCCGGTGCTCTGGACGGGCTGGCAGGCCATCGAGCGGGCGGAGGCGGCCCTGGGCGGCGCGCTGGGCCGCGGCCCGGTGAAGATCCCCGACTGGGACGGACTGCGGGGCGCGGCGCGGCAGGGTCAGCCGATCGGTTGACCCGGGGGTCGGCCGGGCGGTGCGGGAGGAGGGGCCGCCGGGTGGACGGGGAGGGGGGTGGCGTGGAGCCAGGATGGACGAGGGAGCGGCACGGCACGGTGCGGTGCCTGCGCTATGCCTGGGCTTGCCTACCTGTTGACCATCCCGCCGGGCCACCCGGCGGGCCGTCCGCCCTTGGCGGGCGATCTCGGCGGGCCGTCCATCGCCGGCGCCCCACCTGGTGACCTGGACGTCTGCTGACCTGGCGTCGGCCTGGACCGGCCTTCGTCCGGGCCGCGGGGCCGTGCCCGAGCGACCCGCCTGCCGGCAGGCCCCGCCGCGCCCCGTTCCGTACCGTCCCGAGGAGCCGTCCATGCCCGCCCCCGCCGATCTGCGGCTGCTCGCCGCCGCCCGTCAGGGCGACGCCGCGGCGGTGCGCGCCGCGCTCGCCGAAGGTGCCCGCACCGAGGTCCGCGACGAGGAGCTGCGCTCGCCGCTGCTGCTGGCCGCGCTCGGCGACCACGTGGAGGCGGCGCGGGCCCTGGTCGCCGCGGGCGCCGACGTGAACGCGCGGGACGCGCGGCACGACAGCCCGTGGCTGGTGACGGGCGCGACCGGGAGCGTGGCGATGATGCGGGTGCTCCTCACAGCGGACCCGGCGCCCGACGTGACGCTGCGGAACCGGTTCGGCGGCGTCAGCCTCATTCCCGCCGCCGAGCGGGGCCACGCGGCCTATGTGAAGGCCGTCCTCCAGGAGACGGCGATCGATGTCGACCACGTCAACGACCTGGGGTGGACGGCCCTGTTGGAGGCGGTCATCCTCGGCGACGGCGGCCGCGCCCACCAGAAGGTCGTGGCCCTGCTCCTCGCGGCCGGTGCGGACCGTGACCTGCCCGACGCCCACGGCACCACCGCCCTGGAACACGCGGAGCGCCGCGGCTTCGACACGATCGCGGCGCTGCTGCGGGACGCTGCCGGAGCCCCGGCCGAAGCTCCCGCCTGAGCGGGCCCTGAGCCCGCCCCGGACGGACAGGAGGGCACGGAGCCGGTTCCACCCGGGCTCCCTGTCGATCCCCGGGCGCAGTCCGGGCGCCGGTCGGGGCGGCCGGCCGGGGATCGGCCGTGCTCAGGGCGCCGCAACACGCCTCTCACCTGGGGCGGAGGCGTCTCCGACGGTCGTTGTCAGTGGTCGGGTGCAGACTGGCCCGTATCCGCGACAACGGCGTCATGGAGGTGTCGGCATGACCGACGTGCTACTGACCGTAGGCACCCGCAAGGGTCTGTTCATCGGCCGCGGGCGAGACGGCCGATGGGAGTTCGACGACCCGCACTTCAACGCGCAGGCGATCTATTCGATCGGAATCGACACGCGCCGCGCCACTCCCAGGATCCTCGTCGGCGGGGACAGTTCGCACTGGGGGCCGTCCGTCTTCCACTCCGACGACCTGGGCGCGAGCTGGACCGAGCCGGCCCGGCCGGCGGTCAAGTTCCCGCAGGACACCGGCGCTTCACTGGAGCGGGTCTGGCAGCTGCACCCCGCGCCCGGCCACTCCCCCGACGTCGTGTACGCGGGGACGGAGCCGGCCGCGCTGTTCAGATCCGCCGACGGCGGCGAGTCCTTCGAGCTCGTGCGCCCGCTGTGGGAGCACCCCACCCGTGACCGGTGGGTGCCGGGCGGGGGCGGCGAGGCGGTGCACACGGTGGTCACCGACCCGCGCGACCCCGACGCGGTGACGGTGGCGGTGTCGACCGCGGGCGTCTTCAGGTCCACGGACGGCGGCGCCCGCTGGGCACCCGCGAACAAGGGGGTGTCGGCGGTGTTCCTGCCCGACCCGAACCCGGAGTTCGGCCAGTGCGTCCACAAGATCGCCCAGGACGCGGGCGACCCCGACCGGCTCTACCTCCAGAATCACTGGGGGGTGTTCCGCAGCGACGACGGCGGTGGCCGGTGGACGGACATCGGCGGCGGCCTGCCCTCCGACTTCGGCTTCGCCGTCGCCGCCCACCCCCACCGGCCGGACACCGCTTATGTCTTCCCCATCAACGCGGACGCCGACCGCGTCCCCGCCGGCCGGCGCTGCCGCGTCTACCGCACGACCGACGCCGGCACGACCTGGGAACCCCTCACCAAGGGGCTTCCGGACGGCGACCATTACGGCACGGTGCTGCGCGACGCCCTGTGCACGGACGACGGCGACCCGGCGGGCGTGTACTTCGGCAACCGCAACGGGGAGGTGTACGCGAGCGCGGACGACGGCGACAGCTGGCAGCTGCTCGCCGACCACCTGCCGGACGTGCTGTGCGTACGGGCGGCGGTGATCGGCTGACCGGCTAGGGAAGGCTCCAGTCGACCGGCTGGGCGCCCTGGCGCACCAGGAGTTCGTTGGTACGGCTGAAGGGACGGGAGCCGAAGAAGCCGCGGTCCGCCGACATCGGGGACGGGTGGGCCGATTCGACCGCCGGCAGGTCGCCGAGCAGCGGGCGCGCGTTGCGGGCGTCGCGGCCCCAGAGGATCGACACCAGCGGCTTTCCGCGCGCCGCCAGCGCGCGGATGGCCTGCTCGGTGACGGCTTCCCAGCCCGCGCCACGGTGCGCGCCCGGCTTGCGGGGCGCGGTGGTCAGGGCCCGGTTGAGGAGCAGCACGCCCTGGCGGGTCCAGGGAGTCAGATCGCCGTTGGAGGGGCGCGGAAGGCCGAGGTCCGTGTTCAGCTCGCGGAAGATGTTCTCCAGGCTGCCGGGCAGGGAGCGGACCTCGGGGGCGACGGCGAAGCTGAGGCCGATGGCCATGCCGGGCGTGGGGTAGGGGTCCTGTCCCACGATCAGCACCCGTACGTCGTCGAACGGCTGCTGGAAGGCGCGCAGGACGTGCTGCCCCGCCGGAAGGTAGGTCCGGCCCGCGGCGATCTCCGCGCGCAGGAAGTCGCCCATCTGGGCGATGCGCCCCGCCACGGGCGCCAGGGCCTGGGCCCAGCCGGGCTCTACGAGTTCACTCAACGGTCGTGCTGTCACGGGCAGTCACCCTACCGGCCCACACCGACAATCCGATCGTCGCGAGCCCGGCATGACCCGCGAGGGACCCCCTAGGCTTCCGGCCGACGTCCGTCGCCGTGTGAGAGGGAGTCGACCATGAGGTCATCCAGCGCGTCAGCGTCCCCGTCCGTGTCTGCGTCCGCCTCCGTGTCCGCGTCCGCGTCCGTCGCCGGTCTCGTCGTCGGGGTGGACTCCGGCGGCTCCGGGCTGCGGATCGCGCTCGCGCGGGCGGGCGCCGGGGAGGCGGAGCCGGGTGGGCAGGTGCTGGAGACGGTCGCGTCGAGCGAACCGGTGCGCACGGGCGCGGGCGGGATCGACGCGGGACATCTGCTGGCCCAGGTGCTTCCGGCGGTCGACGCGATGGTGGCGCGGGCCACCGGGGCCGGCAGGAACGGGAAGGACGGGCGGATCGCCGCGGTCGCCGTCGGGGCGGCCGGCATGGCCACGCTCGGCGACCGGCTGCGGGCCGAGCTGCCGGGTGCGCTCGAACGGGCGTGGGGCGTGCGGCGCCTCGCGCTCGCGGCCGATGCCGTCACCGCGTACGCCGGGGCGCTCGGCCAGCGTCCGGGCGCGGTCGTCGCGGGCGGCACGGGCCTGATCGCCCTCGGCACCGATCTGTCCGGCTGGCGCCGGGCGGACGGCTGGGGCCATCTCCTGGGCGACTGCGGCAGCGGGGCCTGGATCGGCCGGGCGGGCCTCGACGCGGCGATGCGGGCGTACGACGGGCGGCGCGGTGGCTCGGCCGCGCTCCTCGCACGCGCCGAGGAGCGGTTCGGACCGGCGGCCGGTCTGCCGGCGGCTCTCTATCTCCGTACCGACCGGCCGGCCGTCCTCGCGTCGTTCGCACCGGACGTGGCCGGCTGCGCCGTCGACGGCGACCCGGTGGCCGCGGGCATCCTGGAGCGCGCCGCCGGCCATGTCGCTGAGGCCGCCGCGGCCGTGTGTCCCGCCGGTCCGGCGGGCGTGGGCGAAGTGGCCCTGACCGGTGGGCTGTTCCGGCTGGGAGAGCCGTTGCTCGGTCCGCTGCGCGCCGAACTGGGCGTACTGCTGCCCGAGGCGCGCGTGGTCGCCGCGGCGGGCGATCCGCTGTCCGGGGCCGTGACGGTCGCCGCCGCGCTGGCGCGGAACGAGCTCCGGCTGCCGGAGGACCCGCACCTCCTGCAAGTCACCCGATAACCGACCCTATCCAGCCACTTCAGACATAGACGGGCAGAACTCGCGGGGCCGCACCTCAGCGAACCGGGCGGTGGGCAAAACCAGTAGCATGCGGCGCCATGAGCTCCCCCACTGGGCCCACTCCCGGGCTGCCTGTACGAATGCCGCGACCCCGCCAGTCCGGGCGGCACCGTCGCCCTGAACCCGTGGCGGCGCCCGAGGGCGCTCCCGCGCTGGTTCTCGCCGTCCCCGGTGTGCCGTCGGCCGCCATACGCTCACTCGCCGACGAGGTCGTGAGCATCGCCCGCTCGGAGCTGCCCGGCCTCGAGGCCGTGATCGGTTACCTGGACGGCGACGACGCCGAGTACCCGACGCTCGCGACCGTGCTGACCCGGGTCGCCGCCCTGCGCACGGAGCGGTACGAGATCGCCGTGGCCGCCGGCCGCGAGGTCGCCGCTCCCGAGGGCCCCGCGGCGGTCGTGGTGCCGCTGCTCGCGGGCCCCGACAGCGCCCTGACCCGGCGGATCCGCCAGGCCGTGATGGACGCCGGCAACAACGCCGAGCTGACCGATGTGCTCGGCCCGCACCCGCTGCTCGCCGAGGCCCTGCACGTGCGGCTGTCCGAGGCCGGCCTGGCCCGCGCCGACCGCGCCCGGCTGTTCACGGTCGCCACGGCCGCCGACGGCATCATCCTGGCCACGGTCGGCGGCGAGGAGGCCGTACAGGCCGCCGGGATCACCGGCATGCTGCTCGCGGCCCGCCTCGCGGTGCCGGTGATGGCGGCCGCCCTCGACCAGGAGGGTTCGATCGCGTCGATCGCCGAGCAGCTGCGCGCCGCCGGTTCGGAGCAGCTCGCGCTCGCCCCGTACCTGATCGGCCCCGAGCTGGCCGAGGGGCTGCTCGACGCGGCGGCGAAGGAGGCGGGCTGCGCGGCGGCCGAGGCGCTGGGCGCGTACCCGGCGATCGGGCGGCTGGTGCTCTCGCAGTACATGGCGACGCTGGGGATCCCGCCGCAGCAGGCCTCACCGGTCCACTGACACCGGTGCGCTGACGCCGGTGCACTGACACCGGTTCGCCGAGGTCGTCCGCCGACTCGTTCGCCGACCGTGACGGGAGGGGCCCGCACCGGATGCTTCCGGCGCGGGCCCCTCCCGTATCCGTATCCCGTGTTCGGTGTCCCGTCCGGCGCCCTCAGCCGAAGACGACGCAGGAGGCGGCGGGGGCCGGGAGCGACCCGGCCCGTGCGGGGACGCCGGTCTGCGGGTCCAGGGTGAACCAGGTGACGTCGCCGGAGCGCTCGTTCGCCGCGTACAGGTGCCGTCCTGAGGGCCCGAGGGCCAGGTCGCGGGGCCAGTGGCCGCCGCACGGGACGGAGGCGACCGGCCGGGCGGCGGCGCCGTCCGCGTCGAGGGCGAGGACGGCGAGGGTGTCGGTGCCGCGTACGGCGACCCAGAGGAAGCGGCCGTCGGGGGCGGCGACGACCTCCGAGGGATAGGCGGGCGCGGTGTCCTCCGGGATGAGGCGGGTCTCGCCGAGGGGGGTGAGCACGCCCGTCTCGGCGTCCCAGCGGCAGACGGTGAGGGTCGGTTCGAGCTCGTTCAGGACGTAGGCGTGGGTGCCCGCCGGATGGAAGGCGAGGTGTCGGGGGCCGGTTCCGGGGCGCAGGGCGCTGCGGCCGTGCGGGGTCAGCGCGCCGGTGGCCGGGTCGAGGACCGTGACCATGACGGAGTCGGTGCCCAGGTCCACGGCCAGCACCCAGCGCCCGCTCGGATCGGGCAGCACCTGATGCGCGTGCGGTCCGCCCTGCCGGTCGGCGACCGGACCCGAGCCCTCGTGCCGCACCAGCCCGGCGACCGGCCCGAGGGTGCCGTCGGCGGCGCGCGGCAGGGAGGTGACGCTCCCGGAGGTGTAGTTCGCGGTGAGGACGTGCCCGGCCGCGAGGGCGAGGTGGGTGGGCCCGGAGGCGTTCACGGGCACGGGCGCGCCGAGCGGCCGGGGCGCGGGCCCGGTGACGTCGAAGGCCGCGACGGCGCCGGCGTCGGTCTCGGACACGGCGTACAGCACGTCTCCGTCGAGGGCGAGGAACGACGGATCGGCGACGGCGTCGCTCGCCCCGGTGACGGTCAGCGCGCCACTCGCCTCGTCCACCTCCACGGCGAGCACCCCTCGCCCGCCGGCCGCGGTGAACGACCCGACGAACCCCCGCACCGGGCGCTCCCCGCCATCCCGTCCCACCTGTGTGCCGCCCACGGCGCCTCCCTTGCCAGGGGCCGGCCCTGACGGACCGGCCGTCGTCGTCTCGTCGTCGGGGCGACGGTAGCAGCCGGTCTAGACCAAGAGGGGCGGGTACGGGGCGCGGGGAGGGGACGGGCGCTCCGACGGAGGCGTGTCGGCGGGGCGCGGGCCGGCGGTGGCAGGCAGGCAGGGCATGTGACCGGGCGTTCGGCGCCACGGCGGCGGGCGGGTCTGCCCAGAACCACCACCAAGGACCCGAGGACGCCTCGCGGGGCTCGCGCGATCACGGCGCGCCGACGGGCAAGGAGCGGCACCGGCGCCCCCGAGGGCCTGCGGGCAGGCTCGCCCCGGCAGGTGCGGGGCGGCGCTCGGCCCAGGGGCTCGGCTGCGCCGGCGTCGGGCCCGGCGGCGGTGGGTGACCCGAGGCCCGCGCGTTCGCGCAGCGCCGGGACCACCCACCCACGGCCGAGCCGGCCGGGCGGGTTCATGTCTGCCGACGGGCGCACGGCGTTCTGGAGGTGCGGCGCGCGGACCGCCTGAAACCCGGCCCGGCGCCGCCCCGGCAGCGGCAAGGCAGCACGGAACCACTGCCGGAGGAGCCCGACGGCGCCCACCGCGCAGCTCGTGTGATCACCGGGCACCGGCAGCTGATGGCCGGCGCCGGAGCCACCGAGAGCCCGCGCGGCCGCGCGCGGCCCGGCAGGCGCGGGGTGCGACGGCGAAGACCGCCCCCGAGACCCGCGCGTCGGCGCGGCGCCCGGGACCACCCACGGCTCCGCACGTCCACCCTCACCGCCGACAGGCGCAGGGTGGCGTGGCGCGCACCCACCGCCACGCCGACGGACACGGGCGGCGCCGGGACCGCCCGGCACCGGACAGCGCACCACCCGCCGAAGGAGCCCAACTGCGCCCGCCCAGAAGCCCGCGCGATCATGGCGCGCCGGCAGGCAGCCACAGCGCCGGAACCGCCCTGAGGCCGCCCACCAGTGGTGCCCAGCAGGCGCCGGGCGGCGCTCGGCCCGGGTCGCCTCCGGCGGCGGCCGCAGCGGGCTCTCAGCTGCCTGCGCCCTGACGGCGAGGGTGAACGCGCGCCGCCGCGAGCGGTACCCGGCGCCGCGCGGCGCCCGGTGGTCACTGCCCGGTCACGTGGTGGCGCACCCTCAGAGCTCCCGTGAGGGAGCCGGTCAGGCCGCCGGGGCCAGAGGCGAGCGGGGGGAGGTGCGGAGGGGGGTGGCCAGGGCCATGAGGGCGCGTTCGAGGCCGTGGAGGTGGGCCAGCGCGGCCTCGGCGCCCGGGTGGTGGGGAGGCAGGTCGGAGGCGGCGGGGCGGGCCGTGGTCGTGTTGGTGGGGTCGGTCGGGGCCAGGGCGGGGACGGCGGCCTCGGCGCTCCGGTCGGAAGCCGCGGTCGTGGTGGCCGGGCCCGCCGGGACCGAGGCGTGGACGGCAGCCTCCACGCCCGGGTCGGAGGCCGCGGTCGTGGTGGCGGGGCCGGTCGGGGCCAGCGGGAGGACGGCGGCCTCCACGCCCGGGTCGGGAGCCGCGGTCGTGGTCGTGGGGCCCGCCGGGACCAGGGCGTGGACGGCCGCCTCGACGCGCCAGGCCGCCGCCGCGAGGCGGGCGTCGTGGGAGGCGTCGGGGTCGGCGGCGACTGCGGCGAGGCCGCGGATCTCGCGGGCGCAGTCGTCGAGCAGGGCGAGGACCCGGCGGGCGCGGGCCTTGCGGGCGCGCAGCGGGCTCATCGGGTGGACGAGGGGCGCGAGGGTGAGGCGGGCACGGGCGAGGAGCAGGTCGAGTTCGGCGGCGTGTGCCGCCGGGTCGGCGTCCGGGTCGCCCGCGAGGCGGCGGGCGGCGGCGGTGGTGCAGGCGTGCACGCAGGTCACGGCCCGCTGGATCCACGCGTTGGTGGCCGCGTGGGTGGTGACCGGCAGCAGCACGACGCCGACGGCCGCGCCGAGGGCGCCGACCGCGGTCTCCTCGAAGCGGAGCAGCAGCAGCCCGGGGTGCAGGACGCCGAGGAGCCCGTAGAGGAGGCCCGCCATGACGGTGACGAAGAACATCATCCAGCTGTACGAGAGAGGCGCGGTGTAGAAGATGCCGAAGACGCAGACGGCGACCAGGGCGGCCGTGGGAGCCGGGGCGCCGCCCAGCGGGATGGCGACGAGCAGCCCCGCGGCGATGCCGGTGACGGTGCCGACGACCCGGCGGAAGCCCCGTACCAGCGTCTCGCCGCGCGAGGCGGTGTTGACGAAGATCCACCAGGCGGTGCCGACGGCCCAGTACCAGCGCTCCTGCGAGAGGAGCTGGCCGGCGGCCAGCGCGATGGCGCAGGCCGCCGTGGCCTGGAACGCCTGCCGGGTGGTGGGCCGGTGCAGGCCGGTGCCGGGCAGCGGCGCGGGCGCGGCGGGCGGCGGCACCCGCCGCTCGATGCACCAGGCGACGAAGCGCACCGCGCCGACCGCCGCGAGCGCGAGCAGCACGGCGGCGTACAGCTCGGGCAGTTGCGCCGGCATGGCGTGCAGGAACTGGGTCACGAAGAACTGCATGAAGGCGAAGATGCCGAGCGCGTGCCCGCGCGGTCCCCAGCGGCGCGCGTACACGCCGGCGAAGACGACGAGGAGCCACACGGTGTCGCGCAGCAGCGGTACGCCGTGCAGGGCGGTGGCGAGCGCGAGCACGGGGAGGCCGACGAGCGGCAGCAGGGCGGTGGTGACCGCCTGGCGGCGCACGGTCGGGTCGCCGACGGTGAACAGGGCGAGCAGCGCGGCGAGGCCCGCCGTGATGGAGGCGGTCAGGGAGAGTCCGGCGAGCTCGGCCGCGGCGGCGGCGAGAACGACGCCGAGGACGGCGCGGCTCGCGACGCGCAGCCGTACCTTGCCCGGATCGGGCGCCACGCACGTCCTGCGCAGCACCCTGCCCACGACCACCAGGCCCTGCTTCCCCTTCTTCATGACGGTCGTCCCGCCCCCGCTTCCGTACACACACCCTCTTCACACGTACGCACGTACACATGACGAAGGCGCCGCGGGTCCGGGGCCGGCCACCTCGCCGGTCCGGCGCGTGCGCGGCGCCATCTGTCCAACTCTTGTGAAAGGAAAGCACCCGCCCGCCCACTGGCTCAACCGGCGGGTCGGCAGCTGAGCCATTGGTACAGTGGAATCAGGGGAAGTACGGCCAGAAGGGAGCCAACGGACCATGGCGGTGGACGAGCTCGACACCCGTATCCTCCGGCTGCTCATCGAGCAGCCGCGCACCAGCGTGCGGGAGTACGCGCGGATCCTCGGGGTCGCCCGCGGGACGGTGCAGGCCCGGATCGACCGGCTGGAGCGGGACGGCGTGATCACCGCCACCGGCCCGGTCCTGTCCCCCGCCGCGCTCGGTCACCCGGTGCTCGCCTTCGTCAACATCGAGGTGACCCAGGGGCATCTGGACGAGGTGGGGGACGCGCTCGCCTCCGTCCCGGAGATCGTGGAGGCGTTCTCGATCACGGGCGGCGGGGACCTGCTGACCCGGGTGGTGGCGCGCGACGCGGGACACCTGGAGGACGTCATCCAGCGGCTGATCCAGCTGCCCGGCGTGGTCCGCACCCGCACCGAGATCGCCCTGCGTGAGCGGGTGCCGCACCGGCTGCTGCCGCTGGTCGAGGCCATGGGCCGAAAGGCCCTCTGATCCGGCCGCCTCCTCTGGAAGGCTGGGCGCATGGACACCGCGCGCACTTCGGTCATCTTCGACCTCGACGGCACGCTCGTGGACAGCGAGCCCAACTACTACGAGGCGACCCTCCGCACGCTCGGCGCGTACGGCGTGACCCGCGAGGACTTCGGCTGGGAGCACCACACCCGGTTCATCGGGATCGGCACCCGCGAGTCCCTGGAGATCCTCGCCGGGCGCTATGGCGTCGACGCCCCGCTCGACGGGCTCCTCGCGGCCACCAACGGCCACTATCTGGAGCTGGCGCGCGCCTCGACACCCGTCTTCCCGGAGATGCGGAAGTTCGTGGAGCGGCTGTACGCGGACGGGGTGCCGATGGCGGTGGCCTCGGGTTCCTCGCGCCCGGCCATCGAAGCGGTGCTCGCCGGAACCGGTCTCGACGCGTATCTGACCACCCTGGTGTCGGCCGAGGAGGTGCCGCGCGGCAAGCCGGCGCCGGACGTGTTCCTGGAGGCGGCCCGCCGGCTCGGGGCCGTACCGGAGCGGTGCGTGGTCCTGGAGGACGCGCCGCCGGGCGCGGCGGCCGCGCGAGCGGCGGGCATGCGGTGCCTGGCCCTGCCGTACGTGGCGGGGACGGCGGACGATCCCGCGTTCGCCGGCGCCGACCGGGTCTTCCGCCGTGGCCAGGCTGATTTCACGGCACAGGCGGCGCTGCGGTGGCTGGCGGGAGGCTGAGAGGGGCGGCGCTCGCCGGCCGGGGGGAGGCAGAAGGGGCGGCGCTCGCCGGCCGGCGGGAGGCAGAGGGGGCGGCGCTCGGTGGCTGGGGCGGGAGGCTGAGGGGGCGGCGCTCGCTGGCTCCCTCCGCGCCGGCTCCCTCAGCGCCGCCGACCGCCGGACGGCGTCGCGCCGAAAAGGTGTGGCCGGGGTGGGCCTTCTGTGTCAGGGTGCGGGGCGCAGATGCCCCTCTCCCCTGGAGCGTTCGATGACGATCCCGCCCCGCCTCGTCCCCCTCCTGGAGCAGTTCGACTTCGCCCGCGAGCGGCTCGTCGCCCGGCTCACGGGCCCGGTGATGGACAGCGGCAACGGGACGGACGTCACCGTGGGGCCGATCACCGACGACGAGTACCTGTGGGAGCCGGTCGCGGGCTGCTGGTCGGTGCGCCGCCGCGCGGACGGTCCGGGGCCGCGCGCCACCGAGCTGGCGGGCACGGGGGCGTGGGGCCGGGACACCGCCCCGGCACCCCACCCCGAGCCGGCGCCCTTCACCACGCTCGCGTGGCGGCTCAGCCACCTCACCGAGATGTTCGCGCTGCGCACCGACCACACGATCGGCAGCCACAGCCTGACCAGGGACGACTTCCGCAGTCGCGGCGACGCGGCCGCGGCCGTCGCCGACTTCGAGGCGGCCACCGAGGGCTGGCGGAAGGCGCTGCTCTCGGCGACCGACGCCGACCTGGACAGGATCGGGCACAGCACCTATCCGCACGGTAGCGACGCCGAGGACCCGTTCCTGGACATCGTCTGGTGGATGAACCAGGAACTCCTGCATCACGGCGCGGAGATCGCCCTGCTCCGGGATCTGTACCGGGCAGGCGGCGGCGGTCGCTGAGCCTGTGCCGCGCCGGTGACGCGTGGGACGATGGGAACAGATCCGTTCCTCGCGCAGGCAAGGAGGCGACATGTCCAGGATCAACGCCTCCGTCGACATCTCCCGTCCCCCCGAAGAGGTGTTCGCGTACGTGACCGACCCCTCGCACCTGCCCGAGTGGCAGGAGAGCGCGGTACGGGTACGCCAGGCCGGCGGCGTGCCCGGCAGGCCCGGCCGGCAGGTCACCGTCACCCGGCACATGGGCCGCCGTGACGTCGACATGAACGTGGAACTCACCGAGCTGGATCCGCCGCGCAGTTGGCACGTCCACGGCGTGGACGGCCCGGTGCGTCCCGACGTCCGGGGCACCGTCGAGCCGCTCGACCAGGGGCGGCGCTCACGGGTGACGCTCTCCGTCGACTTCGAGGGCCACGGCATCGGCAAGGCCCTCGTCCCGCTCGTCGTGAAGCGGCAGGTCCGCAAGGAGATGCCGCGGGACGAGCGGAAGCTGAAGGAGATCCTGGAGCGCGGCGCCCGGGCCTGACGTCCCGCCGCCTGTTGCGCCGCGCGGTCGGTGTGTCCCACCGCGCGGCTCAGCGCCGCGCCGCCGGTCGGTCCCGCCGCGTGGTGCAGCCCGGCGTCGTAGGCAGGTCCCGCCGCGTGGTTCAGCCCCGCGTCGCCGGCCGGCCCCGCTTCGTACGGGCGATCAGCATCGCCACGTCGTCCTGTGCCGGCCCCTCGGGCAGGCCGGCCAGCACCTCGTCGCACAGCTCGTCCAGGGGCCGGTCCATGTGCCGCAGCGACCGGGCGAGCCGGGTCATGCCCTGGTCCAGGTCCCGGTCACGGGCCTCGATGAGGCCGTCCGTGTAGAGGACGAGCAGGCTGCCCGCGGGCAGGGCGACCTCCTCGGTGCCGACCTCGTGGGCGCCCGTGCCGAGCGGGGTGCCGGGCGGGCCGTTCAGGAAGGTGACGGCGCCGTCCGGGGTGACCACGGCGGGCGGCGGGTGGCCGGCCCGCGCGATGGTCCACACGGCGCTGGCCGGGTCGTGGACCGCGTACACACAGGTGGCCATCTCGTCCTCGCCCAGGTCGGCGATGACGGCGTCCAGGGAGGTCAGCATGCGCGCGGGCGGGATGTCGTGGCGGGCCAGGGTGCGTACGGCGGTGCGCAGCTGGCCCATGACGGCGGCCGCGTGGATCCCGTGGCCCATGACGTCGCCGATGACGAGGCCGGTGCGGCCGTCGGGCAGGGCGACCACGTCGAACCAGTCGCCGCCGACGTCGTGGTCGCTGGCCGGGAGGTAGCGGCCGGTGAGCTCCAGGTCGGGCACGTCGGGCAGGGCGTTGTTGGTCAGGCTGCGCTGGAGGGTGAGGGCGGCCTGGCGCTGGGTGGTGTAGAGGCGGGCGTTGTCGATGTTGAGGGCGGCGCGGGCCACCACCTCGTCCATGAGGACCCGGTCCTCGTCGTCGAAGGGTTCACGGGTGCGGAGCCGGGTCACGGACACGGTGCCGAGCACCTTGCCGCGCGCGACCAGCGGAATCAGCCGGGCGGAACCGATGCGGGTGGCGAGATAGCGGCGCAGGGCTTCGAGCCGCGGGTCCTTGATGAGGGCGGGGATGTCGGCGTGGGTGAGGTCCATGGCGCGGGCCGCGGTGATGACCTCCTCGTAGACGGAGTCGAGCGGGATCTGGAAGGTCTGGCCGACGGCGAGGAGGGCGGTGGGCGCGGTCGGGTCGGGGAAACCGGCGGCGAGCCGGCGCAGGACCCCGCGGGTGGCGGCGGTGGACTCGTCGGGGTCGAGGACGGCTTCGAGGAGCTGGACGTCGGCGGAGTCGGCCAGCTGGGGGACGAGGAAGGAGACGACCTCCTCCGCGGTCTGCCGCAGGTCGAGGGTGGTGCCGATGCGTTCCCCGGCCTCGGCGAGCAGGGCGAAGCGGTGGCGGGCGCGTTCGACCTCGATGTGGGCCTGCTGGCTCTCGGTGATGTCGATGAGGGAGGCGATGATGCCGAGGGGGCGGCCGGCGTGGTCGAGGAGCGGGGCGTAGGAGTTGGACCAGATGTGGTCGTGGTCGGGGTCGGCCGGGGTGCGGCCGGCTCTGCGGGCGTCCACGACGGCGGTGCCGGTGTCGAGGACCCGACGCATCAGCGCTTCGAGCGCGCCGGCGTTGACGCCGGGCACGACCTCGGTGAGCCGGCGGCCGACGTGGTCGGCGGGCGGGACGCCGTTCATCCGGGCGAGGGCGTCGTTGACGCGGACGAACCGCAGGTCGGGGCCGAGGGTGGCGAGGCCGATGGGCGACTGGGTGAACAGCGATTCGAGGGCGGCGAGGGAGTCGCGCATCTTGAGGACCTGGGAGGTCTCGAAGGCGATCAGCATGGCGCCGGGCCGTCCGTCCGGGTCGGCGGCGGGCACGATCCACATCTCCATGGCGACCTGGTGGCCGTCACGGTGCCGTACGGGGAGGGTGCCGACGACGGTCTCGCCGGCCTGGACCTGGCGGGTCAGCCGGTCGGCGAGCTCGCGGTTGCCGTCGGGCACGAGGAGCGGGGTGGCGAGCCGGCCGATGACGTCCTCGGGGCCGTAGCCGAGCAGGTCCTGCGCGGCCAGTGACCACTCGACGATCCGGCCGCGCGCGTCCTCGCGCCACAGCGCGATGGGCAGCAGGTCGTTGAGCACGCCCGCGTAACCGACGGCCGCCCGCGGCGGCCGCGGAACCCCGCTCGGCGACTGGTGAGTGTCCAACGCATCGACCTACGCATCGGCCGGGCCCCATGGGGCGTCATCCCGCGATCTCTACCGAATCACCCTATCCGAGACACCAGAGGCAGGCGCTGTACGGATCGGCCGGGCGCGCGGGCTCGGGGCCGGCCGCGCGGGCTCGGGGGCGGCCGCGACATGGTTCGCGCCGGCGCGCGCGGGCTCCGGGCCGGCCGCGTGAGCTCCGGGCCGGCCGCGACAAGGGCTGCGCCGGCCACGACAGGGGCCGCGCCCTGTCCGGCTGCGCTCGCCCGTCGGCGGGCCGGTTAACCTGCCGGTCGGATCACGGACGGCGGGAGGGCCACCGGTCATGGCCGAGGACGAGCAGCGCGAGCACTGGGAGCGCACGTACCAGGAGCACCCGGAGATGTACGGGGCCGAGCCCTCGGCCCCGGCACGGTACGCCGCGGACGTCTTCGCGCGGGCCGGGGTGCGGGACGTGGTGGAGCTGGGGGCGGGGCACGGACGGGACGCGCTGTGGTTCGCCCGCCGCGGCTTCTCGGTGCTGGCCACCGACTTCAGTGCGGAGGGCCTCGGCCGACTCGCCGAGAACGCCGAGACCGAGGGGCTCGCGGCGAGGGTCGGCACGGCCGTGGTGGACGTACGGGAGCCGCTGCCCTTCCGGGCCGGGTCCGCGGACGCGGTGTTCGCGCACATGCTGCTGTGCATGGACCTGTCGACGGGGCGGATCGAAGAGCTCGTCACCGAGGTCCGCCGGACGCTGCGTCCGGGCGGCACCTTCGTCTACACGGTGCGCCACACCGGCGACGCCCACTACGGGGCGGGCCTCGCGCACGGCGACGACATCTACGAGCACGGCGGCTTCGCGGTCCACTTCTTCCCGCGCGCCCTGGTCGACCGCCTCGCCGAGGACTGGGAGCTGCGGGAGGTCCACGCCTTCGAGGAGGGCGCCCTGCCGCGGCGGCTGTGGCGGGTGACGATGACGGTCCCCGCGGCGCGCTGAGGGGTCGCGGCCGGCAGCCGTGCAGCTCCCCCACCTCCCCGCGAGCCGCACCGGCGCCGACGGCGCCGCCAGAACGCCACGAGCTCCGGTGCGGCAGGCCCACTCCCCCGGCGCGCGGCCAGGGCACGGAAACGCCGCGGGCACGGCCCGCGGCACCTGCGCCCAGGTGACCGTGACCCACGCCCCCGAGCCGCGAGTCCCGATCCCCCAGCCCCCCGCGCGCCTCGAAAAATCCCCGGCACCGCGTGCCGTCCCTTGTTACAGTCAGACGTATGGGTTCGTACTACTTCTTTCTCTGATTCCGGCCCCGGACAGGGCCTGAGCCGCTGACGCGCGTCCGCGCCTCGGCAGGTCGGCGTTGTCCGTCCGCGCGCCCGTCGCGGCGCATCGACCGGATCAGACGAACCCACCTCCAGGGGACCCCACCATGCGCGACCGCGCCCAGCTCACGCTGCACCATGTTTCCAAATCCTACGGCGACCGTCAGGTCCTCGACCGGGTCTCCTTCACCGTCCGGCCCGGGGAGCGGGCCGCCGTCGTCGGGGAGAACGGCTCCGGGAAGTCCACGCTGCTGCGGCTGATCGCGGGAGTGGAGGCACCGGACGGCGGTGAGATCACCGTCCGGTTCCCCGGGGCCGTCGCCAGGCTCGCCCAGACGCTCGCCGACACCTTCGCCGTCGGTCCGGAGGACACCGTCCAGGACACCGTGGACGCCGCGCTTGCGGAACTCCGCGCCATGGAGGTGGAGTTGCGCGCCGCGGAGGAGCGGCTGGCCGAGGCCGGGCCCGAGGAGCTGGCCGCGTACGGGGCGCTGCTCGAACGCTTCGAGGAGCGGGGCGGCTACCGGGCCGATGCCGAGGTGGCGGCCGCGCTCCACGGGCTCGGCCTGGCGCATGTGGCGTACGACCGGCGCATCGGCAGTCTCTCAGGAGGCGAGCAGTCCCGGCTGGCGCTGGCCTGCGTCCTCGCCTCCGGCGCCGAGCTGTTGCTGCTCGACGAGCCGACCAACCACCTCGACCGCGAGGCCGTCCGCTGGCTCCGGGAGCGGCTGCGCGCCCACCGCGGCACCGTCGTCGCGGTCACCCACGACCGGGACTTCCTGGAGGCGACGGCCACCACCATCCTGGAGGTGGACCGGGACACCCGCGGTGTCGCCCGTTACGGCGACGGCTGGGCCGGATACCGTACGGCCAAGGCCGCGGCGCGCCGCCGGCAGGCGCAGGAGCACCAGGAGTGGCGGGACGAACTGGCCCGCACCGAGGAGCTGGTGGCCAGGGCCGGGCAGCGGCTCGCCGCCACCGGGCGGGACCCGCGACAGGGCTTCGGCAAGCACCGGCGCTCCAGCGAGAACAAGCTCTCCGGGCAGGTCAGGGCGGCCCGCACCCGGCTGGAGGAGCTGCGGGACCGTCCCGTACCGCCACCGCCCGAACCCCTGTGCTTCCAGGCCCGGTTCGCCGGGGACGCGGAGCCGGACCCCGCCCTCGCTGCCGCCGAGCTCAGCGGGATCACGGTCGGCGACCGGCTGGCCGTGGACGGGCTGAGCCTCGGCCCCGGCGACCGTCTTCTCGTCTCCGGGCCCAACGGCGCGGGGAAGACCACGCTGCTGAGGGTGCTCGCCGGTGAGCTCGCCCCCGACACCGGTACGGTCCGGCTGCCGGCCCGGGTCGGGCATCTGGCCCAGGAGCTGCCCGCCGTGGCCGCGCCCGAGCCGCTGCTCACCGCCTACGCCCAGGGCCGGCCCGGACCGCCCGAGGAGCACGCGGAAGAGCTGCTCGCCCTCGGGCTGTTCCGCGAGGAGGACCTCACCGTCCCGGTGCGCGCCCTCTCGGTGGGGCAGCGCCGGCGACTGGAGCTGGCCCGTCTGGTGACCCGTCCGGTCGACCTGCTGGTCCTCGACGAGCCGACCAACCATCTGGCGCTGTCCCTGGTCGAGGAACTGGAGGCGGCACTGGCCGGCTTCGCGGGCGCGGTGGTCGCGGTCTCCCACGACGAGCGCTTCCGCGCGTCTTTCGGCGGCAGGCGCCTGGAGCTCCGCGCGGGCCGTCCGGTGGCGGCCCGCTGACCGGGCAGCGCTCACCGCGCACATGGTGCCCCCCGGCCGGCCAGGACCCGGCGGACGCGAGCCCGGCGGGCGCGGGCCCGGTGGACGTGGACCCACGGACGCGAGACCGGCGGACGCGGGCCCGGTGGACGTGGACCCACGGACGCGAGACCGGCGGACGCTCGGCGGGCTCAAACCCGGCCGACACGAGCCGGGCCGACACGAGCCCGGCCGACGCGCGCTCAGGCGCCGTACACGCGCGTGCCGCCGACGAAGGTCTGTTCCACGCGGGCCTCGGCGATCTGCTCCGGCGGGGCGGTGAGGATGTCCCGGTCCAGGACCACGAGGTCCGCGAGGTGGCCGGGGCGCAGGCTGCCCGCGTCGTCGTGGCCGTTCGCGTGGGCGGAGCCGGCCGTGTAGGCGGCGAGGGCGGTGGTGAGGTCGAGGCGCTGTTCGGGGAGGAAGATCCGCCCGTCGGTGGCGCCCGGCTCGGCGCGGTTGACGGCGACGTGGAGGCCGGCGAGGGGGTCGGGGCTGCTGACCGGCCAGTCGCTGCCGGCGACAAGGGTGGCCCCGGCCCGTACGAGGTCGCCGAACGGGTACTGCCAGGCGGCCCGTTCGGGTCCGAGGAAGGGGATGGTGAGCTCGTCCATCTGAGGTTCGTGCGCGGCCCACAGGGGTTGGATGTTGGCGAGCGCCCCGAGCCGGGCGAAGCGGGGGATGTCGTCGGGGTGCACGACCTGGAGGTGGGCGAGGTGGTGGCGGTTGCCGCGGTGGCCGTTGGCGGCGACGGCCGCCTCGACGGCGTCCAGGGCCTCCCGTACCGCCCGGTCGCCGAGCGCGTGGAAGTGCACCTGGAAGTCGAGGGCGTCGAGCGCGGTGACGTGGCCGCGCAGGGCGACGGGGTCGACGAAGCTCATGCCGGTGTTGGTGGTGGCGCAGCCGCAGCCGTCGAGGTAGGGGCTGGTCATGGCGGCGGTGAAGTTCTCGGCGATGCCGTCCTGCATGATCTTCACCGAGCCGGCGCGGAACCGGCCGTGGGTCGACGACTCCCGCCGCGCGAGGAGTTCGGGGATCTGTTCGGCGCCGCGTGCCCGGTCCCACCACAGCGCGCCGGTCACGCGGGCGGTGAGGCTGCCGTCGCGGGCCGCGGCCAGATAGGCGTCGGACGGGTCGGGCCGGCCGCTGAACGCGCCGAGCAGGGCGTCCTGCCAGCCGGTGATGCCCAGCGAGTGCAGCAGGGCCTGGGCGCGCAGCAGGCCGTCGAGCCGGTCGGCGGCGCTGCTGGGCGGGACGAGCCGGAAGACGAGGTCCGACGCTCCCTCCTGGAGGACACCGGTGGGGACGCCGTCAGCGTCCCGCTCGATCCGCCCGTCGGAGGGGTCGGGGGTGTCGGCGGTGACCCCGGCGAGTTCCAGGGCGAGGGAGTTGGCCCAGGAGCCGTGGTGGTCGCGGTTGACCAGGAGGACGGGCCGGTCGGCGACGACCGAGTCGAGCAACTGCCGGGTCGGCAGGCCGCCTTCGAAGCTCTCCATGGACCAGCCGCCGCCGGTGATCCACGCGTGCTCGGGGTGGGCGGCGGCGAACTCCCCGACGGCCCGGAGGCAGTCGTCTGCCCCGGTGGTGCCGCTCAGATCGCACTCGGCGAGCTCCATCCCGCCGAACACCGCGTGCACATGGGCGTCCTGGAAGCCGGGGATCAGCAACCTGCCCGCGAGGTCCACGACTTCCGTGCGGGGGCCGATGAGGTCGCGGATCTCGTCGTGGCCGACGGCCGCGATCCGCTCGCCGACGACGGCGAGCGAGGTGGCCCGGGTGCGGGCGGAGTCGCCGGTGAAGACGGGGCCACCGGTGAAGACCAGGTCGGCCGTGCTCATGTCCGTACTCCTGGAGGGTGAGGGACCGGCGCGGAGCCGGTACGAGGGCGCCATGCAATCCGGCGGTCCGACAACACGTCAATGGTGTTGTCATAAGGAGGGGGGCGGATAGGGTCCGGCCATGGCCGAACGAGTGGTTCCGGAGGACCGGCGACGGCGCCGTCGCCCCACCAAGCAGGGCGTCGTGCTCTCCGAGCGGATGATCGTCGAGACCGCGCTCCGCCTCGTCGCCCGGCACGGCGCCGACGCGCTGTCCGTACGGCGGCTGGGGGCCGCCCTGGGCGCCGACCCCAGCGCGGTCTACCGCTACTTCCGCAACACCGACGACCTGCTGCTCGCCCTCGCCGACGAGATGGTCGGCCGGGCGCAGGCGGGCTGGCGGGCCACCGGGGACTGGCGGGCCGACCTCCGGGAGATCGCTCGGCGCATCCACGCCGCCTACCTCGCGCACCCGCAGGTGGCGGCGCTCGCGGCGCACCGTACGACGGGCCGGGCCCACGAGACCCGGGCGGTCGAGGCGATCCTCGGGGTGCTGCGCGGCGCGGGGTTCCCGGACCGGGAGGCGGTCCGGATCTACCACGCGCTCGCGGACCAGGCCCTGGCCTTCGCCGCCCTGGACGCCGCCGCGCTCGCCCTTCCCGAGCCGGCCCGGGAGCACGACGAGCGGGTCTGGCACGCCTCGTACGGCAGGCCCTCGGCCGACACCCACCCGAACGTGGCGGCGACGTATCCGCTGCTCGCCGCCGACATGCGGGACAGCGGCCACCCCTTCGCGCTGGAGCTGCTGCTCGACGCGGTGGGGGCACGGCTGGCGGCGTACGGGCGACGCTAGCGTCCCTGCTCCGGTGCTCCAGTCCTCGAGTGCTCCGACGCTCCGGCGCTCCCCGCCGTCCGCCGGCCGGCCGAACTGAGCCCCCCGCGCTACCCCACCTGCCAGTCGGTTCATCCTGGCTTCACCCGTCGACTCCCGCCCCGTGATGCCCTATTGAGCCGCGTGTCACGGCCGCGGTGTGCGGTAGGCGGCATGCGGAGGGGACGGCGGGCCGGGTGGGGGCGACGGGGGTGTGCGGCGGCGGTGGCCGGTCTGGTCCTGGCCGCCGTGGCGGCGGACGGGCCACGGGGAGCCGGGCGCGGCCACGGCGGGAGCCCGGCCCACGGCGGGGACTGCCGGTCCTCCGTGCCGTACGTGTCCGGCACCGGCGGCTACGCGGCCTATCGCATCCCCGCCGTGGTCCGCACCCCGGCCGGCACCCTGCTGGCCTTCGCCGAGGGGCGGGTGCACGGCACCGGGGACGCGGGGGCCGTGGACATCGTGCTGCGGCGATCGGCCGACGGCGGCTGCACCTGGGGGCCGCGGCGGGTCGTCGCTGCCGGGGGCGGGGACACCCGCGGCAACCCCGCGCCGGTGGTCGATCCGCGCAGCGGCGACGTGGTCCTGGTGAGCGCGGGCAACGACGGGGCCGTGACGGAGGGCATGGTGCTGCGCGGCCGGGCCTCGGCCGCCCGGGGCCGGCGGGTGTACGTGCAGCGCAGCACGGACGACGGACGGAGCTTCTCCGCGCCCCGGGACATCACCTCCTCGGTGACGAAGGACGGCTGGCGCTGGTACGCGACGGGGCCGGGCCACGCCCTCGCGCTCGCCCACGGCCGCTACGCCGGCCGGCTCGTCGTCCCCGCCGACCACTCGGCCGCTCCCCCGCCGGGCTCCCCCGACTCCGGCCGCGAGCCGCGCTACTACGGGGCGCACGCGCTGCTGAGCGACGACGGCGGCCACAGCTGGCGGCTCGGCTACACCGACGAGGCGTACGAGGGCACGGTCAACGCCAACGAGTCGACGGCCGCCGAACTCCCCGACGGCACGCTCTACGTCAGCACCCGTGACCAGCACGGCACCGGCCCCGGCCACCGCGCCGACAGTCGTTCCCGCGACGGCGGCGCCACCCTGGAGCGCCCCTTCGCGCCGCACCCCGGCCTGGGCGAGGTGCCGGTCGTCCAGGGCAGTGTGCTGTACGTGGCGGGGCCGCCCGACCTGCTGGTCTTCTCCGCCCCCTCGGTCCCGACCGCCCGCACCGCCCCGGCCCTGTGGACCAGCCCGGACGGCGGCCGCACCATGGTCCGCGCGCTCACCCTCTCGCGCCGCCCGGCGGCCTACTCGGACCTGGTGCGGGTGGACGGGCGGACGATCGGCGTGCTGTACGAGACGGGGGCGCGCGGCCCGTACGAGACCGTCGTCTTCCGCCGCGTACCGCTCACCGCGCTCACGCCTCCGGCGCGGTGACGACGGGCTCGCGCGTGCCTCCGGCACGGTGGACGGTGGCCGTCTGGTGCGGGTCGACCAGGGTGCGTACGGCGGGCGGCAGCCGGAGGGTAGGGGGCCGCCCGGCCCTCTCCGCTCAGGGGCGCAGGTCCTTCGCCTCGAAGCGGCCCTCGCCGAGGACCAGGACGAAGGAGACCTGCTGGCCTTCCGAGAGGGGGTGACCGTCCTCGACGTCCTCCACGCGGAAGTAGACCGGTTCCTCCGAGTTCAGGGGGAGGACGAAGCCGTAGCCGGCCGTGCGGTCGAAGGACGTGACGAAGCCGACGCTCCTGCCTGTCTCCATGGGGAGGGCTCCCTTCCGTCGCGGGAGGTACCTGATGTCGATACCCCCCGCGACGTCGGGGATCCCACGCGTTCGGCCACTAGATGCCGGGGATCTGCCGGGCCTGGAACGCGGCGCGTACGGCGTCCGCCGCGCTCGTGCCGTACATGCGCCGGGCCGTGTCGATCGTCTTCGTGGCCGCGGCCGAGAAGGAGGTGTCGGGCGCGAAGCCGAACTGGGCGTTGACGATGATCCGGTCGGCGGTCCGGGCGCCCAGCGCGCCGCGGATGTCCCACAGCGCGCGGGACCAGATCTGGCCGTCCGCGTGCACCTGGCCCGTGCGGTCGGCGTAGGTCTTGTCGCCGTCGATCCGGCGCAGGCAGTGCGGGGCGGGGCTGTAGGACGCGGCGTCCCAGTCGGCCACGCAGGCGAGGTCGGCCTTGACCGGCCAGCCGTACCGCTCGGCGGCGTGCGCGCCGACGGTGACGGCCAGGTAGTCGCCGAAGGCCTCGCCGATCGCGCCGGCCTCCGGGGAGGTGCCGAAGCCGGGCACCTGGGCGTGGTGCACGGCGTGCCCGTACTCGTGGACGATCACCTCGGCGTCCTCGGCGTCGTCGACGCCGCCCTTGCCGAAGCGGATCTCGGCCTTCTTGTCGGTGAAGAAGGAGTTGTCCGAGCCCCACTGGTTGATGCGCACGGGCTGCTGCCGGGCGTTGGCGCCGGGCAGTTCGCCGCCGAAGCCGAGGCCCTGGAGGTACTCCTGGGCCTCGTTCACCCAGAAGTACGCCATGACCTGCTCGAACCGGTCGTCGTCGCGGCCGTACGAGGCGGCGTCGGCGGTCTTCGCGGAGGCGCCCGTGTCGGAGCGGACGGTCACCCAGCGGCCGGAGAGTCCGCCGCTGCCGTCCAGGCCGCGCAGGGCGGCGGTGGTGTAGGCGGAGGCGGGGACCGCGTCGGCGGCGTCCTTCGCGTCGGTGAGCGTCTGGTCTCCCGAGGACTGCACGGGGTTGACCATGAAGACGCGGGCCTGCGGTCCGGTGGTGCCGGGGGCCGGTCCGGGGGCCGAGGCCGAGGCGGTGCCGGCCGGGGCGATCAGCGCCACGGTGGCGGTGGCCGCGGCTATCAGGCCGCGGGATGTGCGGCGAGCCATCAACGTCCTCCCGTTGGGGGATGCGAGGTGAGGGGGTGGTGTGGTGCGGGCGTGATCATGGCGCAAGGCCCGGCTCCGCGTCGAGGGTCTGCGCACAGGGTCTTCGCGCCGACGGTCTGTCAGTGGCTCACGGCCGCAGGGCCGGCTGGGCGTTGCGGGCGAGGGTGTGGGCCAGGTCCGGCCACCAGGCGCCGGCGGGCGGGTCGACGATCCCGTACACCGGGTCGACCGTGCCGCCGGTGCCACGGGTGCAGGAGCCGTCGGACTCGCCGATCGTCTTCACGTAGAGGTACGCGTCGACGAGCGGGACGCCGGTGTCGGCGGTCGGGCGCTCGCCCATGCCACGGCCGGGCGGGTTGCACCAGGTCTCGGCGTCCTTGTACGTGCCGGCGGCGGGCTTCCAGGGGCCGAGGCCGTTGCGGCTGGTGTCGACGACGAAGTGGAGCAGCTCGTCGGCGGCCGGGCTGCCGACGTTCCGGTCGTACCAGGCGTCGGTCCAGTGCCAGGTGGTCGGGTCCTCGGCGGAGACCGCGTTGCCGGGCCGGCCGTCGTTGGGGGCGGCCGAGGAGTAGTACTGGTCGGCGCACCAGTCGGTGTGGCCGCGCGCCCAGTTGGGTCCCTTGGTGGCGAACCAGACGCACTTGGCCACCCAGGTGCCGTACTGGGCGCTCTGGTCGGTGGGCTGGAAGTTCGACACGTTCAGGGCGAAGCCGTCGGCGCGGGCCGCGCCCGCGTCGACGAGCCGCTGGGCGATGTCGCCGACGGCCTTCCACTGGCTGTTGCCGGCATCGAGGTAGACGGCGGTGGCGGGCCGGTTCTTGAGCGTGGAGACGGCGAAGCCGAGGTCGGCGAGGCGTTCGGCGGTGAGGGTGCCGTTCGGGTCGACCGAGCCGGCGCAGTCCTTCGGGAGGGCGGCGAGGCCGTCGGGCTCCAGGATCACCACGGCGGGGCCGTCGCCGATGCCCTCGGCGAATGCGGTGATCCACGCGCGGTACGCGGCGGAGGACGCGGCGCCGCCGCTGGAGTAGAGGCCGCAGTCGCGTCCCGGCACGTTGTACGCGACGGCCACGGGCACCTGTCCGGCGGCCCTGGCCGCGGCGACCAGTTCGGCGGCGTCCGCGCGGACCTCGGCGGGGGTGCCGCCGGTGAACCAGGCGGCCTGCGGCAGGGCGGCGAGCGCCCTCATGTCGGCCGCGTTCTCCGTGTCACCGGCGGAGGCGTCGACGACGGCCTGCCGGGCGGCGCCGTTGTCCGGGTCCACGTAGAAGCGGGTGGTGGCCGTGAGCGGCCCCGCCGCCGGTGCCGGTTCGGTGGCGGCGGATTCCGTGGCGGCCGGTTCCGTGGCCGCCGGTTCCCCGGCGCGGGCCGCCGGGGTGACGGCGAGCCAGGCGGCGCAGACGGCGGCCGCCGTCGCCAGGACGGCTGAGCGCCGCCCTCGCATCCGGTACGTCATGACAGGACCTCCCTTGACTTGATCATGTGCAGCGTAGGCCGCGTGATCATCCGCCGGGCGGGAACGGGCCGATCCACCGGCGCACACGGCGCATGGACGCGCCGGAGCGCGCGCTGGGCGGACGAAGGGTGCACGACGGCGTGCGACGGCGCGTGCCTCGGGCAACGGGAGGACGACCCACGGCGGCGCGCGCCCCGACGCGCGGATCGGCGGCGCGCGGGGAAGGGCACCCGCCTTTGGGAACGGGACGGTGGCCCACGGCGGCCTGCGGCGGCACGCGGCCCGGGCGCGGATCGGCGCGGGGCAGCCCCACACTGGACGCACTCCGGACGGGAACGAGTCCACGCACCGGCCGCGCACGCTCCGGCGCCCGCGCCCCGCGCCCCCGGCGCCTCGCGCCCGCGCCACCGGCGTCCGTACGCCCGCGCAGGCCGCGCGGGGCGCCCCCGCACTCTGAGGCCCGGCGCTCTCAGTCCCGGCGGCTGCTCTCGTCCCTGAGCCAGGTCGCGAAGTCGCCCGACCTGACGGCCTTGCGCGCACCCCGGCGGGCCACGAGCGCCGCCGCGAGGAAGACCAGGAGGTCGGGCAGCAGGGTGGGGTCGGCACGGAGCAGGGAGCGCAGGTCGGCGAGGCCGGTGCGGGCGGAGGGGGGAGCCGGGGCGCCGGTGGGGGCGGCGCGGTCCTGGTGGGCCTCCAGCTGGGCCGTGGAGGTGGCGGCGCGGATCCGGCGGCGGATCAGGTCCGGCCAGGTACGGGGCGGGCGGACGACGACCCGGGCGGCGGGCACCACTGCGCGTTCGGCCGGGGCGAAGGCGAGGGAGGCGGCCAGGTCGTCGGCCATCAGGGGCGGCAGGGCGGCGAGCCGGGCGTGGCCCTCGCCGGACACGGCGATCACCCCGCGCCCGAACAGGCCCTCGCGTACGGCGGGCAGCCGCTGCCAGACGCGGTAGTAGGCGCGGACCGGCCAGGAGCAGCCGGTCATCGGGAGCTCCCGTTCGGGCGCGGCGGCGAGGACGGCGCCGGGGCCGGAGAGTGCCGCGGTCAGGGCGCGGGCGTCGGCGGCGCGCAGTTCGACGTCGGCGTCCACGTAGATCCGGGGGAAGCCGTGGGCGTGGGCGTCCCCGAGCCGCAGGGCCTCGTGTTTGGAGGGGACGGGGGTCTCGACGACGCGGACGCGCGGGCCGTAGGCGGCGGCGACGCGTGCGGTGTCGTCCGTACAGCCGTTGCACACGACCACGAGGTCGAACTCCCCTTCGAGCGGGCCGTCCTGGAGGTCCGCGAGGAGGCCGTCCAGGAGCCGGCCGAGGGTGCGCTCCTCGTTGTGCGCGGGGATCACGATGCTGGGACCGTCGGGCATGCGGTCAGTATGACCATCCCGTCCCACTCTTACAGTTCCTTCGACTATCGGTAGGAGTTTCACACAACTCCTGGATGGCCTGCCCCAGTTGGTCTAGATTGAGCGCTGCCGGATCCGCCTCGGTCACGAAGAACTCGTCCCGGGCGGATTCTGCGTCCTGTGCGGACCCGGCCGTGGCTGGGGAGACTTGCGACCTCGGTCCGCACCGTTCGGTCAGGCGGAAGAGCCGCGTACCCTCGTCGACCGTCGCCGCCCTTCCCCTGCCCGTGTGCCGTCGTGCTCGCGGGCGAACCGGGGGAAGGCCGCGAGGGTTCGGGTGGGGTGCGCGCGAAGCGCCCTTGGGGGGAATGGATGACCGTCCTGCCGGTCACGCATGAGCGGCATCGTGTCGAATCCACACATTTCGACGTCCATCGCCTGTGGTGGCGAAGGAGACACCAGATCGTCCTGATCACCGCGGACACCGCCGCGGCGGTCCTGGCCGCGCTGCTCGTGCTGCGGGCGGGCGGCCACTGGCCGGTCGTTCTCGGCCTGCCACCGGCCTGGGTGGCGGTGCTGGCCGCGCACCGGGCCCATGCGCGGGGCTCCCTCGGTTCCGGGAGCGAGGTCTACCGGCGCGTGCTGCGCGGCGCGCTGGTCCTGCCGGCCCTGGCGGCGCTCCTCGGCTGGGGCGTCGCGGGCGACCTGGACCTGGCGCACGGGATGATGCTCGCGGCCCCGCCCGCCGCCGCGCTGTCGCTGGCCGCCCGGTACGCGGTCCGGCGCCGGCTGCGCCGTGGCTGGGCGCGGGGCCGGAACCGTACGACCGCCGTCCTGGTGGGCCCCGCCGCCGCCGTCGCCGAACTGCTCACCGCGCTGCTGCGCGACGGGCGGGCCGGTGCCCCCGTGGGGTCGGTGCTCCCGGGCATGGACATCGCCGGGGTGTGCCTGACGGATCCGCACGGTGCCCAGGCGCTCGACGCGTTCGGGGTGCCGGTGCTCGGCGGGGTGGGCGAAGTGCCGGGCGCGATCCGGGCGTTCGGCGGCGGGACCGCCGTGGTGGTGCTGCCGGCGCCGGAGATCGACGCGGCGCTGCTGCGCCGGCTGGCGTGGAGCACGGCCGCCGCCGGGGGCGACTTCCTGCTGGCGCCGGCGCTCGGTGACGTGGCGGCCGCCCGCCTGGAGGTCCGGCCGGTCGGCGGCGTCCCGCTGCTGCACGTCCGGGCGCCCCGGCTCTCCCGGCTGGCCCGGCTCCCGAAGGAGGTGACCGAGCGGCTGATCGCCGCCGTGCTGCTCCTGCTGCTGTCCCCGCTGATGTGCGCGGTCGCGCTGACCGTACGGCTCGGCAGCCGCGGCCCGGCGCTCTTCCGACAGGTGCGGGTGGGGCTGCACGGGAGGCAGTTCACCATGCTGAAGTTCCGTACGATGCGGCCCGACGCGGAGGCCCGCAGGGCGGAGCTCGCGCACGCCAACCACAACAGCGACGGGCTGCTGTTCAAGGTCCGCGACGATCCGCGGGTGACCCGGGTCGGCGCCACGCTCCGCCGCTACTCGCTGGACGAACTGCCCCAGCTGATCAACGTGCTGGGCGGCCACATGTCACTGATCGGGCCGCGCCCGCCGCTGCCCGAGGAGGTCGCCGGCTACAGCCACGAGGTCCGGCGCCGGCTGCTCGTCAAACCGGGGCTCACGGGCCTGTGGCAGGTCAGCGGCCGCTCCGACCTGCCGTGGGAGGAGGCCGTGCGGCTGGACCTGGCGTACGTGGACAACTGGTCGCTCGGCCTCGACGCGGTGATCCTGCTGCGCACCGGCCCCGCGGTCCTGCGCGGAACGGGCGCGTACTGAGGTGCGCGCCGCCATCACACCGACCTGGGGGGACACACGTTGAACGATGCCGACCGCGCCGAGGAGCGGCCAGAGCGGGCCCCGACGAGACAGCCCCTGGGCGTCGCCGTCATCGGCGCCGGCTACTGGGGCCCGAACCTGGTGCGCAACTTCCAGGCCGGCGACCGGTTCCGGCTGCGCTGGCTGTGCGACCTCGACGTCACGCGCGCCCAGCGGGTCCTCGGCGGCTACTCCACGGTCCAGGCGACCGCCGACTACGCGGAGGTGCTGGCCGACCCGGCCGTGGACGCGGTCGCCGTCGCCACCCCGGCCGGCACCCACCTGGACGTGGCGCTCGCCGCCCTGCGCGCGGGCAAGCACGTCCTCGTCGAGAAGCCGCTCGCCACCACCTACGCCGACGGGGCGCGCCTGGTCGCCGAGGCGGAGGAGCGCGGGCTGACCCTGATGTGCGACCACACCTACTGCTACACCCCGGCCGTGGCGAAGATCCGGGAGCTGGTGCACGAGGGGGCGCTAGGGGACGTCCACTACGTGGACTCGGTGCGGATCAACCTGGGTCTGGTGCAGAAGGACATCGACGTGCTGTGGGACCTTGCCCCGCACGACCTGTCCATCCTCGACTTCATCCTGCCCGAGCACGTGGAGCCGGTCGCGGTCGCCGCGCACGGCGCGGATCCGATCGGTGCGGGCCGGGACTGCATCACGTACCTCACGCTCCAGCTCAGCACGGGGGCCATCGCCCACGTACACGTGAACTGGCTCTCGCCCACCAAGGTCCGCACCACCATGGTCGGCGGCTCGAAGCGCACCCTGATCTGGGACGACCTCAACCCGGCCCAGCGGGTGGCGGTGTTCGACCGCGGGGTGGACCTGGCGACCCCCCAGGACCTGGGGGCGGACGAGCGCCGGGAGGCCCTGATCTCGTACCGGAGCGGCGACATGATCGCGCCGGCGCTCGGGGAGCGGGAGGCGCTGCGCGCCATGGTCGACGAGTTCGCCGCGGCGATCTCGGAGCGGCGGGCGCCGCTGACCGACGGGCGGGCGGGCCTGAGGGTCCTGGACATTCTGGAGGCGGCCTCGCGGAGCCTTGCGTTCCGTGGTGCGGTCGTCGGCCTGCGGACCGGCGGCGACCGGTCGCCGAGGAACGCGAACGAAGCGGCGGGAGAACGGCGTTGAGCGACATTCGGGGCAAGCGGATCCTGGTCACCGGCGGTGCCGGCACCATCGGCTCCCATGTGACGGACCTGCTGGTCGAGGGTGGGGCGCGCGAGGTGGTCGTGCTCGACAACCTGGTGCGCGGCCGACGTGCCAACCTGGCGGGGGCGCTGGGCAGCGGGGTCGTGGAGCTCGTCGAGGGCGACATCCGGGACGTGGCGACCGTGCGGAGGGTGACCGCGGGCGCGGACCTGGTCTTCCATCTGGCGGCGATCCGCATCACCCAGTGCGCGGAGGAGCCGCGGCTCGCCAACGAGGTGATGGTCGACGGCACGTTCAACGTGCTGGAGGCCGCGGCGGCGGCCGGCGTGGAGAAGGTGATCGCCTCGTCCTCGGCCTCCGTCTACGGGCTCGCCGAGTCCTTTCCGACCGGCGAGCGCCACCACCCGTACAACAACGACACGTTCTACGGGGCGGCCAAGGCCTTCAACGAGGGCATGCTGCGCAGCTTCCACGCCATGTACGGCCTGGACTACGTGGCCCTGCGCTACTTCAACGTGTACGGGCCGAGGATGGACATCCACGGCCTGTACACCGAGGTGCTGATCCGCTGGATGGAGCGGATCGAGGCGGGCGAGCCGCCGCTGATCCTCGGGGACGGGACGCAGACGATGGACTTCGTCGACGTCCGGGACATCGCGCGCGCCAACGTCCTGGCCGCCCGCGCGGACGTCACCGACGAGGTGTTCAACGTGGCGAGCGCCACCGAGACGTCGTTGCGCGAGCTGGCCGACACGCTGCTGGAGGTGATGGGCTCCGGTCTGGAGCCGGTGCACGGTCCGGCGCGCGCGGTCAACGGGGTGACCCGGCGGCTCGCCGACACCCGGCTCGCCGAGGAGCGGCTCGGTTTCAAGGCGGAGATCGACCTGCGGACCGGCCTCGAGGACCTGGTGGCCTGGTGGCGGGCCGAAAAGGGCGCGACGGCGACGGACGCCGAGCGGGCGGCCTCGCGGAAGGCGGACGCGGACAAGGCGGACGCGGAGAAGGCGGCCGACGGGCCCGCGCGGATCCCCGTGATGGTGCCCTGGCTGGGCGAGGAGGAGGCGAAGGCGGCCTCCGACACGGTGCTGTCCGGCTGGGTGGCGCAGGGCCCGCGGGTCGCCGCCTTCGAGCGGGCCTTCGCGGAGCGGGTCGGCGCCCGGCACGGGGTGGCCGTCAGCTCCTGCACGACGGCGCTGCACCTGGCGCTGCTCGCCCTCGGGCTCGGCCCCGGCGACGAGGTGGTGGTCCCGTCGCTGTCCTTCATCGCCACCGCCAACGCCGTACGGTACGTGGGCGCGGTGCCGGTCTTCGCGGACGTGGACCTCGCCACGGGCAATCTGACAGCGGTCGGTGTGGACGCCGTGCGCACCGGCCGTACGAAGGCGGTGCTCCTGGTCCACCAGGGCGGGGTGCCCGCCGATGTGTCCGCGCTGCGGGCCGCCTGCGCGGACTGGGGCCTTCCGCTGGTGGAGGACGCGGCCTGCGCGATCGGCTCCACCGTCGACGGTGTCTCGGTCGGCACGGGCGCGCTGCTCGCGGCCTGGTCGTTCCATCCGCGCAAGCTGCTGACCACCGGCGAGGGCGGCATGGTCACCACCGACGACGCGGAGTGGGCGGCGCGGCTGCGGCGGCTGCGCGAGCACGGGATGAACGTGTCGGCGGCCGAGCGGCACGCGAGCGGCACACCGGTCCTGGAGAGCTATCTGGAGACCGGGTTCAACTACCGGATGACCGACATCCAGGCCGCGGTGGGCCTCGCCCAGCTGGAGAAGCTGGACGCGATGGTGGCGCGGCGCCGGGAACTCGCGGCACGGTACGGGGAGTTGCTGGCGGACGTGCCGGGTCTGGAGCCGGTGCGGGACCCGGCGTACGGGCGGGGCAACTTCCAGTCGTACTGGGTGCTGCTCGCGGAGGACTTCCCGGTGGGCCGTGACGCGCTGCTCGGGATCCTCGCGGAGGCGAGGATCTCGGCCCGCCGGGGCATCATGGCGAGCCATCTCGAACCGGCCTACGCCGGACACCCGGCCGGGCCGCTGCCGGTGACCGAGCGGATCAGCCGTGACTCGCTGATCCTGCCGCTGTTCCACACGATGACCGAGGCGCAGCAGGACCGGGTGGTCGCGGTGCTGCGGGAGGTGGCCGGGCGGGAAGCGGCGGCGCGGGGCCGGGCCGAGCGGGAAGCGGCCGGGCCGGAAGCGGCGGCGCGGGGCGAGGCCGGACGGGAAGCCGCCGGGCCGGAAGCGGCGGCGCGGGGCGAGGCCGAGCGGGAAGCCGCCGGGCCGGAAGCGGCGGCTCCGGACGTGAACGGGCCGGACGCGGCGGCGCGTCCGTGAGCGGCCGGCTGGTGATCATCGGCGCGGGTGGCTTCGCGCGGGAGACCGCGCAGGCCGCCCTCGCCGCCGGCCTGCCGCTCGCGGGCCATCTGGACGACGATCCGGCGCTGCACGGTGTCGTCCTGGACGGGGTGCCCGTGCTCGGCGGTACGGAGCGGGTGCCCCAGCTGAAGGACGCGTCCTTCGTGGTCTGCGTGGGCAATCCGCGCGACCACGCCTCCCGCGCCCGTCTGGTGCGGCGGCTCGGCCTGCCCGAGCACCGCTACACCACGGTGGTGCACCCGACGGCCGTGGTGTCGGCGAGCTCGTCGGTCGGCCGGGGCACGGTGCTGCTCGCGCACACCGTGCTGACGGCGTCCGTGCGGGTGGGCCGCCATGTGGCGGTCATGCCGCAGACGGTCCTCACCCATGACGACGAGGTCGGGGACCTGGCCACCCTCGCCTCAGGGGTACGGCTCGGCGGCGGCGCCCGGATCGGCCGGGGCGCCTACGTCGGCGCGGGCGCGCTGGTCCGGGAGGGCGTGGCGGTCGGGGACTGGTCCCTGGTCGGCATGGGCTCCGTGGTCCTCGCCGACGTGCCGCCGGGCGAGGTGTGGGCCGGTTCCCCGGCCCGCCGGCTGCGCGCGGCGGCCGCCCCGGCGCTCGAACAGCTCACGGCGGACGACGCCGCCAGGATCCCGGTACGAGGAGTGAACGGCTGATGGACCAGATACCCCTGGTGGACCTGCGGGCCGCCCACGCGGAGGTCGCCGACGAGATACGCGCCGGCTTCGACCGGGTCCTCGCGGACACCGCGTTCATCGGCGGCGAGGAGGTCGGGGAGTTCGAGCGGGAGTACGCGCGCTTCGGCGGCGTCGGCCACTGCGTGGGCGTCGCCAACGGCACCGACGCCCTGGAGCTGGCCCTGCGGGCGAGCGGGGTCGGAGCGGGCGACGAGGTCGTGCTGCCCGCGAACACCTTCATCGCCACCGCGGGCGCCGTCGCCCGGACCGGGGCGCGGCCGGTCCTGGTCGACTGCGAGCCCGACACCCTG
Organism: Streptomyces sp. NPDC126499; assembly: GCF_040302485.1. Taxonomy (NCBI): domain Bacteria; kingdom Bacillati; phylum Actinomycetota; class Actinomycetes; order Kitasatosporales; family Streptomycetaceae; genus Streptomyces; species Streptomyces sp. NPDC126499. The sequence continues at coordinate 128,961 of NZ_JBEOUO010000002.1, read as the reverse complement.
CTGATCGACCCCCGGGCCGCCCGGGGCGCCATCGGGGCGGCCACCCGCGCGGTGGTGCCGGTCCACCTGTACGGGCAGTGCGCGGATGTCGCCGCGCTCGCCGAGGGCCTGCCCGGGCACGTGCGGATCGTGGAGGACGCGGCCCAGAGCCAGGGCGCGAGCCGGCACGGCCGTACCCCGGGCAGCGGGGGGATCGCCGCCACCAGCTTCTACCCGGGCAAGAACCTGGGCGCCTACGGGGACGCGGGCGCGGTCCTCACCGACGACGCCGAGGCCGCCGCCCTGGTGCGGGCGGTCGCCAACCACGGCGGGGTGCACAAGTACCGGCACGACGTGCCCGGTTTCAACAGCCGCCTGGACGGCCTCCAGGCCGTGGTGCTGCGGGCGAAGCTGCGCCGGCTCGCCGCCGGCAACGAGGCCCGGCGGGCGGCGGCGGCCCGCTACGACGCACTGCTCGGCCCGCTCGCCGAGGCCGGCCGGGTGGTCCGCCCCGCCACGGCCGACGGCAACGTCCACGTGTGGCACCTGTACGTGGTGCGGGTGCCCGGGACGGACCGCGACGAGGTGGTCGGCAAGCTGAACGCGAGCGGCATCGGGGCGGGCGTGCACTATCCGTCCCCGGTGCATCTGACGCCCGCGTACCGCGATCTCGGCTACCGCCGCGGTGACTTCCCGCACGCCGAGCGCGCCGCCGAGGAGATCCTGTCGCTGCCGCTCTTCCCGCAGATCACCCACGACCAGCAGCGCCGGGTCGTGGACGCGCTGGTGAACGCCCTCGCCTGAGGGCCCGCTCCCCCACCCGGCCGCGGGCCGGGTCCTGTACTGCCCGTGAAAGGTCCAGCGATGCCCCACCACCACCGTCGCCGGGTCAGAGGCGCCGTGTTCGCCCTGGCCGCGGCGCTGGCCGCGATATTCCTGCCGCCCGCCGGGAACGCGACCGCGCTCGCCGATCCCTGCGGCCCGGGCGGCAACCCGATCGTCTGCGAGAACTCCAAGCCGGGCACGCCCATGCACGACTGGTTCGCCGGCAGCTCCTGGGGCGACATCGCGGGATTCCCCACCAAGATGAGCCTCCAGGCCGGCGAGACCCTGTCGTTCAAGGTGCAGTCACCGGCCCCGTACCACGTGAAGATCTACCGGCTCGGCTGGTACGGCGGTGACGGCGCCCGGCTGATGTCGACCCCGGCGCAGGCCGCGCAGACCTATCCGGCCACCTACGGCACGCAGCGGCCCGCCTGTCTCAAGGACCAGCCGACGGGCCTGATGGACTGCGGCAACTGGCCGACCACAGCGAGCTGGACGGTGCCCGCCGACGCGGTCTCGGGCCTGTACATCGCCAACTTCGACCAGGCCGACGGCAACGGGCTCATGCCGTACCCGTTCGTGGTGCGCGACGACACCAGCCGCTCCGACATCGTGGTGCAGACCTCCGACCAGACCTGGCAGGCGTACAACGACTGGGGCGGCACCAACCTGTACGACGGGCAGGGCCCCGCGCCGGACGGGCGGGCGTACAAGGTCAGTTACAACCGGCCGATGGACATCGGCGGCGAGAACGGCATCTACGGCTCCGAGTACATGATGATCGCCTGGCTGGAGCGCAACGGCTACGACCTGAGTTACATATCCGGCCTGGACACCGCCACCCGGGGCGCCACGCTGCTCGCGAACCACAAGATGTTCATGTCCCAGGGGCACGACGAGTACTGGACGCAGGAGCAGTTCACCGACGTCCTGGGCGCCCGCAAGGCCGGGCAGCACCAGACGTTCTTCGCGGGCAACGAGATCTTCTGGAAGACCCGCCTGGAGCCGAGCATCGACGGCAGCAACACGGCGAACCGGACCCTGGTCTGCTACAAGGAGACCAAGCTCAAGTTCCCGACGCCGAACGGGATTCCGGATCCGAGCAACGTGTGGACGGGCACGTGGATGGACCCGGACAGCACCAAGGAGGGCGAGCCCTACCGCCCGCAGAACATGCTCACCGGCTCGCTGTTCCAGGTGAACGGGCCGCGCAACGACTCCATCACCGTGCCGGCGGCGTTCGCGCGGATGCGGCTGTGGCGGAACACGTCGGTCGCGAGCCTGACGGGCCATCAGGTCGCCACCTTCCCGGCCGGGACGCTCGGCTACGAGTGGAACAGCGACATCGAGAACGCGAGCCGTCCGGCGGGCCAGATCCGGCTGTCGTCGACCACGCTCGACATCACCGACGGGAACTACCTGCTCGACTGGGGCAACAACTACGGCAACGGCACCGCCACCCACAGCCTGGTCGCCTTCCGCGACCAGACGTCGAAGGCGCTGGTCTTCGGCACCGGCACCGTGCAGTGGTCGTGGGGTCTGACGAACGTGCCGACGGCCGACCCGGCCGGCGGGGTCGTCACCGAGGACAAGCGGATGCAGCAGGCCACCGTGAACATCCTCGCCGACATGGGGCTCCAGCCGAAGACCCTGCAGTCCGGTCTGGTTCCGGCCTCGGCCTCCACCGACACCACCGGCCCGGCCGTCACCGTCACCAGCCCCGCCCCGAACGCCTCCGTCCCGGCGCAGCGGCAGATCACCGTCACCGGCACCGCCGCCGACACCGGCGGCGGAGTGGTGGCCCGGGTGGAGGTCTCCACCGACGGCGGCACCACCTGGCGGGCGGCCGAGGGCACCGGCTCCTGGAGCCACACCTGGACGCCGATGACCCAGGGCCCGGTGCAGCTGAAGGTCCGCGCGGTCGACGACAGCGTCAACATCGGTGCCGTGACCACCGTGCCGCTGACCGTGGCCGAGCAGGAATGCCCGTGCACGGTGTGGCCCGCCTCGGCGGCGCCCGCCAAGCCCAACGGCGGCGACGGCAGCTCCGTCGAGCTGGGCGTGAAGATCCGCAGCTCGGTTCCCGGCACGATCACCGGCGTCCGCTTCTACAAGAGCGCCGCCAACACCGGGACGCACACGGGCAGTCTGTGGTCCGCCTCCGGCCGGCTCCTGGCCACCGGCACCTTCACCGACGAGACCGCGTCCGGCTGGCAGCAGCTGACGTTCGCGAACCCGGTCCCGGTGAAGGCGAACACCACGTACATCGCCTCCTACTTCGCACCCCGCGGCGGATACGCCTTCGACGCGGGCTACTTCACCGACAAGAGCGCGGGCCTGGCCCCGCTGACGGCGCTGCAGTCGGGCACCGACGGCGGCAACGGCGTCTACAAGTACGGTGCGACCAGCGGCTTCCCGTCACAGGCCTCATCCGGCAGCAACTACTGGGTGGACGCCGTCCTGGAGACCGGGTCGGCGAGCACCACACCGCCCGTCGTGACCGCCCGCACCCCGGCCCCGGGTGCGACCGGGGTGTCGATCACCGCCCCGCTGTCCGCGACCTTCGACCGGGCCGTCGACAGCGGCACCCTGGTGTTCACAGTGAAGGGCCCCGGCGGCACCGCCGTCCCGGGCCGGGCCACCCTCGACGGCGACGGCAGGACCGCCGCCTTCACCCTCAACAGCCAGCTCGCCCTCGACACCCCGTACACGGTGTCCGTGCAGGCCGCCGACCTGTGGGGGAACGCGATGGCCGACCCGGTGACCTGGACGTTCACCACGAGCGCGACACCGCCACCGGCCGCGTGCCCCTGCACCCTGTGGAACGCGCAGACGGTGCCGGCGAAGGCGGCCGAGACCGGCGACGCCAACTCCCTGGAGCTGGGCACCCGGTTCCGGTCCTCGCTGCCCGGCAAGGTCACCGGCGTCACCTTCTACAAGGGCGCCACCAACACCGGCACCCACACGGGCAGCCTGTGGACCGAGGACGGCACCCTGCTGGCGACCGGCACCTTCACCGACGAGACCGCCACCGGCTGGCAGAAACTGACCTTCGCCACCCCCGTCGCCATCACCGCCGGGACCACCTATGTGGTGTCGTACCACGCTCCGAACGGCAACTACGCGGCCGACAGCGGCTACTTCGCGGGAGCCCACCTCACCTACCCGCTGTCCGCCCCGGCCGACGCGACGGGCAGCCGCAACGGCCTGTACCGGTACGGCGCTTCGACCGTCTTCCCCAGCAGCTCCTACAACTCGACGAACTACTGGGTCGGCCCGGTCTTCACGACCGGCTGACCCCGACCGGAACCGGGGACCGCAGCACATGAGCTCAGTCAGCGTCGTCATCCCCTGCTACAAGTACGGCCACTTCCTGGCCGACTGCGTGCGCAGCGTGCTCGACGAACAGCCCGGCCTCGACGTGCGGGTGCTGATCATCGACGACGCCTCGCCCGACGACTCGGCGGAGGTGGCCGCGAAGCTGGCCGCCGCCGACCCGAGGATCGAGGTGCGGGTCCACGCGACCAACAAGGGCCACATCGCCACGTACAACGAGGGCCTGCTGGAGTGGGCGGACGGCGACTACGTCGTCCTGCTGTCCGCCGACGACCGGCTGGTCCCGGGGGCGCTGGTACGGGCCGTCGCCCTGCTCGACGCCCATCCGGAGGCGGGCTTCTGCTACGGCAGGCCGCTGCGCTTCCGGCACGGCGGGCCGCTCCCGGCGGCCCGCACCCGGAGCACCGGCTCCGTGGTCTACCCGGGCCACTGGTGGCTGGAGCGGCGCTTCCGCGAGGGCACGGGCTGCATCACCTCACCCGAGGTGGTGGTCCGCACCAGCCTGCAGAAGAAGGTGGGCGGCTACGACCCGGAGCTGCCGCACGCCGGCGACATCGAGATGTGGATGCGGCTCGCCGCCCACGCCGACGTCGGCTATGTGCGCGGGGCGGACCAGGCGTTCTACCGCGTGCACGGCGACAACATGTCCACCACCGACTTCGGCGGGCAGCTCGACGACATCCGGCAGCGGCGGGCGGCGTTCGCCTCGGTCCTCGACAAGTGCGCCGACCGGCTCCCGCAGGCCGACCGGCTGGCCGCCCTGGTGAACACCCGCCTGGCCCGCCACGCGCTGCGGCGGGCGTACCGGGCGTACGACCGGGGGCGCACGGACGTGGTGCCGGTCGACGAGCTCGTGGCCTTCGCCCGCGCGTGCCGGCCCGACGCCGAGTCGCTGCCGGAGTACCGGGCGCTGCGGCTGCGGCGGCGGATCGGCGCGCGGACCATGCCGTACCTCCAGCCGCTGGTGCTCTCGGCGGTGGCGGACCGGGCCCGCGAGTGGCTGTGGTGGCAGTCGTGGAAGCGCCGTGGGATCTAGTCCGGGTCCGGGTCCGGGCCGGGGGCGGGCCGCCGGCGATCGACTTCGTTTCTCTCCGTAAGAAAGGCACATCAGTGAACTACCGGGTCCAGCCCACCGCCCAGGTCGACGAGAAGGCCGTCGTCGGTGCCGGCAGCAGCGTGTGGGAGCTCGCCCAGATCCGCGAGGACGCGCGCCTGGGCGAGAACTGTGTGGTGGGCCGGGGCGCCTACGTCGGCCCCGGCGTGGTCATCGGCGACAACTGCAAGCTGCAGAACCACGCCCTGGTGTACGAGCCGGCGGAGCTCGGCGACGGCGTGTTCATCGGCCCCTCGGTGGTCCTCACCAACGACCACAACCCGCGGGCCGTTTCCCCCGACGGCAGGCTGAAGCGGGGCGGCGACTGGGAGCCGGTGGCCGTGCGGATCGGGGACGGGGCCGCGGTCGGCGCCCGCGCGGTGTGCGTGGCGCCGGTGACCATCGGCCGCTGGGCGCTGGTCGCGGCCGGCGCGGTGGTGACCGCCGACGTGCCCGACTTCGCCCTGGTGGCGGGGGTACCGGCCCGACAGGTCGGCTGGGTCGGCAGGGCGGGCGTCCGGCTGACCGCGCACGCCGAGCGGCCCGGCGTGTGGGAGTGCCCGGAGACCGGCGAACTGTACGAGGAGCGGGACGGCCGTCTCACGGAGTACGGTGCGGCGCACTGACCTCGGGGCCGGGGACGGAGCCGGGGCCGGGGCCGGGGCCGGGGCGACGACGGCGGCGCGCCGTCGCGTACCGCTCCGTCCACAGTGCCGCCATCACGCCCGTGAGCGTGCCGAGCAGCCCCACCCCGGCGAGCGCCCGGGTCCGGTTGGGGGGCAGGGCGACGGTGCCGGGGCGGTTGACCAGGTCGACGGTGAGGAGGTGCGTGGCCGGCACGCCCTGTTCGCGCTGGAGGGCGTCCAGATGGCGGCCGTAGACCGCGATGATCGTCTGCACCACGCGGTCGGCGTCCTCGGGCGCGGGCTGCTCCGCCTCGACCTGGAGGGTGGGGATGGAGTAGTACGGGGTGGCGCTGGTGCCGCTGTTGCGGGGGGTGAGCCGGTAGGTGCCGTGCACGCCGGCCGCGCGCAGCTCGGCGCGTCCCGCCGGGGACCGGAGCCGCTGGACGACCGCGTAGGACACCATGGCGAGCGAGGGCTGGAGGTTGGTCAGCTGGTTGGGCTGGTTGTCGGTGCGCGGCGGCTTCACCACGAGCACCGCCGAGCTCTGGTAGCGCGGCGCGGGCCGCAGCGCCGGATAGCAGGCGGCCGCGGTGACGAGGGCGGCGAGGACCAGGACGTACCAGCGGCGCAGCAGCACGCGGGCGAGTCCCTCGGGGGTCTGCGCGGCGTGGTCGGTGGTGGCGGGCAGCGGTGGCATCGGCACCGATACTGGCAGCTCCGAGGGGAACCGGGGGAGGGTTCGTGAGCATCGCCGAGATCTTCCGTGTGCTGGCCAGGCGTTGGTACGTGATGGTGCCGCTGACCCTGATCGGTCTGGTCGCGGGCGGCTACCTCTACCGGACCGTCCCCGTGACGTACGAGTCGCAGAGCCAGCTGGCGCTGCTCAACTCCAGCCGGGTGGCCCGGCCGGCGCCCGGTTACGGCAACCCGCTGGCGTACGCGAGCGGTTCGCTGATCGGCACGGCCGATGTGCTGATCCGGGCGTTGCAGTCGCCGGAGACGGTGGTGGTGCTGCGCGGCCACGGTGTCACCGACGAGTACACGGTCGACTTCGCCGCCCACGCGGAGGGGCCGCTGCTGACCCTGACGGTCAAGGGCGAGGACCGGGCGAAGGTCCTTCAGGAGACCCGCAGGATCACGGAGTACGCCGAGGAGCAGTTGCGGGCGCTGCAGGAGCAGGCCCGGGTGCCGGACGGGTACTACGTGCGGTCGGCGCACATCGTGCCGCCGCAGAAGCCGGTCGCGCAGCCCAAGTCCCGCTACCAGAAGGTCGCGGCCGTGATCGTCTTCGGGGTGACCGCCGCCTTTCTGCTGTCCTTCGTGGTGGAGGCGTGGTCGGGGGCCCGTCGCCGGGCCCGGGGCCTGCCGGGGCGGCACGCCACTCCTCCGGTGCCGCGGCCAGGGGCGGGCCGGGTGCGCCGGCTGCTGACGAGGCCGCTGGACGCCACGGCGGTGCTCACCGGCTATCTGGCGCTCGCCCTGTTCCTGCCGTCGAACCTGGCGCTGCCCGCGCTCGGCGGTGCCGGCACCCCGGCCAACGTGTTCGCGCTCCTCGGCCTGTTCTGGTACCTGGCGACCTGGTGCACGGGCCGGATCGCCCCGGCGCCCGGCACCCGCACGATGCGGAACGTGGTCCTGGTGCTCGCCCTCGTCGTCCTGATGTCGTACGTCGCGAACCAGGACCGGATCAGCTCGCAGAAGGAGATCCTGGCGGCCGACCGGGGGCTGATCGTGCTGCTGGTGTGGGTGTCGCTGATCGTGCTGACGACCGCCGGGATCCAGGACCGGGGGCGCCTGGACGTGCTGCTGCGCCGCCTGGTCGTGATGGGCTCGGTGGTGGCGGCGCTCGGCCTGTACGACTTCGTCACCGGGACCAACATCGCCGACTCGCTGCGCGTCCCGGGCCTCAACTCCAGCGTGGCGAGCGTCGCGGTCCTCGACCGCGGCTCCTTCACCCGGCCCCGTTCGCTCACCGCCCATCCGCTGGAGTTCAGCGGCATGCTGGCGATCCTGCTGCCGTTCGCGATCTGGTACGCCTTCGACCCGGCGCGCAGGCATCTGGGGAGGTTCCGGCGCTGGGCGCCGGTGGTGCTGCTCGGGGGCGGGCTGCCGCTGACGGTGTCGCGGACCTCGATCATCGGTGTCCTGATCGTCGTCCTGGTGATGCTGCCCCGCTGGAAGCCCGAGCGGCGGTGGGCGGCCATCGGGATCCTGTGCGGGGCGGTGGCCTTGTTCAAGGTCCTGGTGCCGGGACTGATCGGGACGATCACGGGGCTCTTCTCGGGCAGTCTCGGCAACGCCGACAGCAGCACCCAGGCCAGGACCGTCAAGTACCCCAAGATCTACGAGTACTTCGTGCAGGATCCGCTCTTCGGGCGGGGCTTCGGCACCTTCACCCCGGAGCGCTACTTCTTCACCGACAACCAGTATCTGCTCACCCTCGCCGAGCTGGGCGCGCTCGGCGCCGCCTGTCTGCTGCTGCTCGGGCTCTCCGGAGTCCACAACGGGGGCGCGATCCGGCGGCTCGCCCGCTCGGAGTCGGACCGGGAGCTCGGGCAGGCCTTCTTCGCCTCGGCGATGGTGGCACTCGTGGTCGGCGCCACCTTCGACACCCTGAGCTTCCCGATGTTCGCCGGGGTGTTCTTCCTGCTGCTCGGGGCGGGCGGCAGCTGTCTCGGCTTCGTACGGCGGGAGGCGTCCGGGAAGCCGGCGGGCGACGGGCCCGTGCCCGCCGCGCCCGCGCCACCACCCGCCCGTACGCCCGACGCCCCTCGTCTCGTGGAGATCTGATGTCCTGTCAAGCAACGGAGTCGACCGGTCCGGTCGTCGTCCTCGTCGTCACCTGGAACAGCGCCCGGGTGCTGCCGGGCTTCCTCGACTCCCTCCCGGCGGGGATGAAAGGGCTGGACTGGCGGCTCGTCGTCGCCGACAACGACTCCTCGGACGAGACCGTCGCCGTGGTCCGCGCGCACGCCCCCGACGCCACCGTCGTGGAGACCGGCCGCAACGGCGGCTACGCCTTCGGCGTCAACGCGGCCCTGCGCGCCGCGGCCCGGGAGGAGGACGGCTACCGGGCCGTGCTGATCTGCAACCCGGACATCCGGATGGGCGAGGGTTGCGCGGCGGCGCTGGTGGAGGCCCTCGGCACACCGCTGCCGGACGGCGGCCGGGTCGGGATCTCGGTGCCGCTGCTCCACGAGGAGGACGGCACCCTCGTTCACTCCCTGCGCCGCGAGTCGAGCCTCACCCGGGCTCTGGGCGAGGCGGTCCTCGGCAACCGCAGGGCGGGCCGGTTCCCGCGCTGGAGCGAGCTGGTCACCACCCCGGCCGCCTACACCGGGCGGACCTGCGCCGACTGGGCCACCGGGGCGCTGATGGCGCTGTCCCGGGAGTGCGTGGCGGCCTGCGGGCCATGGGACGAGTCCTTCTTCCTCTACTCGGAGGAGACGGAGTACTGCCTGCGCGCCCGCGACCTCGGCCTGCGGACCCGGCTGGAGCCCTCCGCGCGGGCGACCCACCTCGGCGGCGACTCGCGGATCTCGCCGCGCCTGTGGTCGCTGCTCGTCGCCAACCGGGTGCGGCTCTACCGGCGCCGCCACGGCCTGGCCGCCACCGCGGCCTTCCGCGGCGCGGTGCTGCTGCGGGAGCTGTCCCGGGCGGCGCTCGGCCGCGAGCCGGCGCGGGCCGCGGTCGCGGCCCTGCTGCGCGGGCCTCAGTCGCCCCACGAGGTGTAGAAGCTCCCCGGGTTCACCAGATAGCGCACGGTGGGCCGGGGCAGGTGGATCACGCGGTGCCTGCGGGCGTAGCGGCGGATCAGCTCCCAGTCCTCCCGGGGCAGCACCTCGGGGGTGCGCCGCAGCCTGCTGAAGCGCAGGGCGGGGACGCGCCGCGCGACGAAGGCGTTGGTGTCGAGGAAGGCCTCGTGGGCGGCCCTGCGCCGGTCGAAGGGCACCGACAGGACGTCGAGCTCGGTGCCGTCCGGCCGCAGGCGCCGCAGGGCCGTGTAGACGCCGTCGGGGCCGCCGGGGGCCTCCAGGACGGCGAGCGCCTCCTGGAGGTGGGTCGGCTCCCAGAGGTTGTCGTCGTCGAGGAAGGCGACGTACGCCGACGAGGTCAGCCGGATGCCGACGTTGCGCACCACACCCGCCACGCCGGTGTTGCGGCCGAGGGACACCGCGAACAGGCGGGAATCGGCGGGGAGTTCGGGAAGACCGGCGCCGTCGTCGACGACGAGGACGACCTGGTCGCGGACGGTCTGCTCCAGGGCGGAGCGCACGGCCCGCAGCAGCGCCTCGGGCCGCCGGTGGGTGGCGATGACGGTCGCGACCCTGGCCGAGGGACGGCGGCCGAGCTCGCCGGCGAGCTCACGGGCGAGCCGGGCGGTCTCGGCGTCCTCGAAGCGGCGCAGCCGCCGGGCGGTGGGCGCGAGCAGGAGCTTGTTGCGCAGCTCGTACAGCACGAGCCAGCCGAAGAGCCGCTTCAGCAGCTCCCAGGGGCCCCTGAGCAGGCTACGCACGCGCCGTGGCGCGCACGGCCGTGAGCGACTTGGTGAGTCCGGCGACCCGCTCGCTGAGGATGACGGAGTGCGGGAAGAGGTAGCGCATCTCGGCGCGGGTGAGCAGTTCGATGTTGAGGACCGCGTCCATGCCCTCCTCCGGGGTGGCGGGGCGGCTGTGGGTGAGCGGCCAGTGCCGGACCAGCTTGGCCTGGGCGGCCAGCGGGAGGAACTGGAAGCCGGGCGCGAGGAAGTGCGGCTCCACCGGGAAGTAGCGGTAGGGCGTCTGCACCCAGTGCAGCGGGGCGAGACGCTCGATGGCGGCGACGAAGCGGCGCCGCTGGCTGGGTCCGCCCACGTGCTCGATGGTGGAGTTGGAGACGACCAGGTCGAACTCGCCCAGCTTCCCGGGGATGCCCGGGTCGGTGACGTCGGCGGTCTCGGCGGTGATCCAGTCGGGCAGCTCGGCCGGGTGCGCCTCCAGGTTCACCAGGTGGAGGTGCTTGGGCCGCAGCGGGGAGCGGAGCCAGTTCTCGGCCGTGCCGCCGAGGTCCACCACCCGCATGCCGTCGATGTGGGGGAAGCAGGACCGGAACCGCTCCCAGCGGGCCGCGCGGAACCGTTCGCCGAGGGAGTCGGGCGCGTCGACGAAACGATCGCGGAGGGCACGGAGGCCGGACATCGCATCAACCACCTGGGGTCAAGGGAGGCAGGGTGGGTCGGTCGCGGTCAACCGTAGCCGTGCGGAGGGGATTTATCAGCCGATCTCATGAATCACGGCTGGGTGGGGACCACCGGTGTTCCGTCCGCCATCCGGTTGCCGCGCCAGACGTTGCCCTGGCCCGTGGGGTTCCAGTAGGCGACGGCCCCGTACTTGCCGCCGGCCGGGTAGTACTGCGGCGAGAAGACGTTGTCGGTGACCTCGATGCCGGCCGAGTCCTTGCCGCCGGCGTAGAGCGTGTAGGCGCCGCCCGCCAGCCAGTTGTCGTCGACGACGGTGTGCGTGACGGGCGCGCTGTCGGCGAAGAGGCCGATGGCGGCGGAGGCGCCCTTCTCGACCGGGGTGGGGTTGAGCAGCGTGTTGTGACGGATGATCAGCTTGCCCTTGCCGCCGCCGTTGCTGATGACGGCGTTGGTGTGCTGCCACTCGCCGTCGAGGTTCTTGTACGGGGTGATGTCGTGGACGTAGTTGTCGTGCAGGTTGCCCTGCCCCATCGACAGGGCGTCGCCGAAGACGGAGATGTCGCAGTGGCCGACCTCGACCGAGCTGGTGCTCATGTTGGAGACCGCGTAGTCCGAACCTCCGTTGTTCGGGCCCTTGCCGGGCACGGCGGTGATGGTGGTGTGGAGCACGCGCAGGCCGGAGTAGCCGGGGCGCAGGTTGATGCCCCACCAGTTGGTGGAGGTGATGCGGCTGTCGATGACGGTGACGTCGTTGGCGTAGATGTCGAGGGAGCCGGTGATGTCCCAGCCGCGGATGACGGTGCCGTCGGTACGGATGGCGGCGTTGCCGGTGTTCTGCGGGGTGAGGGTGGCGATCCGCGGGCCGGTGGTGGTCTCGTCCGGGTAGCCGCAGTCGCGGGGGCTCGCGCAGCCCTTCGGCGCGCGCGGCTTGCCGTCCGCGCCGCCGCTCCGGGAGGGGGGCGGGGCGGTGGCGCCGGGCGCGGTGATGGCGCGCGAGTCGCACAGCGCGGCGCCGCCGAGGCAGAGCGCCTTCTGGCCGAGTCCGGTGAAGGTGAACAGGGAGAAGAGCAGGACGGCGCTCAGCAGTGCCGCTCCGAGGACCTTGCGGCGGCCGGGTCGGGCCAGGGGACTCACCTCATCGCTCGTGGGCCGGGCCGGCCGGCCGCTTCTGCGCCGGTACGGGGGGAAGGGTGGGCGCGCCGTCCGTCGCGGGCGCCCGGTGCGCCGCGGGCGGTCGGTCCGCGGCCGGCGCGTCCGTCCGGCTCCGGCTCCGCCGGGCGAGTGCGCCGCGCACCAGTCTGCGGCCGGGCAGCACGCACAGGCCGTAGCACACGAGCCCGGTGACACTGGTGGCGCACAGGGCGGCGGGCCCCTCCCCCAGACGCTGCCGCAGCAGCACGACGGCGGCCGCCATGAGCAGGCCGCCGAGCACCGGCCGCAGACAGACCCGGGCGAGCGCCCGGACCGCGATGCCGCCGCGCCGCAGGGCCAGGAGGAAGGCGGGCAGGACGACCGCACCGGCGACGGCGACATGGCCGGCGCCGACGGTCGCGATGCCCCCGGCGCGGGCCGCGAGGATCAGCACCGGGACGAGGGTGACCAGCCACAGGCCCTGGATGAGCAGGAGCGAGCGGCGCCTGCCGACGGCGACGAGACAGTCGTACGTGAGCTCGGCGGCGATCCGGGCGAGGCCGAGGGCCATCAGCCAGGGCAGAGCCTCGGCGGCGGGCCGCCATTTCGCCCCGTAGACGAGCTCCACGAGGGGTCCGGCGAGCCCGCCGAGCAGCACGCAGGCCGGGACGGTGGCGGTCATGAGGACGCCGAGCGCCCGCGCGAAGCCCTCGGAGAGGGCCTTCGGGGTGTCGGCGAGGCGGGAGAAACCGGCGAAGGCGACCCGGCGGGCGGTCTCGGAGATGACGCGGACCGGCCAGCCGGCCATGTTGAAGGCGAGCATGTAGTAGCCGAGGGCGACGTTGCCGAGGACCGCGCCGACGATCATCGCGTCCGCGTTGACGACGGCGAGGGACAGCAGGCTGGCGCCGGCGAGCGGCAGCCCGAACCGGAGCAGGGCCCTGGCCTGTGCGGTGTCCCAGCCGAAGCGCAGCATGCCGGGGGCGGCGAGCGCGCACCCCGCGAGGGCCACCACGTTGCCGGCGACGGCACCGCAGGCGAAGCTCATGGCGCCCCAGCCCTGGAGGGCGAGGACCAGGGTGACGGTGGTGCTGACGACGAAGTTGAGGGCGTCGACGACCATCCGGCGGCCCTGGCGGAACTCGCGGGTGAGGACGCCGGCGGGCACCTGGGAGAGCCCGTCCAGCACCAGGCACAGGCACATCACGCGCAGTACGGCGGTGGCCTCGGAGGAGCCGAGGAGGGCGGCGACGGCCGGGGCGGAGGCGAACAGGGCGAGGTAGAGCAGGCCGCTGGAGAGGGCGCCGAGGGTGAGGACGGTGGGCGCGAACCGCCGTACGTCCCCTTCCCAGCGGACGATGGCGAGGGTGACGCCGAGCTCGTTGGCGGAGAGCAGCACCATGAGGACGGTCTGGGCGACGCCGTACACGCCCCAGGCGGCCGGGTCGAGGACGTAGCGGACCAGGACGATGCCGGTGGCGAAGTTGCCGAGCCGCATCACCATGGTGTTGATCAGGCTCCACCGGGTGGCCGAGCGGACCTTGGTCCCCAGGGACGCCGGGCCGTCGTCCGCCGCGGGAGCGGCGGCGGGCGCGGGGGCGCTGGTCTCCACAGGTGGGCTCCTCGTCACTTCACCCAGGAGGGCGGGCGCTTGGCGGGGCGCCGCTCGGCGACGGGCAGGACGGGGAGCTGCACGGTGGGCTGGTCGGGCTGCCGCCGGTCCCCCTCGCCGGCGGGCGGGGCGTCGGGCGCGTCGCCGCGCGCGTCCCCGACCGGATCGACGGCCGGATCGACGACCGGGTCGACGACCGGGTCGACGGCCGGGTGGCCGGCCTGCCCGTCCGTGCCCGTCAGGAGCCCGTCCGCGAGGTCTCCGCCCAGGTCGGCGGGCCGGGCGGGTGCGCTCGCCCCGGGAGCCGGCTCCGCGTCCGGCGTGCGGGCGGGCTCCTGGCGGTGCTTCGCCGGGGTCCGGCCCCGGCGGCGCGCCTCCGCGAAGAAGGTGGCCACCAGGCTCAGGACGATGCCGAGGCCGGCGGCCATGACCAGGTTCTGGATCTTGGACTTGAGCTGGGCCTCGGGGTTCTGCGGCGGGACGATCGTGGTGATCCGGATCATGGCGTCCGCGGGCACCGCCTGCTCCGCCTGGAGGTCGTTCAGGCGCTGGGCGGTGAAGGCCATCAGCGTCCTGTTGCCCTTCAGGACCGCCGGCCGGTCCTCACCGGTCACGGTGAGCCAGAGCAGCGGCCCCTGGGCGTTGTCCGCGATCTTGGCCTCGTACTTCAGACTGAGACCCCGCTCCTTCAACTCGGCCTTGGAGGCGTCGGAGTTGACGTTGCGGGCGAGGCTGTCGGCCATGCCGGTGAGCGAGGGCTCCATGCTGAGGAAGGGGTTGCCGTCCGCCGCCGCGCCCTTGCGGGAGTTGAGCATGGCGACGGTGCTCTGCGACTCGTACGAGACGGGCACGAGCAGCCATGCCCCCACCGTGAGTCCGGCGGTGAGCAGCAGTCCGGGCACGAGGACGTACCACCGCCGGCACATGACCCGGAAGATCTCTGCGAGGTCCATGGCGTTCCCCCCCTGCTGGCCCCGTGGGGCGGCTGCTCAACTGCCGTCCCGCAGATGAGGATAGGTGGGATCGCGCCGGGTTGTGAGCCCTTCGCGATCACCACGTGTGCGGTTCAGCGGTGGTCGGTGGGCCTGGGGCGGTTGGCCGCGGTTCCTCCCTCCAGCAGGACCTCCGCGATGCGTTCGCCCGCCCTGCCGTCCCAGAGTTCGGGCCGGCGCGGCTCCGGCGGGTCGTCGAGGAGCCGGACGGCGGTGGCGAGGATACGGTCGGGGTCGCGGCCGGCGAGGACGTTGGTGCCCTGCTCGACGGTGATCGGGCGTTCGGTGTTGTCCCGGAGGGTGACGCAGGGGACGCCGAGGGCGGTGGTCTCCTCCTGGACGCCGCCCGAGTCGGTGAGCACGATCCGCGCGCCGGCCTGGAGGGCGATGAAGTCGAGGTAGCCGGCGGGCGGGACGAGCCGGATGCCGCCGGGGACGCCGAGCGCGCGCAGTTTCTCCGCGGCGCGGGGGTGCACGGGCAGGACGAGGGGGCAGTGGGCGGCGACCTCGCCGAGGCCCTTGAGGAGGCCGGTGAGGATGTCGGGGTCGTCGACGTTGGCGGGGCGGTGCAGGGTGACGAGGCCGTACTCCCCTTCCGCGAGACCGAGTTCGTCGAGGGCGCCAGACCGCCTGGCCCGGTCCCGGTTGGCGTACAGCGTGTCGATCATGACGTTGCCGACGACGTGGATCTGGTCGTCCCGGTAGCCCTCGGCGCGCAGGTTGTCGGCGGCGTCGTGGGAGGGGGCGAGGAGGTAGTCGCTGACCCGGTCGGTGGCGACGCGGTTGACCTCCTCGGGCATGGACCAGTCGCGGCTGCGCAGCCCGGCCTCGACGTGGGCGAGCAGCGGGCCGGCCTTGGCCGTGACGAGGGCGCAGGCGAGGGTGGAGTTGACGTCGCCGACCACGACGACGAGGTCGGGGGCGAGCTCCTCGACGAGTGGTTCGAAGGCGGTCATGACCCGGCCGGTCTGGGTGGCGTGGCTGCCGGAGCCCACGCCGAGGAAGTGGTCGGGCGGGCGCAGGCCGAGGTCGTGGAAGAAGACGTCGTTCATGGCCGGGTCGTAGTGCTGTCCGGTGTGGACGAGGACGACCTCGGCGCCCCGGGCCTCCAGGGCGTCCATCACCGGTTTGATCTTCATGTAGTTGGGCCGCGCGCCCGCGACGCAGATGATCCGCATGGGGTCAGAGCACCTCGATCCTGGGACCGCTCAGCCGGCGCCGGCAGTCGAGTACGTAGTCGGCGTGGGCCTCGACGAGTGCGTAGTCGAAGGCGTCGTGGTCGGTGAGCAGCACGACGGCGTCGGCCGCGGTGAGTTCCTCCTCGGTGAGGTCGACGCGTACGAGCCGCTGGTCGACCCGGTGGCCCTCGACCACGTGCGGGTCGGCGGCCCGGACCTCGGCGCCCATGTCCAGGAGGAGTTGGGAGATGCGCAGGGCGGGCGACTCGCGGGCGTCGCCGGTGTTCTTCTTGTAGGCGAGGCCGAGGAGGAGGATCCGGGAGCCGTTGACGGCCCGCTTGCGGGTGTTGAAGGCGTTGACCAGGCGGCGGGTGACGTAGTCGGGCATGTGGTTGTTGATGTCGTTGGCGAGCTCGACGAAGCGGAAACTCTGGCCGAGTTCGCGCTGGACGCGCCAGGAGAGGTACGAGGGGTCGATGGGCAGGCAGTGCCCGCCGACGCCCGGTCCGGGGGTGAAGCGCATGAAGCCGAAGGGCTTGCTGGAGGCGGCGTCGATGGCCTGCCACACGTCGATGTCGAGGTGGCGGGCGAACATCGCGATCTCGTTGACGAGGGCGATGTTGACGTGCCGGAAGGTGTTCTCCAGGAGTTTGGCGAGCTCGGCCTCCTTGGGCGAGCCGACCGGGACGGTGGTGTCGACCAGGCCGTCGTAGAAGTCCTGGACGGCCTTGAGGGAGGCCGCGTCCACGCCGGAGACGACCTTGGGGGTCTGCTCGAAGCCCCACACGGGGTTGCCGGGGTCGATCCGCTCGGGGCTGTAGCCGAGGTGGAAGTCGGCCCCGGCGACGAGCCCGGAGCCCTCTTCGAGGAGGGGGCCGAACAGTTCCTGGGTGGTGCCGGGGTAGGTGGTGGACTCCAGGACCACGGTGGCCCCGGGACGGAGATAGCGGGCGAGGGCGCGGGCCGACTCCTCGATGTAGCGCAGGTCGGGGGTGCCCTCGTGCAGCGGGGTGGGGACGGTGACGACGGCGACGTCGAAGCCGCCGCAGTCCCGTACGGAGTCGGTGGCCCGGTAGGTCCCGGCCTCGGTGGCGGCGCGGATGCGTTCCGAGGAGACGTCCTCGACGTAGGACTCCCCGGCGGCAAGGCTCTTGACCCGTTCGGCGTCCACGTCGTAGCCGATGACCTCGTGTCCGACCTCGGCAGCCCGGACGGCGAGCGGCAGGCCCACGTATCCCTGTCCCACGACGACGACGCGCATCAGGATTCCCCCCTGGTCACGGTGGTTGCGGTGCCGGCGGTCGGCGTGGGGCGGAGCAGCTCCCGTGCCGTCATGAGGGCGAAGGAGACGTTGGTGGTGAGGTAGCGGCGGCCGAGGCGGCGCGGTTCCTGGAGGGCGCGGTAGAGCCATTCGAGGCCGAGCCGCTGCCAGCGTTCGGGGGCGCGGCGGGTGACGCCGGCGAGGATGTCGAAGGAGCCGCCGACTCCGTGGACGAGGGCCACCTTGGTGCGCTCGCCGTATGCGGCGGTGAAGATCTCCTTCTTGGGCGAGGTCATGCCGAGGAACAGCATGTGGGCGCCGCTGGCGGCGATCGCGTCGGCTATCTCGGGCTGCATGCTGTCGTCGAAGTAGCCGTCGCGGCTGCCGGCGACGCGCAGTCGGGGGAAGCGGACGGCGACCTGGCGGAGCATCGTCGCCAGGACGTCCTGGCGGGCGCCGAGGAAGTAGACGGAGAGCCCTTCGCGCTCGGCCTCGGTGAGCAGCCGCATGAACAGGTCGATGCCGGCGACGCGTTCGGGCAGCGGGCGGCGGAGCAGCCGGCCGGCCCACACGACGGCCTGCCCGTCGGCGAGGATGAGGTCGCAGCCGGAGACGGCCCGCGCGAGGGCGGGGTCGCGGCGCATGGTGACCAGCTTGGCGGCGTTGACGACGCCGATCTCCAGGCGTTCGCCGGCGCGTACGGCGTCGAGGCAGCGGGTCACGGTCTGGTCCATGGTGAGGGCGTCGAGGGTGACGCCGAACAGGTGCTGACGTGTCGTCATCTCGGGGCGCCCTTCTGGGTGGTGTCGCGCGGACCGCTGTCGTGGTCACCGCTGTCGCGGGTGCCGCCCTGGTGGTTGCCGCCCTCGTGGCCGGCGCCTTCGCGGCTGCCGCCTTCGTGGTTGCCGCTGGCGTGGCTGCCACCGTCCCGGATGCCGCCCAGCCAGGCGAAGAGCATCCAGCCGAACTCGTACGGGCGGCACTCCCGGTCCACGGCGGTGGGGCGGAACACGACGTCGAGAGGGCGGAGCCGTGCCCCGGGCAGGACGCGCGTGGTGAGGCCGCGGGCGGCGCGTACCGCCTTCTTCGGGTCGCCGCGGTGGACCTTGCGCCAGGTGACGCCGAGGTCGTCGTGGATCATCGGCTCTTCCGCTCCGGTGCCGGCGAGTTCGGGGACCTCGGTCATCCAGCGCAGGCCGCGGCGGACCGGTTCGGCGAAGTCGGTGCCGCCGGCCTCGGCGAGGTCGAGGAGGGCGGTGGGGGCCATGGCGTGCTGGTGGACGCTGTAGACCGGGTAGCCCTCGACGACGGTGCCGCGCCGGGCGTCGTAGTGCCACCACCACTGGCCGCCGTCGCCCTGGAGGGCGCAGATGCGGGTGGCGCAGGCGTCGGCGGCGGCCAGGGCCTCGGGGTCGTCGCCGGAGGCGTGGGCGCGGGCGAGGGCCTGGAGCGGGTAGGTCTGGTCGGCGAAGCAGCCGATGTGGGCGCGGTACCAGGGGGTGAGGCCCGGCCCCGTGGCGTGCGGGAAGAGCGGGCCGCCGTCGATCCGGGCGCGCAGCAGCCGGTCGCGGGCGGCCTTGAGGCGGTCCTCCACGTCGAGGGTGGCGCGGGCGGCGGCGAGCGCGGAGAGCACCCAGGCGGCCTCGACCGTGTACCGGGGCCGGCCGGGCGGGTCGAGGGCGGTGACCCGGTCGAGGGCGTCGGACAGTTTGGGGTGGGCGGTCTCGGCGGCGGCCCAGGCGACGAGGGCCGCGTCGCCGAGGTTGCGGACCCCGGGCAGCCGCTCGATCAGCAGGCCGGTGAACTCCTCGGCGGTGCGGCCGCCGAGGACGGCGCGCTGCCGGTCGGCGGGCAGGAAGCGGGCGCCGAGCGCGGTGATGGCGGCGTAGCGGACGCTGGTGCCGCGCTGCTCCAGGCTCCACGAGCCGTCGCCGGTGGAGCGGGCGGCCCGGGTGAAGACGAAGCCGGTCCCCTCCGGCAGGAGCATGCGCGGGAGTCCCCGCTCGGCCACCGTGAGCAGGCGGGTGGCGAGGTCGTGCAGCGGACGGTCCGCTTCCGCGAGCTTCGTCATCCGTGAACTGCGTGGATCATCGGGTGTGTTGGCAGGACGAGCGGACACACCCACCCCCCTCGGGTCGGTCCGGGCCAGAGCGGCTGGTCCGGGTCGGCTGACTGATCGACTGACTGAGCGACTGACTGAGCGACTGACTGAACTGCGGGCTGAGCGACTGACTGACTGAGCGACTGACTGAACGACTGACTGAAGGACTGACTGAGGGACTGACTGAACGGCCGGTTGTCGGCCGGCTGTGGTGGAAAGGCGGCACGGCGCTCTACGGCGCGGCGCGCAGGACACGGTGGGGTGTGTGGCACGGCGCGGGACGCCGTCGTGGCACCCCCGGGGGGGGATGCCGCCCCGCGTCCGGGCGCGACTATCCGGCGGACACCCGGTTCCCGGGCAGGCCGGTGTGCGGTAGGGCCCGGGCCTCACGACCCCGGGCGCGATGAGCATGATGAGAAGAACAGTCGGCGTCGAAGCGTCGGCGCTTCGGCCTCCTGCCGGTGGAACCCCCCACGGACACCCCCTGCGCACAGCGCGAACGTTGTGCTCAACTCGCAGCGTACAACGGGAAGATAGGCGCACAACACGGTGACGATGAGGCCTTTCGCGGAATTGGTGGCAAGCGGTCGCGAAGCCGCACCGATCGCGCCGTTCCGGCGGACGTCCGGCGTTACAGTGGGCGCGCGTTCACCCGTTCACGGCAGTGGGGGTCCTTGACTGTGTACCTGGCCGATCGCTCCGCACCGCGCGGGTCGACCGCCGCGCCGGACCGCGTCCGCGGCACGGTGCGGGCGGTCTCGCCGACCGTCCTGGCGCTCGGCACGGTCAGTCTGGTCACGGACGTCTCCACCGAGATGGTCACCGCCGTGCTGCCGCTGTACCTGGTGGTGGGGCTCGGCCTGAGCCCGCTGGGCTTCGGCGTGCTCGACGGGGTGCAGAACGGGGTGAGCGCGCTCGTGCAGCTCACCGGCGGCCATCTGGCGGACCGGGTGCGCAACCACAAGCTGGTGGCGGGGATCGGTTACGGCCTGTCGGCGCTGTGCAAGCCGCTGCTGCTGGTGCCGCACCTGGGCGCGCTCGGCGCGGCCCTCGCGCTCGACCGTACGGGCAAGGGCCTGCGCACCGCACCACGGGACGCGCTGATCTCGCTGTCCGCGCCGCCGGAGCACCAGGGCCGGGCCTTCGGCGTGCACCGGGCGATGGACACGACGGGGGCGCTGCTCGGTCCGATCCTCGCGTTCCTCGTGCTCGGTGCGGCGGCGGGGGGTTACGACGCGGTGTTCGCCGTGAGCGGGTGCGTGGCGGCGCTCGGCGTGCTGGTCCTGATTCTTTTCGTACCGAGCGGAAAGAAGCCGGCCGCCCCACCGGACGGGGCTCCCCCGGACGCGGTGGTCGCGCCGGGCGGGAAGGCTGCCGGGGGAACGGGCGGAGGGGCCGCCGAGGCGCGGGTGGATCTGCGGGCCGCCTTCGGGCTGCTGCGGTCCCGGCGGCTGCGTGCGCTGTTCGGCTGTGCCGTGCTGCTCGGCCTGACCACGGTCAGCGACGCCTTCCTCTACCTGCTGGTGCAGCGCCGTACGGGGATGGACGAGCAGCTGTTCCCGCTGCTACCGCTCGGGACGGCGGCGGTGTTCCTGCTGCTCGCGCTGCCCGCCGGGCGGCTCGCCGACCGGGTGGGGCGCCGCGCGGTCTTCCTCGCCGGGCACGCCGGACTGCTGCTCGCGTACGCGCTGCTGCTCTGGGCGCCGGCCACGCCCGCGCTGCCGTATCTGGTCCTGGTGCTCCACGGGCTGTTCTACGCCGCCACCGACGGCGTGCTGCCGGCGGCGGTCGCCGCGGTGGTGCCCGAGCGGCTGCGGGCCAGTGGCATCGCCCTGGTCGGCACCGGTCAGGCCCTGGCCCGCTTCTGCTGTTCCCTGGCCTTCGGCGCCGCGTGGGCCGCGTGGGGCGACGGCCCGGCGCTCGCCGCGGCGGCCGCGGGCCTCGCCTGCTGCGCGGCCGTGGCCGGCCTCGCCCTGCGCCCCGCCCGCCCCGCGCGCCCGGCGCGCCCCACGGGAGATCCGCGATGACCCTCACTCCGCTGCGCCGTCTGCTGATCCTCGCCGCCGGGGTCCTGCTGCTCACCGGCATCGGCGCCTGGTCGGTCCTGTCGGCCGCCGACCGGGCCGCCGAGGACGACAGGCCCCGGCCGGGCGGCCCGGCCTTCGCGAGCGGGCGGGTCACCCTGGACGAGCCGGGCCGCCTGGTCTTCCGCAACACGGCGGCGGGTCCGCACCGCGACCGGCTCGTCTCGGTGCCGGCCGACGCCCCGACCGGCGCGACCCGTACCGCCTCGGACGTCGCCTGTCTGCGCTTCCACGCGGCCGCCGGCACCGGCGTCTGCCTCCAGGCGACCACCCTCCTCGGCCGCCCGTCCTACCGCGCGGCGATCCTGGACGAGCGGCTGCGCACCCTGCGGACCTATCCGCTGGCCGGCATCCCGAGCCGCGCGCGGATCTCCCCCAGCGGCCGGCTGGCCGCCTGGACCGTCTTCGTCAAGGGCGAGTCGTACGGGACCGCGTTCTTCTCCACCCGCACCGCGATCCTCGACACCCGGGGCTGGCGGCTGAGCCCGAACCTGGAGGAGTTCACGGTCGTCCTGGACGGCCGCCCGTACCGCAACCGGGACGTCAACTTCTGGGGCGTCACCTTCGCGGCCGACGACGACACCTTCTACGCCACCCTGAGCACCCGCGAGCAGACCCATCTGGTCCGCGGCTCCCTCAGGGCCCGTACGGTCACGACGCTGACCCGCAACGTCGAGTGCCCCTCGCTCTCCCCCGACGGCACCCGCGTCGCGTACAAGAAGCGGGTCCTCGGCACGGCCGCCCTCTGGCGGGAGCACGTCCTCGACCTGCGCACGATGAAGTCCACCCCGCTCGCCGAGCGCCGCAGCGTGGACGACCAGGCCGTCTGGCTCGACGACGCCACCCTCGCCTACGCACTCCCCGCGGACACGGGCGCGCGCACCGACGACGTCTGGACCGTCCCGGCCGACGGCAGTGGAACCCCCCGCCTCCTGCTGAAGAGCGCCCTGGCTCCACCGGCCCCGGCGGCTGGACACTCCGGGTGAGGAACCATGGCCCGCCGCATCCCTCTCCGGGGTGGCGAGCGGAGAACAGCGGGCACGGCGCATGCAGGCCCAGATCGGCGGTCCGGTGCGGACGAAACCATTTGACGGCATCGAGAGAATGCCTGGCATGGGGACAGACATGAGCGGCTTCCTCGAGTACCGAGCGCCGCGGGACGATCAGGAGCCGATCTGGTACTGCGCACACGACCTCAGGTCTCTCAACGATGTCCGTAACTACGACGCGTTCGGGTGTCTCTTCGGGGTCCGTAACCACGCGAACTTCCGCCCCGTGGCCGCGGGCCGGGGTTTTCCCGCCGACGCCTCGGCCACTGTGAGGGCGCGATTCGCCCAGCTGACCGAGTGGTACGGCACGGACGGCTTCCACGGCACCACGTGGATCACGTGGGCCGAGGTGAAGGCCGTCGACTGGGACGAGCCCGCGGAGAAGCCCGACAGCCGGCTGCACCAATACCACCAGACGCCGAACGGGCTCCGCATGACGGGCAAGGCCTCCTGGAGTGGCGCATTCGCCGCGGCTGTCGGTCTCAAAGCCGGTGAGGTTCGGGAGTGGCCCGAAGGAAGTGAGTGGCTCGTCGGGGACACGCTCTACAGATCCGTCACGATCCGCCGCAGAGATGCCGTCACCGAAACCGGCGAGTGGCAACCCGTCTGGGAAGCCATGAAAGAACTCGCGGCACAGCACGGTGACGACAACGTGCGCCTCGTCGTGTGGTTCGACGACTGAGCGGGCCTCCCACGCTTCAGCGCCCTCGCGCGTGCCGGGACCGCCGTTGGGCCAGTGAACCAGCAGCTCCCCCGTGAGATGCGCCTCCACATCGTCCGGACGCAGCGGCGACAGAGTGTGATGCCGATCGGTCGAGGAGACGTCAGTGGGGCTTGTAGTCGTCCCAGTAGGAACCGGTCCGGCGCCGTTCGTACGAGGCTTCAGCCCTCGCCATCCAGGCGTCGATGTCGGCGACCATCGTAGGGAACCTCTCCTTGAGAGGTTCGGCCAGCTCGACCAGCTCCTCCCAGGAGTCGGCCAGATAGGACCCGTTCTCCAGTCCGATCGCGACCTCGCCCCGGAACGGATCGTCCGACTTCAGCCACTCCTTCCCGGTCCCGAAGATCTGCGCCCCGTCCTTGGGATCAATGATCCAGGACATGGAGAGCAGCTGCTCCGCGACATACCCAGGGGTGACATTCGGAGCCCTGTGGTCGACGAGGAAGTTCATGACGTCCTCAACCTTCACTGTCTACAACCTCCGGTACATGCGCCACGCGAGCGCGCCCGCGTGCGGTGTGATGACTCGGCCGTCGGTGTACTTCATCGTCCCGAACATCTGCGACGGGTGGACCCCCGGCCCCCTCGTCGATCAGTTCGAAGCCTGCCGCGGCCATCTCCTCTGCTGTGGCCTTCCCGAAACTTGTTGCGCTGCGCGGCCGAGACGATCGGCAGACCACCTCGCTCCAAGACTCGAGCCGTCTCCGCGTTGACCGGGTTGAATCCGAACGGATTGACAGCGTGGACCGTCCTCAAGGTTCCCTCCTGACCATGCGCCAGCTCGCCCCCCCTGTTCGAGGTGTCCAAGTCGGCGGCAGACCGGATCATCGACCACCTTGGGCCAATGCTTGCGCTTCAGCCCCACAAGCGGTTTGCCAGGGACGCCGTGCTCATCGTGGACTGCACGCTGGTGCCCACCCGAGATCACACCATCGCCGAGCGGTCGAAGCACGACCGGTACTCGCTGACCACCAGGTCGTCATCGACGCCGACACCCGCGGCCGACACCTGGGACAACCATGCCTACGGCAGTCGGAGATCATGTACGGGACAACTCTTTAGCGGATCACTGGGTCACCAGTGGTCGCCACGTCGCCGCTCGTGACAGACGCGAGCGGCGAGGCGGCGGCCCCGGCCCAGGGGTTGACCGGGGCCGCCACGAGTGCGTCGCGCTGGGCGCGGCGCGTGCCGTTCACACAGGAGGGCCGTCTGAGGAGGAGGGGGCGGCCCTGACGTGTTCTGTGCGGCCCGTGGGGGCACGCTCAGTAAATATACTTACTGGCGAGAAAGCAAGAGAATGAAAACTTTCATGCACGGTGCCGCCACTCGGACCCTTCGGCCCCCCTGGCCCCGTCTCAGTCGTCCAGGAAGAAGTCGTGCTGCTCGGCCGCCTGCTCGTATTTCTCCAGACGGGTCTGCGTGCGCTCCGGGTCCGCGTCCGCCATGGCCTGGAGGATCGCCGCCGACAGCACGCCGGGCGCCGCGTAGGAGTCGAAGACGAGCCGCGAGCCGGTGCCGGCGGTGAACACCACGTCGGCCTCGTCGACGAGCGGCCCGAACGCCAGGTCGCAGATGAGCGCGACCCGCAGTCCGGCGGCGCGGGCGGCGCGGACGACGGCGAGGGTCTCCTTGGCGTGCCGGGGCATCGCGAAGGCCAGCACCCACGTTCCGCCCGCCTCGCGGGCCTGGAGGAGGCCGTCGTAGGCGACGCTGCCGCCGCGCGTGACCACCCGCACGTCCGGGTGGATGCGACGCGCGGCGTAGGCGAAGTACTCGGCGAGGGAGACCGAGATGCGCAGGCCCAGGACCGTGAGCGGGACGGACCGGGCCAGCTCGCGGCCGATGTCGAGGATCCGGTCGGGATCGGCGAAGACGCCGCGCCGCAGGGCGGTGAGGTTCTCGATCTCGGCGTCGACGGCGGACTGGAGCTCGTTGCGCAGCCGCCCCTCGCCCTCACCCTCGCCCGGCGCGCCGGCGACCGCGCTGAGCGCGATCGGCTGGAGGGCCTCGCGCAGCGCCGGATAGCCGCTGAATCCCAGCGACGAGGCGAAGCGGGTCACGGACGGCTGGCTGACGCCCACCCGCTCCGCGAGTTCGGTGATCGACAGGAACGCCGCCTCGGTGAGGTGGTCGATCAGGAACTGGGCGATGCGCCGCTGCCCGGGTGAGAGGCGGTGTCCGCCGAACAGCGCCCGCACCCGCTCGGCCGGAGAACCCGCCTCCGCCTGAGCCTCCGGGTCCGCGTCCGCCGAGCGCCTGCCCGGTGTGATCGCGGCCGCCTGTGCGCGCGCCTGCTGCCCAGATGGCACGGGGTGCCTCCCTCTCGTCTCGCTGCCGCCCAAGATAGTTCAACGGCCCGGACGGCCCCGCCCCGCTCGCCCCCGCCCCGGTCACCCCTGCCCCGCTCACCGCTGCCGGGTCCACCTTCCGACCGGGTACCCCCCCCCCGGCGTATCACCGGAAGCCGAGGGGGCACCCCCGTGGCCGCGTCCTCCGCCGAGACGGTGAAGGACGCCGGCGGCGACTACATCGGCCGGGCCCCGGATCCCGGCATCCCCTGCGCCGGGGCCTCGAAGCGGGTGAAGGCGCTGCGCTTCGGCAGCCGGTAGACCTCGCGGCCGGTGATCGCGTTCAGGATGGTGGCGTTGCGCACGGCGCCGATGTCGAGGTTCGGGGAGGAGACGCCGTACGCGTGGATCTCGGCGTTGGCGACGAAGATCCGCCCGGTGACGCCCTCGGCCAGCCCGACGGAGTGGTCGGCGCGGACCAGCGGGCGCCCCCGGCCGTCGCGCTCGATCAGCTCCTCCACCGGGGCCAGGAAGGCCGGCGGGCGGCCGCGGTAGCCGGTGGCCGCGACGACCAGGTCGGTGACGTGCTCGAAGCGCTGTCCCGTGTCCAGGTGACGGCAGGTCAGCACGGTCTGGCCGTCCGGGTCGACGGCCGCGTTCTCGACGGCGATGCCGAAGCGCAGTTCGACGTCGGCGAGACCGTGGTCGAGCTGGCGGCGGTAGAGCAGTTCGTGGATCTCCTCCAGGGTGTCGGTGGAGACGCCCTTGTAGAACTGCCACTGCTCGCCGACCAGCCGGTCGCGCACCTCCTCCGGCAGGGAGTGGAAGTAGCGCATGTACGCCGGGGTGGTCAGCTCCAGGTTCATCTTGGTGTAGTCGAGCGGGGCCCAGGAGCCGGTGCGGGTCAGCCAGCTCACCGCGGGCCCGCCGTCGAGGTTGCGGGTCAGCAGGTCGACCGCGACCTCCGCGCCCGACTGCCCGGACCCCACGACGGTGACCTTCCCCGCGCGCTCGACGTCCCGGGCGCGGAAGAGGTAGTCGGAGGTGTGCAGCAGCCGGTCCTCCGGCAGCCCGGCGAGGGCCTCGGGCACGTGGGGCGCGGTGCCGATCCCGATGACGAGGTGCCGGGCCCGCAGCCGCAGCCGCGTGCCGTCGCCGCGGACGACGTCGACGGTGAAGCGTTCCTCGTCGCCGTCCCAGCGGACCTCCTCGACGCGGTGCGAGAACCGCACGCTGGGCAGCCGCGCGGCGGCCCAACGCAGGTAGTCCTCGTACTCCCTTCGGGAGGGGAAGAAATTCTCCCGCACGGTGAAGGTGTAGAGCCGGTCCATGTCGTGGAGGTACGCCAGGAAGGACAGCGGGTGCCAGGGGGCGACCAGGGTGACGAGGTCGGCGAGGAAGTTCACCTGCATCGAGGCGTCGCCGAACATCATGCCGCGGTGCCAGGTGAACTCGGGCCGTTCCTCCAGGACGACCAGGTCGAGTGCGTCCACGGTCGAGGCGAGGGCGGCGAGCCCCAGGTTGAAGGGGCCGCAGCCGATCGCGACGACGTCGTGCTCGGCGGTGGTCTCGGTCATGTGGGCAGGTCCTCCTCGCGGCGGGGACGGACGAGCAGGGCGGCGGTCTTGTCCGGGAGCGTGATCTCGCCCAGGTCGCGGAAGCCGGCGGCGGCGAACGCCCTGAGCGAGGGCGTGTTGGTGACGTCGGGCTCGGCGACGACCCGGGTGCAGTGGGGGTCGGCGGCGAGCAGGCCGTCGGCGAGGACGCGCAGCAGGGTGCGGCCGAGACCGCGGCCGGTGTGCGCCGGGTCGCCGATGGCGATGTGGACGCCGAGGTCGTGGGGCAGATGGGCGTAGTACGGGGCGAGCCGGTCGCGCATCACGCGGTACACCTCGATGTACGCGACGGGCGCGCCGTCGAGGGAGACGAGCACCGGCAGGATGGCGTCGCCGGCGAGGTGCCCGGCGATCTCCTCGTACCAGCGTTCACGCGGCCACGCCTGGTGCCAGAAGGCGTCGATGTGGGGGGCCTGCATCCAGCCGTGCACCAGGTCGAGGTCGGCCCCCTCGGCCCGGGCCGTCCGGGCCGACCAGCGTCCCTCCATGAGGGGCAGCGGCGGGCCGGGGACGGTGCGGGCGTCCTCGGGGTGTAACGAGGTCATGCGGTGGCCTCCTGGAGCGGGTTGGGCGCGTCGAGGTAGACGGACTGGGCGTCGAGCGGGGCGAGGACCTCGTCGATGCCGTGCAGGCGGGTGAGCAGGTTGCCCTTGCAGGGCAGGGTGCCGGCCGTCAGCCAGCGGCGGGCGAGGCGGTCGCCGTCGGGGCCGGCCTCGGCCAGGGCGGGCAGCGCGGCGCGCAGCCGGCCGGCGAGGACGGCGAGCAGGTCGCGCTCGTCGGCGAGGCCGTCGACGGCGAGGCAGCCGACGACGGACAGCGCCTGGTTGCGCAGCAGGTAGTACGAGAGCCGGTCGTCGACGATCGCGTCGTCCACGACGGCCAGGGTGGAGGAGTCGGCTCCGCTGAGCTTGAGCAGTTCCGGCAGGTGGGAGGCGGCCAGGTAGTAGCCCTGGTTGTCGCGGAAGACGGCGCCGGTGACCCGGCCCCGGGCGTCCAGGCGGACCAGGGTGTTCTGCTGGTGGGCCTCCAGGCCGATGCCGGTGGCGGCGTACAGGTGGAGCATGGGCACGAGGACCCGGTCGGTGTAGTCGGCGACCCACTGCGCGGCGGCGTCGGCTCCGCCGAGTCCGGCGACCAGGTCGCCGAGGGTGCTGCGGCCGAGGCCGGGGCGGGGTGCGACGAGTCCGACCAGGCAGCGCAGGGCGTCGATGCCGTCGGGGACCTCGCGGACGGCGACGTCGAGGCCGGTGACGGCGGGGCCTTCGGGGCGGCCGGGTTCGTCGACGGCGAGCCAGGCGGGGTCGCGGGTGATGGCGAAACCGGGGTGGGCGCGGAAGGTGCCGTCGGCGTATCCGGCGTCGAGCAGCCGGTTGATCTCCAGACCGCGCCTGAGCTCCGTACGGGTGGACTCCCGGCGGGAGTTGGTCAGCCTGAGCCCGAGCGAGAGCTTCAGCATGACGGGGGCGCCGGGCCGGTAGACGGTGCGCAGGCTGGAGGTGGGCCACCAGGCGGGGCCGAGTTCGCCGAGCGGTTCGAGCGCTCCGGAGGCGATCAGGGCGGCGACCCGGGGGCGGTGCGGCACGTCCCGGGCCTGCCACGGGTGGGCGGGGACCAGGATGCGGCCGTCGTCGAGGCGGTGCTCGGCGAGCTCGGACATGAGGGCGACGGTGTCCCGTCCGGCGAGGGAGGGCGCGCCGGCGACGGCGTCGTGCGAGACGACCGCGGGGTCGGCGGCGAACCAGTGCAGCCGGAAGGAGCCGCGCAGCTCTGGCGAGAAGGCGGCCGCGTCGTGGTCGGAGATGCCGTCGCGGCTCTTGGGTGCCGGGTGGTGCAAGTGGCCGAGGATCAGGGCCTGTTCGGCGTCGAGAAAGCCGTCGGCGGCGGGTTCGGGGCGGGTGCGCCGGTGGCCGATGAAGGCGGTGACGCGGCGGACGGACTCGGCGGTGCGCTCGACGAGGTCGGCGATCTCGCCGGCCGGGACGCCGCCGGGCCGGCTGCCGCCGCGTACGGCCGCCTCGGTGGACAGCAGGGCGACCGCCGTCACGGGGTCGGCGGTGTCGCCGAGGGGGCCGCCGGGGCCTTCCAGGCGTACGGGGCCGAAGCGGTGCCAGCCGGTGGGTGAGCGGTGGGTGACCTCGGTGACCAGGGTCAGGCCGGCGGTCGGCAGCTCGATCCGCAGCGGGCCTGGGGCCGGCTCGGTGTGCGTCTCGCGCAGCCAGCAGCGCAGCAGGGCTTCGAGGTGGGCGTGTTCGGCGGCGCCCCGGGCGTCGGGGCGGTGCAGGGGGTCGTCGAGGGGGGTGTGGGGGGCGGGTGCGGGGGTGGGGTGGGTCATGCGGCGCCTTCCTCGGCGAGTCGCTCGCAGGTGCGGCCGGCCTCGAGTACGGCGTCGAGGAGGCCGTCGATGTCGGCGGTGGTGGCGGTGGGGTTGAGCAGGGTGAGTTTCAGGCAGACCCGCTTCGGCGAGCCGGGGCCGGCGGTGGCGGCCTCGGTGCGTCCGACGAGTGCGGTGCCGGTCTCCAGGAGCCGGCGGCGCAGGGCGCCGTTGATCTCGTCGGCCGCCGCCGGGTCGGCCGTCCGGTAGCGGAAGACGACGGTGGTCAGCTCCGCCGGGGCGACGAGCTCCAGGGCGGGTTCGGCGCGGACGCGCCGTTCGGCGTGGCGGGCCAGCGCGTGGCAGGCGTCGACCATGCGGCCCAGGCCCTCGCGGCCGTGGGCGAGGAGGGTGGCGGCGGCCTTCACCGCGTCCGGGCGCCGGGTGGTCTGGAGGCTGCGGCCGAGGAGGCCGTCGTAGCCGGCGTCGGCGTCGTCGGCCGGGTTGAGGTAGGCGACGTGGCGGTCGAGGGCGGTGAACGCGGTGGTGTCGGAGACGAGGAGGACGCTGGTGGCGGCCGGCTGCCAGCCGATCTTGTGCAGGTCGAGGGTGACGGAGTCGGCGAGTTCCAGGCCCGTCAGCCGATCGGCGAGCCGGTCGGAGAAGAGGGCGCCGAAGCCGTACGCGGCGTCGACGTGGGTCCAGACGCCGTGCTCCGCCGCGATCTCCGCGATCTCGGGCAGGGGGTCGACGGAGCCGTAGTCGGTGGTTCCGGCGGTGGCGACGACGGCGATGGGGGTGTGCTCGGGGCCGAGGGAGCCGAGGGCCTGCCGGAGCGCGTCGGGGCGCATGCGCCGCTGGGCGTCGACGGGCAGCGGGCGTACGGCCGCTTCGCCGAGGCCGAGGGCGGCGCAGGCCCGGTGGGTGGAGAAGTGGGCGAGCTCGGAGCAGAGGACGACCGGCCCCGGCAGGGCGGCGATCCCGTGCTGGCGGGCGTCGATGCCGCGCCGGTGGGCGGCGGCGTCCCGGGCGAGCAGCAGGGCGAGGAGGTTGGACAGGGAGCCGCCGGGGGTGAGGACGCCGTCGGCGCGTTCGCCGAAGCGGGCGAGCCGGGTGAGGACGCCGATGAGCCAGCGTTCGACGGCGATGGCGGAGGGTCCGGAGTCGTAGGTGTCGAGGGAGGCGTTGGTGACGCCGGCGAGCGTGTCGGCGGCGACCGCGACGGCGAGCGCGGGCGGCTGGAGGTGGGCGGCGGCCCGGGGGTGGGAGAGGTCGATGCCGTACTCGACGAGGACCGTGGTCAGCAGGTCGAGGGCGGCTTTGGTGCCGAGGCCCTCGATGGGCAGTTCGTGCGCGCCGAGGGCGTCGGCGGCGGCCTTGAGGACGTCCTCGGGGCGTCCTGCGGGGATCGGTCCGGCGGGCCGGCGGGCGGCCAGCGCGGTGTCGACGGCCCCGGCGAGCGCGGCGGTGACGTCGGCGAGGCCCTGGCGGGAGGCGGCGAGCAGCGAGGCGGGCAGGGGCGGGGCGGTGGGAGGTGCTTCCGTCAGCGGTGTCACGGTTCAGCCTTCCGCCAGCGGGTTGGGATGGGTGCCGTTCGGGTAGAGGGCGTGCCGCAGGGCGCGGTCGCCGTAGCGGGTGACGACGAGCCGGTCGCGGTTCAGGCCGTAGCGGGGGATCTCGGGGGTGAGCAGGTCGTACTCGGCGTAGCGCTCGGCGAGTTCGGGGAAGCGCTTCTGGAAGTCGAGGATGGTCTGCCGCACCAGCCGCCAGAACGTCTTCTCGTCCACGCCGAGCTGGTCGGCGCAGAGCGGCGCCAGGTAGCGGAAGTGGCCGACGAAGACCTGGTCCATGACGTGCTGGCGGATGATCGAGGGGTGCTTGCGGGGCAGGACGTGGTCGTGGCCGTCGGGCTCGGGGCCGCGCTCGGGGACGTCGGTGAAGGAGACGCAGACGTCGTCGACGAAGTCCTTGAGGTAGAGGCGGACGGGGACGTCGTTCTCGTCGTAGCCGATGAGGGTGTTCTGGCCGTGCGGGTTGAAGGTGACGCCGTAGCGGTTGAGGACGTGCAGGATCGGCACGAGCAGGGTGTCGAAGAGCCGGCGCAGCCAGTCCTCGGGGTCCAGGCCGGAGGAGCGGACGAGTTCGGCGACGAAGGCGTCGCCGGCGGAGTCGACGTGCAGCAGGGAGGCGAAGGTGCGCACCCGCTCGTCGGGGTCCTTGCGGGCGGAGACCGATTCGCGCCAGATGCAGCCCAGGGTCTCCAGGTGCTGGTAGGGGGCGTCCGGCAGCTTGGAGAGGTAGGGGTGGCGTACGGTCACGGAGGCGACCTCGCCGAGGAAGACGGTGCGGCACTCCTCGGTCAGGAAGGCGTCGCGCTCCACCAGGCCGCGCAGCCACTGGGTGACGACGGGGGCGCCCATGGTGCAGTGCGGGGGTATGCCGCGCCAGACGAGGGTGTTGAGGATCTTCAACGGCAGTTTGACGTCGTACCGTTCGGGGACGGTGACGTTGGCCATCGTACGGATGGACTGGCCGGGCAGGTACGCGTCGGGGCTCTCGCCGAGCGGGACGATCCGGTTCTGCGCCACGTCGGCGGCGTGCAGCACCTGGACGGCGTGGTCCCACTGCCAGGGGTGCACCGGCATCCACACGTACGCGTCGGGGTCGACGCCGGTGTCCTGAAGGACGGCGGTGAAGCGGGCGCGGGTCTCCTCGTCCAGCTCGCGGGCGAGGATCTCGGTCTCGGAGAGCTCCGAGGTGCCGCGGAACTCGGCGAGGCCGCGGTGCACGGCGATCCACAACAGCTTGACGGGCTGGGCCGCTTCGGGGGCGTAGGCGCGGACGTCTGTGGCGGAGAAGCCGATCCGGCCCTTGTTGGCGACGAGCAGGTTGTGGCCGGTCATCCGGCACTCCAGCTCGGAGTGGCCGAGGGCGCGCAGTTCGGCGACGGTCTCGCCGCCGTGGGTGAGGCGGGCGGCGTCGACGGCGAGGGTGGCCGAGAGCTCGGTGAAGTAGGTGGCGACGGTCGAGGGGTCGGTGCCGAGGGTGGAGGCGGCTTCGAGGAGGAACTGCTGGGCGTCCCAGGCGGGTTCGGCGATGGAGTTGCCGAGCATGCCGGTGGCGGTGCGGGTGAGCGACGCCGGGTCGACGCGGAGCCATCCGAAGGCGCCGGGCGTGGCCCGGAACGCGTAGGTCGTGCCGCTGTCGAGGTCGACGCGGTAGGTGCCGTCGCCGCCGTCGGCCGCTTTGAGCATGTCCTCGAAGACCCACTCGCCGATCGCCTTGGCGAGCAGGCGGCGGTTGGCCTCGCGCCAGGCGCCGGGAGTGACGTCGGCCAGCTCGGGCACGGGATGGTGGGAGGGGAAGGGCATCAGGCAGCTCCGCGTGTCTGTCCAGGACCAGGCCTCGGCCGTACGACCGAACCGCCGCAACATTAGGTAAGGCTTACCTCACCGGCAAGGTCAACTTCCGGCCATGGCCGGTATATGACTTTCCGTCAGAAAACGACTTAGGTTAGCCTCACCATGTCTATCCTCTGAATTCCCCGGCCGCCGCCGGGGCTACCCGTGTGTCCGAGGTGACCGCCGGTGCCCTCCTCCCCCCGCCGCACGCCCCGCTCCCCTCGCTCGCCCCGCTGGACCTTCGCCCTGGTCAGCGCGGGTGGCGTGATGATGACGCTCGACGTCACGGTGGTGAACATCGCACTCGCCGACATCGCCGCGGACCTCGACGCCGGGCTCGCCCGGATGCAGTGGACCGTGTCCGCCTACTCGCTCGCCTTCGGCGCGCTGATCCTCACCGCCGGGGCGCTCTCCGACCGGCTGGGACGGCGCGCCGTCTTCACCGCGGGCATGGTCCTGTTCACTCTCGCTTCGGCCGGATGTGGTCTTGCGCCGGACGCGGGGACCCTGATCGCGGCCCGCGCGGCCCAGGGAATCGGCGGCGCGATGGTGTTCGCGCCCACGCTCGCCCTGATCGCGGCCGCGTACGAAGGGGCTCGCCGCCGCACCGCGATAGCGGCGTACGCGGTCACCGCCTCGGCCGCCGGTGCCGTCGGGCCCGTCGTCGGCGGCCTCCTCGTGGACGGCCTCGGCTGGCGGTGGATCTTCCTCGTCAACGTACCGATCGGCGTGCTCGTCGTGGCCGGCGCGCTCACCCGCATGCCCGGCTCGCCGGCGCCCGACTCCCGCTCCCGCCTCGACCTCGTCGGCGCGGGGCTCGCCGTGGCGACGCTGCTGACCCTGCACTACCCCCTGGTGACCGGGCCCGAGTCCGGCTGGACGGCCCCCGGCGTGCTGGGCAGCGCGGCCGCCTGCCTGGCGTGCGCCACGGCACTGGTGCTCAGCCAGCGGCGCGGGGACGGTCTGATCGACCCACGGCTGCTGCGGATCCGCGCCTTCTCGGGGGCGGCCCTCCTCGGCTTCCTGGCCCGCATGGCGAACCTCGGGGTCCTGGCGTTCCTCACCCTCTGGCTGACGACCGCCCACGGCTACTCCCCCTCGGAGGCCGGCCTGCGGCTGCTCCCGCTCACCGGCAGTCTGCTGGTGGCCGGCCTGTTCACCGCCCGTCTGCAGCGGCTCCTCTCCCCCGCCGCCCTGGTCGCCTCCGGTTTCGCGGCCCAGGGCGCCGGCCTCCTCTGCCTGGCCGCCGCGGGCGCGGGCGCCGGACAGACCGCCCTGACCGGCGGTCTGGTGCTGCTCGGAACCGGCGGCGCCGTCGTCTTCCCGCCCCTGATGGGCGTGGCCGTGTCGGCGGTACCGACCGAGCGGGCCGGCATGGCCTCCGGCCTCACCAACGCCTGCTACCCCCTCGGCACCGCCACCGGCGTCGCCCTCTTCGGCGCCCTGTTCTCGGCCCGCGTCACCTCGGGCCTCGGCTCCGCCGCGTCCCCCGGCGCGCGGGAGGCCGCCGAGACCGGCCGCTTCGACCTCCTCGACCCTGCCCTGCGCCCCCTGGCCGGGCAGGCCTTCGCCGACGCCTTCGCCCTCGTCTGCCTGGCCGCCGCGGCCGTCTGCGCGCTGGGCCTCCTCACGGCCCGCACCCTGCGGGCCGCCGCGGCGGAACCGGCGGCGGCACTCCGGCAGCCGGCGGCGGCACGGGCGTCGTGACGGAGGGGCCCGGCGGCGGCACGGGCGTCGTGACGGAGAGGGCCCGAAAACCGGGGGCGCGCGGGATCAGGCCCCGCAACTCCCCCGGTCCGGTTCTCACAGTTCCTTCGTGCGGCGCAGCAGCCACACCAGGTACGGCGCGCCGACCAGGGCCGTGACGATGCCGACGGGGATCTCGGTCGGGGCGAGGAGCCAGCGGCCGAGGGCGTCGGAGACGACGACCAGGACGGCGCCGAGGACGGCGGCCATGGGGACCATGCGGCGGGTGTCGTTGCCGACGAGGCGGCGGGCCAGGTGGGGCGCGACGAGGCCGACGAAGCCGACCGCGCCGACGGCGGCCGCCGTGCCGGAGGCCATCACCGCGCCGGCGGCGAGGACGAGCAGCCGGGCGCGGCCCAGCTCCAGGCCGAGGGCGCGGGGCAGTTCGTCCCCGAGGGCCAGCAGGTTCACCGGCCGCGCCACCGCGACCAGCACGGCCGCCACCAGGGCGGGCACGACGAGCCAGCCGAGCGCGTCGAAGCCGCGGGCGTAGGTGCTGCCCGCGAGCCAGCTCAGCGCCGCGGAGATGTTCATCTGCGAGCTGACCACCATGATGTTCACCAGGGCCATCGCCGTGGCACCCGCGCCCAGTCCGACCAGCACCACCCGGGTCGGGTCGAGCCCGCCCCGTACACCGTGCCGCCGTCCGCCGGCGATGGCGACGACCAGGGCGAGCATCAGGACACCGCCGATGCCCGCGGCGATCGGCAGGACGACCAGCGGAGCGGACGGCACGGCGATGATGACCAGCATGGCGCCCAGGGAGGCACCGCCGGTGACCCCGACGAGGCCCGGCTCGGCCAGCGGATTGCGCACGACGGCCTGCACCGCCGTGCCCGCCACCGCGAGACACGCGCCCGCCACGGCCGCCACCAGGATCCGCGGCAGCCGGTACGACACCACGGCCTCGGTGATCTGCTCGGCGGAACCGAACAGCGCCGCGCCCAGCTGGCCCCAGCTCACCTCGACGTCACCCACGCGCAGCGACAGCGCCATGGCCACGACCAGGGCGACGAGGCCGCCGCCGATCGCGACCGCGTAGACGGGAGCGCGGCGCCGGTCGGAGACCACGACCGCCGCACCGGTGTCGGCGTCACCGGTGCTGACCCGCCGGGCCAGCACCATGAAGAAGGGCCCGCCGATGAGCGCGGTGACCACGCCGACGGGGATCTCCGAGGTGTACACCGCGGACGGCGGCACGACGAGCTGGGCCGCCGCGTCCGCCGCGAGCAGCACGGCGGCGGCGGTCAGCGCGGCC
Source organism: Streptomyces sp. NPDC126499 (assembly GCF_040302485.1). NCBI lineage: Bacteria > Bacillati > Actinomycetota > Actinomycetes > Kitasatosporales > Streptomycetaceae > Streptomyces > Streptomyces sp. NPDC126499. The sequence goes on along the minus strand of NZ_JBEOUO010000002.1, from coordinate 93,174 downwards.
GCCGGGATCAGCAGCACGTGGGTGCGCAGGCCCAACTGCCGTACGATCACGGGCGCGATGAGCCCGATGAAGCCGATCGGGCCGGCCAGGGACACGGCCGCCGCGGCCAGGAGCACGGCGACGAGGAACGCCGCGGGACGGATCCGTTCCACCCGTACGCCCATGGCCTGGGCCGTCTCGTCACCGAGCGCCAGCAGGTCGAGGGGCCGGGCGAGGAGCAGCGCGGGCACGGCGACGACGGCCACGAACACGCCGAGCACGAGGGGCCGTTCGAGGCCGGTCTGCATCAGGGTGCCGTTGCCCCAGAAGAACAGTCCGCGGGTCGCCTGCACGTCCAGCATCTGCAGGAACTCGGCCGCCGCGGTGCAGGCGAGCGCGACGGTCGCGCCGGCGAGCAGCACCCGGCCGGGCGCGGACACCCCTCCTCTGCTCAGCAGATGGACCACGGCGATGGCGAGCAGCCCGCCGAGGAAGGCGGCGCCCCCGGCCGGGACCGGGCCGAGGCTGACGCCGGTGAACGCCACGAGCACCACGGCGAGGTACGCGCCCGCGTTCACGCCGAGCGTGTCGGGGGCCGCGAGCGGGTTGCGGGTCGCCCCCTGGACGAGCACCCCGGAGACGCCGAGCGCGACACCGACGACGAGGCCGGTGAGCGTACGGGGCAGCCGGGCGCCCAGGAGCACGTCCTTGGTGTGGGACTCCCCGTGGCCCGCGAGCAGGTCCGCGATGTCCTCGAGGCCCACCCCGGACGCGCCGATGCCGAGGTGGAGCACACCGACCAGACACAGCAGCAGCGACAGGGCGCCGCCCACGAGCACGGCTCGTGAGCGGCGCCCCGGCAGCGCGACGGCGACCGCCATCAGACCTTCAGGGCCTTGCCGGTCTCGTCCAGGATCTGCACGGCCGACAGCGGGCCGCCGAACAGCCAGGTGCCGGGGTCGAGCGCCAGGGCCCGGTCCTGCTTCACGAAGTCGAGGCCCTTCCAGACCGGGTTGCCCGCGAGGGAGCCGGTGAACGGGTTGTCCGCGTCGGCGGCCACGTACAGGAAGGTGGAGTCCTTCTCGACCTTGGTGAGTCCCTCGACGCCGACCGTGGTCATGCCCCAGGCGTCGGGCTGGCCCTTCCAGCCGTTCTTCAGACCGGCGAGGCCGAGCACCTGGCCGGCGAGGGAGTCGTCGGTGAGCATCCGGATGGAGGCGGAGCCGTTGGCCGTGAAGCCCTGCGCGAGCGCGTACTTCAGGCCGCCCTTGCCCGCCTTGTCGAGACGGCCCTTGAGCTCGGCGGCCTTCGCGTCGATCTTCCCGAGGACGCCGGCGGCGGCGTCCTCCTTGCCCACCGCCTTCGCCAGCTCGGTGAAGTTCTTCTTCAGCGTCTGCATCTGCGGCTTGGTGGTGTACACGAAGGAGAGCACCGGGGCGATCTCGCCGAGCGCCTTGAGGTTGGCCTTCGAACGGTCGTCGTCGACCACGATGAGATCGGGCTGGAGGGCCTTGATCTTCTCCAGGCTGGGCTCGTTGCGGTTGCCCACGTCGGTGACGCCCGCCGGGAGCGCCGCCCCTTCGGCGGTGATCCACGTGCCGTACCCCTTGTTGTCGGCGTTGCCGACCGGGGTGACGCCGAGTGCGACGAGTTCCTCGGTGTACGTCCACTCCAGTGTGACGACCTTCTTCGCCGGGGCCGGCAGGGACACCGTGCCCCGGGCGGTCTCGACGGAGATCGCTCCGGCGGTACCGGCCTTTCCGCCGCCCGTCTTGTCGCCGGTCTCGCCGACCGTGCCGGATCCGCAGGCCGCGGTCAGCGCCATGGCGACGGCCGTGCCGCCGATCGCGAGGGCGCGCAGCATTCTCCGCATGAACAGACTCTCCTTCGTGCTGTGAAAGGTGGTGCGTGGGGCGGGGATCGATCCGGGGATCAGGAGGTGGCGGCGGACGCCCCGGACCGCTGCGGGAAGCAGGCGAGATAGCCGGTCGACGGATCGCGGACGACGCTGACCCGCAGGCCGAAGGCGTCCTCGATGACGTCGGGGGTCAGCACCTCCTGGGGCGCGCCGGCCGCGGTGACCCGGCCGTCGGCGACGACCACGACCTGGTCGGCGTAGGCCGCCGCCTGCGTCAGGTCGTGCAGCACGACACCGCAGGCGATCTGGTGGTCGCGCGCCAGGCGCCGGACCACGTCGAGCACCTCGAACTGGTGCCGCAGGTCGAGATAGGTGGTGGGTTCGTCGAGCAGCAGGACGCCCGCGCGCTGCGCCAACACCATGGCGAGCCAGGCGCGTTGGCGCTCTCCGCCGGAGATCTCGTCGAGCCGCCGCTCGACCAGGGGGGCCGCGTCCGTGACGTCGAGGGCCCACTCGATGGCCTCGGCGTCCTCGGCGGTGTGCCGGGCGAGCGCGCCCCGGTGGGCGTAACGGCCGTGTCGTACCAGCTCACGGACGGTCACACCGGCCGGAGTCAGGGAGGTCTGCGGGAGGAACGCCAGCCGCTGCGAGAGGCTCCGGCGTCCGAGGGAGGCGAGCGGGGCGCCGTCGATCAGCACCTCGCCGCCGATCGGTGCCAGGAGTCCCGCCACCGTGCGCAACAGGGTCGACTTGCCGCAGCCGTTGGGGCCCACCAGGACGGTGAGCTCCCCCGCCCGTAGCGACAGTTCGACGTCCCGGAGCACCGTACGGCCCGCGTGCCCGACGTCGAGACCCTTCGCCACCAAGCGAACGTCGCCTAAGAGCACCGCATACCTCCCACTGTTCGGGCCGACGCCGCCACGATACTGGTGAGGTTAGGCAATCCTAAGAGGATGGGGCTCGTTTTTGATCGTCGTAATCATGTCGAGACCTCGCGCGCGCCCCCGCGCCCCCTCTCAAGTCCCACACTCCCGCCCGGTGTTCAGGGGTGCAGCAGGGGCAGGTCCACCTCGGACCACAGAGCGCGGGGAACGGCGGTCCGGTCCTCCTGGATTCCCTCCTCGGTACGCCAGATCTGGGCCCGGAGGGCGGGGCCGTCGCCGTCCACCGCCGGCCAGCCCGGGTCGCCCGTCGCGGCGAAGCCGGCCCAGGCGCGCACCATGCGGTCGGCCAGCCGATGGTCCTGGGCGGTGGGCGCGCCGCCGATGAGGAAGGCCAGGCGCTCGTCGCCGATGTTGCCGAAGGCGAACGGGATGTCCGCGCAGTGCCAGGCGCGTACGACTCCGTCGGGGCCGGTGCGCCGCCGGTCGAAACGCGAGAGGAAGGCACGGCCGCCGGCCCGGGCGTGGAGTTCGGCGAGCCGGCTGCTGTACTCGCCGAACAGCAGATCGCCGTAGAGGGCGAGATAGACGTCGAGGACGGGGGCCTCGGGCATCGCGGCGCGATAGCCGCGGACCAGGGTGTCGGGGAGGTCGAAGTCCTCCGCGAACCGGGCGAGCCGTTCGGGGGTGTCGACCTTGGCGCTGCTGCCGACCGCGTCGAGCAGCCAGTACTCCTCGGTGGTGTGGCAGACCAGCAGGTCGATGCCCTTGGTCGCACCGGCGGTCATCCCCGTGAGCGGGTCGGTGGGCAGGACGTCGCCGTCCAGGACGGGTGCGTAGAGGGAGGGGTCGTAGTGGCGGGACCCGGAGGCGGGGTCGCGCCGATAGCGGTCGACGACCCGGTCGGAGGCGCCGACCAGGGCCTGCGCAGTCGCGGCCGTCAGTCCCTCGGGCGTGGCGGGGCACCCGGCTTCGGCGGCGACCTCCCGGGTGGTGGCCGCGGCGGTGTCCGGGGTGTAGCAGGGGCTGGCGGGGCTGTGGAGGATGGCGCGGTGGAAGAGGCCGCGGGCCCGGTCCATCACCATCAGGCAGGCGGCCGAGGCGGCCCCGGAGGACTGGCCGGCGACGGTGACGTTCCCGGGGTCGCCGCCGAACGCGGCGATGTTCTCCCGCACCCAGCGCAGGGCGGCGACCTGGTCGAGCAGGCCGCGGTTCTCCGGGTACGCCTCGCCTTCGCCGCCCGGGACATGGCCGAAGCCCTCGAAGCCGAGCCGGTAGTTGAGCGTGACCACGACCAGCCCGGCACCGGCCAGGACGGTGCCGTCGAAGTCGGGCTGGGCGGACGACCCGAAGACGTAGGCGCCGCCGTGGATCCACACCAGGACCGGCAGTCGCCCGCCGTCCGGGGCGGGGGTCCACACGTTGACGGTCAGGATGTCCTCGTCCCCGGGCGACCACACGGGCGCACCGGGCAGCTCCGCCGACTGCGGTGCGACCGGCCCACATTCCGTACAGTCCCGCACACCGCTCCACGCGGGCGCCGGCCGGGGCTCGCGGAACCGGTCGGCGCCGAAGGGCGGTGCGGCGTAGGGGATGCCGAGGACGGCGACGATCCCGGCGGAGGTCCGAAACCCGCGCACCGTTCCGCTGTCCGTCTCGAAGATCTCCACGGTGACCGTCCTTCACTCGGGTGCCGAATCGCCTGGTGAGGCGGGGACTTGAGTGTGGCACCGCACGGCGCCGCGTGACCAACACCAAGATCGTCGGGATTCACGCACTGCCGTTGTCAGTTCGCGATGGTTGTCGCCCGGGTCAGCAGGAGGCGGACATCTCGTCGGGGCGGTGACGGCGGTTGTGGGCCTCCTGGGCCAGAGGTCGTCCCGGTCCGGGGCGGCCCGCGTGGTGCGACCATACGGCTGTGGAACGGCATGGCCCTGGAGGCCCATCCGGCCGAGGACCCCCGGACGGAGCTGCCCTGCCCGCGCCCCTTCGACGCCGACGCCTATCTCGCCTTCCTCGCCGCCCGGCCCGAGGTCGGCGCCGGACCGGTCGCCGCACCGGCTACCGCATCGGCACCCTGCCGCCCGGGGCGGTCGGGGAAGGCGGCGAAGGCGGCGAAGGCGTCCGCCTGGCCGTCAGGGGTGAGGCCGTCCCGGTGGTCACGCCCTCCAAGTTGGCCGACCGGGCCGACGCCCGACGTCCTCGGCCCACAGCCCGGTTGGGGACGCCCGCCCGACGTCCCCCGCCCACAGCCCGGTCGGGGGCGTCCGCCCGGGTCGACGTCAGCGCCCCAGGCTCGCCAGAACCGCCTTGGCCGCGTTCTCGCCCGAGGTCGCCGCGTCGGCGAGCGACGGCATGTCGAGCTGGTAGTCGCCCGCCAGGTGGATGGGCCCGAGGGCGTTCCTCAGCGTCGGCAGCGACGCGCGCCTCCCGGGGCCCCAGAAGGGCACCACGCGATGGTGCCGGCGCACGATCCCCTCGCCGAGCCTGCCTTCGAGCTGGGGGTAGACCGTGATCAGGTCCTTGGCGAACCGGGCGGTGATCTCCTCGTCGGAGAGCTCGAACAGCTCGTCGGCCATGGCGCCGCCGGCGAAGCACGCCAGCGCGCCGCCGGGCTTGCGCGGACCGCCCCTGCGCAGGGCGGCGGCATGGTTGAACACCGCCTGGAACGAGAGCTGCGGCGTGGACACGGCGAGGAGTTCGTCCCAGGGCTGCGGCCCCTCCTCCTCGGTGAAGAAGCCGACGATCACGTACCGGCCGTAGCGGATGTCGGCGAAGGCGTTGCGGTACGTCTGCGGAAGCCCGGGCAGGATCCGCAGGGCGATGTCGCTGGGAACGGCGACGACGGCCCGCTTCGCTCGCACCCGTACCGGGCCCTCCGCGTCGACGTAGTCCACGACGACGCCGTCCCCGTCCGGCTCCACGGACCGGACGGTCGACCGGAGCCGGAGGCGCGCGCCGAGATCGGCGGCGAGGATGTCGGTGAGCGTCTGGTTGCCGCCTACCGGCAGGGCGAAGTTCGGCACCTTCGCCGGGTCCGTCAGGGCGATGCCGATGGACGTCACCAGCTGGGTGGCCGCCGTTTCCTCCGGCTCGCACCCCATCCACTGGCCCGACCAGGAGCGCACCATGGCCCGGGCCGTTTCGGAGCGGATGCCGCGCAGCAGGTCCGAGGCGAGACGCCGGTCGAGCCTGGCCCGCACCCTTTTCGCGATGCGGCTGTCCGATGCGAGGAACGGAACGGCCGAGAGGAGCCGGGCGCCGACCATGACCATGCCGAGCTGGTCCATGAGGCGCATCCGGGTGCGGAACAGGAGCGCGAGCACGTCGGCGGTGTCGACCAGCTTTCCGTTGAGGGCCAGCGCCACGCCCTTTCCGGCCAGCGAGCCCATCTCGATGCCATGGTGGTGGAGCGCGTCGATCAAGGGCCCGGTGCCCTCGGTGAACTGCGTCCCGACGTTGATCCAGTAGTCGCCCTTCCGGACCGTCTCGACGCGCCCGCCCGCCCGGTCCGCGGCCTCCAGCACGACGACGTCGCTCTCGCCGGCGAGTGTCGTGGCCGCCATGAGCCCCGCCATTCCCGCACCGACGACGACGACGTCGCAGGTCTCCTCGCGTACGGACCGCTCTGCGCTCGTCGCCTCCGGCTCGGGCCGCGCGTTGGTCATCTTTGCTCCTCACACCCGCCGACAGACCGGACTCACGACCCGATCTCGAATCGCATTCGAGTTTAGACCACGCACGACTCCCTTGGACAGGCCCGAGGGCCACCGTGTGGTGCCGACCGCTGCCCCGGCTCCGTACCGCGGGCCCGGCCACGGAGGCATCGAGATCCTCACCGACCACGTCGGCCGTGTATCCCTCCACCGCTCAGCGGTCGGACCTCACCGAGCGAGTGCGAGAGCCCGTGCGCCTACGCGGGCAGCGCGGGGAACACGACCACCGAACCGTCCTTGTCGCGGGCGATCTCGATCGCCACGTCCGTCGTGCGGCCCCTGACGGTGACGCCGTCGCCCAGCCGGTGAATCCGGTGTGCCGCCCTCATGAGGCGATCGACTTCACCGGGGGTGAAGACGGGTCGCAGACCGCTCGGGCGTGCCGGCTCCAGTGCCGACAGGCGTACGAGGACATCGGCGATGCCCGTCTCCCATGCGTCGAGACGCTCCTGATCGCGCTGGAGAGCGTGGGTGAAGTTCTCGAACGGATTGCCGGGCTCGCTCTGGGCGTGCTCGACTGCCTGGAGAATGACCACCCGTCGCATCAGCGCGATGGCCAGGGAAGCGAGTTCGAGGTGGGTGCGGAAGGTTCCACCTTCGTCGTCGATGCCGGGGAACGACTTGGTCAACAGCCCGAGTTCGACGGCCTCGCCCTGGGGCAGGCTGCCGAGTGCACTCTGCCAGCGGGCCAGGCGGCGGTCGGTCTTGCTGAGCGCCGTGTTGATGGCGTGGACCGCCGAGTCGAGCCCCAGCGAGACACCGAGCCTGCCCTGGTCGAGCAGGATGGCGGTGGCCTTGTCGATGGCGGTGCGGCAGGCGTCGAGTTCGCTGAGCTCGTCCTCGAGTTTGTCCTCCTGAAGCTGCTCCAGCAGTTCCGTGATGTGTTCGGTGGCCTGCCGACGCTTGTGTTCGGCGTGCACGCTCACCCCCACCGCCACGGCCATGAGCACGAGCGGAGCGGCCACGGTGAGCGCCGTGCCGCCGGCGGCCGCGACACCGGCGGTCGCGCCGGCCCCGCCGGCGGCTGCCGCTCCTCCGACCGGCACGAACGTCGCCTGGGAGGCGATCCTTCCCGTCGAGTTCACGAGGGCACCGTAGACACCACCGGCACCGCCCTTCGGCACCATCGGGCGAATGAGGCCCTGCCCGAACTGGGCGGCGACCTTCGCCGGGACCACCATGCGATACAGACTCTCGCCGGAAGCGGTCGCCCTGGCCACCGTGAGGGAGCTGCGCGCCGATTGCGTGACGAACTGTGACAGGTGCTGCGCCAGGGGACTCGCGGCGTCGAGCGGGATGCCACGGCTGCGATCGAGCTTGGCGGGCAGCGGATGCGCCTCAAGCGTGACGATCGGCTCGTCGGCCAGGACGGCCAGCACCCCGCGCAGTTCCGCCAGACGCTCGGCCGTCATCGACTCGCCCGCGGTCAAACCGGACAGTCGGACATCGGCAGTCGCCAGCGTCCACACGGGTACAGTCGCCTTGCGGTCGTCAGTCATCGTCCCCCCCCTGTTCTCCGCCAGGAGCTTACGCCTGACGTCACATCACCAAGCCTTCATGGCCTGAACGAAACCCTTCTCGACGCGGCCGCGAACGGGACTGCACCCGGTTCTCGCCGCCGTCGTCCGGCACGGTAGGCCGCGGCCCTCCCGGCTGATGTACGTGGCCGGGTCTCAGCGCGCCGGTCCTGGCGTACGGGCGCCGGAACCGGCCACGCCCGCCGTCACTTGCGGCCGACGCCCGCGTACATCGCGACGTCCGGCGCCGGGGTCTCCGGCCGCCACGCGGAGCAGGACACCACGCCGGGCTCGAGCAGCTCCAGGCCGTCGAAGTAGCGGGCGATCGCCTCGGGGGAGCGCTGGGTGAGCTTCGGGGTGCCGTGCTCGTTCCAGAAGGCCACCGCCGCGTCGACGTCCGGCATGTCGGGGTGGGTGACGGTGTGGGACAGGACGAGGGGGCTGCCGGGCGCGAGGGCGTCCATGAGCCGGCGGACGATCCCGTACGACTCCTCGTCGTCCTCGACGAAGATGACGACCCCGAGCAGCATCAGCGCGACCGGCTTCGACAGGTCGAGCGTCTTCGAGGCGGCGGCCAGGATCGTGTCGACGTCCCTCAGGTCCGCGTCCAGGTAGTCCGTCCGCCCCTCGGGCGTCCCGACGAGCAGGGCGCGGGCGTGGGCGAGGACGAGCGGGTCGTTGTCCACGTACACCACCCGCGCGTCGGGGGCGACGCGCTGGGCGACCTCGTGCGTGTTGTCGGCGCTCGGCAGTCCCGTGCCGATGTCCAGGAACTGCCGGATGCCCTCCCGTTCGGTCAGGTGCCGCACCGCCCGCCCCAGGAACAGCCGGTCCGCCTTCGCGTACTCCCCGATCCCGGGGTGCAGCTCACGGATCCGGTCACCGGCCTCCCGGTCGACCGGGTAGTTGTCCTTGCCGCCGGTCCAGTAGTTCCATATCCGGGCGGTGTGGGGCCGGGAGGTGTCGATGCGCGATTCGATGTCGGTCATCCCTGCAACGTATCGCAGCGCTCCCGCAACTCCCGTGCCCGGATGCCCCTTTGACTCCTGCTGTTCACGCTGCCGCCGTGGCGGCCGTGGGCCCGCGACGGCCGGCCTCCTTTGACCAGGACTTCCGCGGCCGCCCGGCCCGGTCACCCCAGGAAACTCAGCCGCACCTGTCGCTCCGGGGCGTTCTCCAAGGGCGACACTGGAGATGCGGAGCTTGCCGCCCACCAGTCCCGCCGCAGGCAGCGCTGGTGAACAGGAACCAGCACCGCTTCCCCATGACGGAAGAAGGACAAGTGCCCGCTACCGGACCAGCCACCCTTCTCGTCCCGTTCGCCCGGGCGAGCCATGAGCACCTTGAGCCAATGCAGGACGTCACGCAAGCGCTCACGCCCACGTCCACCGGCCTCGGACCATACGTCGTCCCGGCGTACGGGTACCTCCGGAACATCGTCCTGGATGTCCATGCGTTCGGCGGCTCCGGCACCGGCGTTACCGCCGCGGAAGACGCGCCGTGGAGTGTGATCTCCGAGATCGCCCTCGTCGACACGAACGGAACGCCCGTCGTCGGCCCCTTCTCCGGGTATGACCTGTACCTCGTCAACAAGTACGGAGGCTACGTCTACGCTTCGGACCCGAAGCTGTCACCGATATATTCGGGTGTCGCCGCGTCCGACGGCGGTTTCCGGTTCTGCTTGCGAGTTCCCGCGGAGCTCTCCGCACAGGATGGGCTGGGAAGCCTCCCAAATACGAGCGCGGCATCCACGTGGAAGGTCCGAATCACTCTCGCCCCTGCGAACCATGTCTACGGCACCACACCATCCCACCTGCCGTCGGTGCGTATCCGGATACACCTGGAGGCATGGTCACAGCCGTCACGGACAGATCTCCAGGGCAACCTGATGGCCCAGGCACCACCGGCCGTCGGTACGACGTCTTACTGGTCCAAGATCACTCTTCCGGTGTCGAACGGCTTCAACACGCTCCGGTTGCTGCGCGTGGGGGCGCTCATCCGCAACCTGTTGTTCGTCTGTCGCGACGCGGCCGATTCGCGGTCGGAGGGCGACGCGATGTTCCCCGATACGACGTCGTTGTTCTGCGACACCCGTCTCCTGAAGACCTACCAGAAAGATTTATGGAAGCACGAGATGTTCCGGAAGACGGGGTTCTCCGCGCCGATCGAGGCGGCAAACGGACTCGACTCCGGGGTGTATGTCGAGAATTACTGCCCTCACCTCGATGGGAGGGCCGGCGACGAACTCCACCACCACTACCTGGCAACCACGCAGAGTACAAGGTGCGAGTTGACAGGATCGTTCTCCGCGGGCGGAACCCTCACGGTGCTCACGAACGACGTGGTCCCCGCTCCCGAGATCCGCACGGACGAGGTCGAGCTGGAGGGGCGTCGGCGGTGACGTCACCCGTGGGCCACTCAGCGAGGTGGGCCCGATGATGTGCCCGCCGATGGGGCGGCAGCCGTCAGCACGTCCTCCCGATGCCGCTCGGGCGAGGCCGTGGCAGCCTTGACCCGTGACAGCCGAAGGACGCCGAGCAGGCACTTCCCGCAGCCGCCCTACGGCCGCTCGGTCCGTCCATGGCGGTACCGCGCATCTTTCTCCCGTTTCGCCGGAACGCAAGGAGAATCGGCGGCCACAGCCGGGCGACCTTGACCCGATCGGTCACCCGAGGAAACTCAGCCGCACCTGTCGCTCCGGGTTGTCCCTGTTCGTGTCCACCAGGCACACCGACTGCCAGGTCCCGAGCACCAGGCGGCCGGCCACGACCGGGAGGGTGGCGTGCGGGGGGACGAGGGCGGGGAGGACGTGGTCGCGGCCGTGGCCCGGGGAGCCGTGGCGGTGCTGCCAGCGGTCGTCGGCGGGGAGCAGGTGGTGGAGGGCGGTGAGGAGGTCGTCGTCGCTGCCGGAGCCGGTCTCCAGGATGGCGAGGCCGGCGGTCGCGTGGGGGACGAAGAGGTTGAGGAGGCCGTCGCGGCCCTGGGCGTTGTCGGCGAGGAAGTCCTCGCAGTGGCGGGTGAGGTCCGTGACGGTCTCGGTGGACCCCGTGGTCAGGCGGAGGATCGTCGTGCTGAACGGCATGGGGCCATCCTGCCGCGATCGTGCCGCCCGCCGCAGCCGGGAAGAACGCCGCCCCGCCCACCGTTAGTGGAATCGTGAACGATTTCGGGGTACAGGAAGCAGCCGGCTCCCCCGCCCGCGAGGTGGACGTCGTGGTCGTCGGCGCAGGTCAGGCCGGACTGTCCGCGGCCTACCACCTGCGGCGTACGGGTTTCGCGCCCGACCGGGACTTCGTGGTGCTCGACCACGCCCCGCGCCCGGGCGGTGCCTGGCAGTTCCGGTGGCCCTCGCTCACGTACGGCAAGGTGCACGACATGCACGCGCTGCCCGGGAAGGAGCTGACCGGCGCCGATCCGGGCCGGCCGTCGTCCGAGGTGATCGGCGGCTACTTCGCCGACTACGAGGAGACCTTCGACCTGCGGGTGCACCGGCCCGTCGACGTGCGCGCCGTCCGGGAGGGCGAGGGCGGGCGGCTGCTCGTGGAGACCTCCGAGGGCGACTACGCCACCCGAGCGCTGATCAACGCGACCGGCACCTGGGACCGGCCGTTCTGGCCGCGCTACCCCGGGCAGGAGACCTTCCGGGGCCGCCAGCTGCACACCGCCCAGTACCCCGGCCCCGAGGCCTTCGCCGGTCAGCGGGTGGTCGTGGTGGGTGGCGGCGCGTCCGGGACGCAGCATCTGCTGGAGATCGCCGAGGTCGCCGCCGGGACCACCTGGGTCACCCGGCGCGAGCCGGTCTGGCGCGAGGGACCCTTCGGAGAGGTCCAGGGCCGGGCCGCCGTCGCGCTGGTCGAGGAGCGGGTACGGCAGGGGCTTCCGCCGCAGAGCGTCGTGTCGGTCACCGGTCTGCCGCTGAACGACGCCCTCCGCGCCGCGCGCGAGCGCGGCATCCTCGACCGGCAGCCCATGTTCGACCGGATCACCCCGACCGGGGTGGCCTGGGCCGACGGGCGGACCGTCGACGCGGACGTGATCCTGTGGGCGACCGGCTTCCGGGCGGCGATCGACCACCTCGCTCCGCTGCGACTGCGCGAGCCCGGCGGCGGCATCCGTGTCGAGGGCACGCGGGCGGTACGGGACCCCCGCGTCCATCTCGTCGGCTACGGCCCCTCGGCGTCGACCATCGGCGCCAACCGGGCCGGCCGCGCGGCGGTCGCCGGGGTCCGCAAGCTGCTCAGGAGCCCGGAGAACGCGCGGCAGCCCGTCGCTGTTCGTTGAACTCGGCGACGTTCTCCAGGTGTTCGGCGTAACCGGCGGTGAAGCGGGTGTCGCCGGGCCGGACGGTGACGAAGTAGAGCCAGTCCCCCCGCGCCGGGTCGACGGCGGCGTTCATGGCCTGCTCGCCGGGGTTGCCGATGGGTGACGGGGGCAGTCCCCTGCGCTCGTAGGTGTTGTAGGGGCTGTCGATGCGGGTGTCCTGGTGGGTGGTGTCGACGGTGTCGCGCCCGAGGGCGTAGTTGATGGTCGAGTCCATCTGGAGGGGCATCCCCTGGGCGAGCCGGTTGTAGACGACCCTCGCCACCTTGCCCATGTCGTCGGCGGTGTCGGCCTCGGCCTGGACGATGCTGGCGACGACGACCAGCTCGTGGACGCTCAGCCCGTGCCGTCGGGCGCCCTCCGCGATGCGCGGGGTGCCGAAGCGTTTCCTCGCGGTGTCGACCATGTAGCGCAGCAGCGCCTCGGGGGTGGTGGCCCTGGTCACCGGGTAGGTCGCGGGGAAGAGGTAGCCCTCGGGGTTGCCCGCGGCGGCGGGCGGGAGGGCGAGGCCGGTGGCCGGCGATGCGGCCACCTTGCGGGCGGTGCCGGCCGGGAGGCCGAGGGAGCGGTCGACGGCCGCGTACACCTCGCCGCCCCGCCATCCTTCCGGGACGAGGAGGGTGCGCTGCTTCTCGGGCGCGGGCCGCTCGGGTTCGGCGTCGAGCAGGAGCAGCGGAACGGTGATCGCGGCGGCGGCGACGGCGAGGACCCCGGCGAGGATGAGGACGAGCCTGCCGCGCCGGGTGAGCCGTGCGCGGCGGCGCCGGTGTTCGGGCTGCCAGGACCGGAACGTCATGGGCGCACGCTAACCCGGTCCGCCGGCGAATCCGGGGAGCCGGGCGGGTGTCCCGTGACAGGGGACCCGTACGCGCGGCGGCGCCGCCGGTCCCCGGGGACGGGGGGCCGACGGCGCCGCTTTCCTGCTGTGGCGTGAGGGTCAGACGAGCCAGCCCAGGAAGTGGAGGACGCCGGCGAGCAGGTCGGTGATGACGTTCATGAAGGTGCTTTCTCCTTGTGCGGAACTGCTGTGGGACTGCGCAGTCGCGGTCTGCAGCCCGTCGCTTGCGCCCCCTCATCCTCAACCGTCACAGGGGAGTTGTGCACCGAAAAGCGGGACGATCACACGTTCTGGGGAACATCCGCTCCCACGTTCGTGCGTTCGTCGCGGCGGACCAGTGCCGCGTATCTGCCGTCGAGGGCAAGCAGTTCCTCGTGGGTGCCGCGCTCGGCTATCCGGCCCGCCTCCAGGACGACGATCTGGTCGGCGTCGCGGACGGTGGAGAGCCGGTGGGCGATGGTGATGGTGGTGCGTCCGGCGGAGAGCGCGTCGATGGCCTGCTGCACGGCGTGTTCCGTACGGGTGTCGAGCGCGCTGGTCGCCTCGTCGAGGATCAGCACGGGCGGGTCGCGCAGGATGGTGCGGGCGATGGCGAGGCGCTGCTTCTCGCCGCCCGAGAAGCGGTAGCCGCGCTCGCCGACGAGGGTGTCGTAACCGTCGGGGAGGGAGGCGATGTGGTCGTGGATCTGGGCGGCCCGAGCGGCGGCCTGGATCTCCTCGTCGGTGGCGTCGGGCTTGGCGAAGCGCAGGTTGTCGGCGACGGAGGCGTGGAAGAGGTACGTCTCCTGGGAGACGACGCCGACGGCCCGGGCGAGGGTGTCGAAGTCCAGGTCGCGCACGTCGACCCCGTCGAGGGTGACCCGGCCGTCGGTGACGTCGTACAGCCGGGGCACGAGGTAGCTCAGGGTGGACTTGCCGGAGCCGGTGGGACCGACGACCGCGAGGCTGCCGCCCGCCGGGACGGTGAGGTCGATGCCGTCGAGGGTGGGGCGGCCCTCGCCCCCGGGCTCGTAGCGGAAGCCGACCTTCTCGAAGGCGACCTCGCCTGCGACCTTCGGCAGGCGCACGGGCTCGGCCGGTTCGGTGATCTCGACCGGCAGGTCCAGGTATTCGAAGATCCGCTGGAAGAGGGCGAGGGAGGTCTGGATCTGCACACCGGTGGAGAGCAGGCTGACGGCGGGCCGGAACAGACCCTGCTGGAGCGAGACGAAGGCGACGAGCGTGCCGAGGGAGACGGTCGGGCCGCCGGCCTGGAGGGCGAGACCCGCCGCCCAGTAGATCAGCGCGGGCATGGCGGCCATGACGATGCCGATGGTGGACATCCGCCACCGTCCGGCCATGGAGGAGCGCACTTCGAGGTCGACGAGGCGCTCGGACTCCGCCTCGAAGGATTTCGTCAGGGAGTCGGCGCGGCCCATGGTGCGGCCGAGCAGGATGCCGCTGACGGAGAGGGACTCGGTGACGGTGGCGGCCATGGCGGCCATCTGCTTCTGCCGCCGGGTGGTGATCCGCTTGCGCTCACGGCCGACCCGGCGGCTGATCCAGACGAAGACGGGGAGCAGGAGCAGCGAGACGAGGGTGAGCCGCCAGTCGAGCGCGAGCATGGCGACGACGGTGGCGACGACGGCGGTCAGGTTGGAGACGAGGGAGGTGGCGGTCGAGGTGACCGTCGCCTGCATGCCTCCGATGTCGTTGGCGATCCGGGACTGCACCTCGCCGGTACGCGTGCGCGTGAAGAAGGCGAGCGGCATCTTCTGGAGGCGGCCGTAGACCGCGGTGCGCAGGTCGTGCATGACGCGCTGGCCGACGGTGGTGGAGATCAGGGTCTGGAGCACGCCGAAGACGCCGGAGGTCACGGCCGTGAGGATCATGCCGAGGGCGAGCAGGCTGAGCAGCCCGGTGCGGCCCTGCGGGATGGCGGTGTCCAGGATCTCCTTCAGGAGGAAGGGCGAGGCGACCGTGACCAGCGAGGAGGCGCCGACGAGCAGGCCGACGACGGCGAGGCGGCCCCGGTAGGGACGGAAGAGCCGCAGGATGCGCCGCAGCTGGGCGGGCTCCTCGGGCTGCCGGGGGTCACGGGCGGGTGGCGTCCAGGTGGACTCGTCGTGCGGGTGCATGGGCTCCTGCGCGGGTGGGAGAAAGCGACCGATGAGAGCATAGCTCATTGTTACCTATACTCACAATGAACAGGGTCCTGATATTGTTCCCGCATGAGCACCCCCGATCCCGACGGCCTCCTCGCCGAGCAGCTGCTCCGCCTCACCCGCCGGCTGCACCGCATCCAGAAGCTGCACCTGGAGCCGGTCGGCATCACGCCCGCGCAGTCCCGGCTGCTGCGGACGGTCGCGCACTACGAGGAGCCGCCGCGGATGGCCGACCTCGCGGCCCGGCTCGAGGTGGTCCCGCGCGCCGTGACCACGCTCGTGGACGGCCTGGAGGCGGCCGGCCGGGTGCGCCGGGTGCCCGATCCGACGAACCGCCGGGTGGTCCGGATCGAGCTCACCGACGCCGGCCGCGACACGCTGAGGGAGCTGCGCAGCGCGCGCCGCGCCGCCGCAGAGGACATGCTGGCCCCACTGACCGTCGAACAGCGCGAGGTGCTCGGAGGTCTGCTGTCCGCCCTCGTCGACCGCGGCCCGGAGCGGGTCTGCTGACACCGGGGCAGCCGGGACGAGGGCAGCCGGGCCCGGGGCACGGTCGCGCCGGAGGGGAGCCCTGGCCATGCCCGTACTGGAGCCGAACCCGCGGGCCCTGCGAGCCGGTACGAAGCGGCGGCCGGCGCCCGACCGGGTGCCCGACCTCCAGTCCCGGGGCGCTCCCAAGCACCTGAGGGAGGAGCTGGTCGCCCTCCTCGGCCCGGACCGGGTGCTGGGGACGATCTCGGACCTGGTGAAGTACGCCTCCGACGCGAGCCCTTACCGGTTCGTGCCCCAGGTCGTCGTGGTGGCCGCGGACGTCGACGACGTCTCCGCCGTCCTCTCCTACGCGCGCGGCAAGGGCCGTGAGGTGGTCTTCCGGGCCGCCGGGACGAGCCTCAACGGGCAGGCGCAGGGCGAGGACATCCTGGTGGACGTGCGCCGCCACTGGGCGGGCGTCGAGGTGCTGGACGGCGGCGCCCGGGCCCGGATCCGGCCGGGGACCACGGTCGTCCGGGCGAACGCCGCCCTCGCGCCGTACGGCCGGGTCCTCGGCCCCGATCCGGCGAGCGCGATCGCCTGCACCATCGGCGGGGTGGTCGCCAACAACGCCTCCGGCATGACCGCGGGCACCACACGCGACTCGTACCGCACGGTCAGCTCGCTCACCTTCGTACTGCCGAGCGGCACCGTCGTCGACACCGCCGACCCGGCCGCCGACGAGGAACTGGCGCGCGCCGAGCCTCGGCTGTGCGCGGGGCTGCTCGCGCTGAAGGCGGAGATCGAGGCGGACGGGGAGCTGACGGCCCGGATCCGCGCCAAGTACGCCATCAAGAACACCAACGGCTATCGTCTGGACGCCTTCCTCGACGGAGCGACGCCGGTGGAGATCCTGCGCGGTCTGATGGTCGGATCCGAGGGCACCCTCGGCTTCCTCTCCGAGGTCGTCTTCGACACCGTTCCGCTGGACCGCATGGTCGCGACGGCGCTGCTGTTCTTCCCGTCCCTGCCGGCCGCCGCGGCCGCCGTCCCGCGCTTCACCGAGGCCGGGGCCCTGGCCGTGGAGCTGATGGACGGCAACACGCTGCGGGCCTCGGTGCGCGTGTCCGGCGTGCCCGCCGACTGGGCGGAGCTGCCCGGGGACACGACCGCGCTGCTCGTGGAGTTCAGGGCGCCGGACGCGAGCGCGCTGGCGGCGTACGAGGAGGCGGCGGTCCGGGTGGTGGCGGACCTGGAGCTCGTCGCCCCGGTCGCCTCCGTCGCGGACACCTGCAACGTCTTCACCCGTGACGCGCGGACGATCGCCGGCTACTGGAAGGCCCGCAAGGCGTTCGTGGCCGCGGTCGGCGGCTCCCGCCCCTCCGGCACGACCCTCATCACCGAGGACTTCGCGGTGCCGCCCGCCCGGCTCGCCGAGGCCTGCGCGGAGCTGCTCGACCTCCAGGCCCGGCACGGCTTCGACGCCGCCGTGGCCGGTCACGCGGCCCACGGCAACCTGCACTTCCTGCTGGCCTTCGACGCGGCCGACCCCTCCGACGTCGAGCGGTACGCCGCCTTCATGGCCGAGTTCTGCAAGCTCACCGTGGAGCGCTTCGACGGCTCCCTGAAGGCCGAGCACGCCACCGGCCGCAACATCGCGCCCTTCCTGGAGCTGGAATGGGGGCCCCGCGCGACCGAGCTGATGTGGCGGACCAAGGAGCTCGTCGACCCCGACGGCGTCCTCGCCCCCCGCGTCGTCCTCGACCGCGACCCGCAGGCCCATCTGCGCGGCCTCAAGACGATCCCCACCGTGGAGCCGGTCGCCGACCCGTGCATCGAGTGCGGCTTCTGCGAACCGACCTGTCCAAGCGTCGATCTGACGACCAGTCCGCGCCAGCGGATCGTGCTGCGCCGGGAGATGACGCGGCAGGCGGACGGCGCCCCGGTCGAGACCAGCCTCCTGGAGTCGTACGGTTACGAGGCGGTCGACACCTGCGCCGGGGACTCCACCTGCAAGCTGGCCTGCCCGGTCGGCATCGACACCGGCGCCCTGATGAAGTCCTTCCGGCACGCCCGGCACTCCTCGCGCGAGGAGCGGATCGCGGCGCTCGCCGCGCGCGACTTCCGTACGGTGGAGGCCTCCGCGCGGCTCGCGGTCGCCGCGGCGGAACGGGTCGCGGACCGGTTCCTGGAGACGGCGACCGGCCTGCTGCGCCGAGCGGTGCGCCCCGACCTCGTACCGGAGTGGCTGCCCGAGATCCCGGGCGCCGCGGCCCGCCGGCTGCCCCGCACCCACCGGCCGGCCGCCGTCGCCGTCTACTACCCGGCCTGCGTGAACCGGATCTTCGGAGGCCCGGAGGGCCGGCCGGGGCCGTCGCTGCCCGAGGCGGTGGTGGCGCTGTCCGCACGGGCCGGCCGGCCGGTGTGGATCCCCGACGACGTGGCCGGCACGTGCTGCGCGACGATCTGGCACTCCAAGGGGTACGAGCGCGGCACCGAGGTGATGGCGAACCGGATCGTGGCGGCCGCCTGGGGCTGGACGGCCGGCGGCAGGCTGCCCCTGGTCGTCGACGCCTCCTCCTGCACGCTCGGCATCGCGCGCGAGGTGGTGCCGTATCTCACCGACGACAACCGGGAGTTGCACGCCGCGCTGACCGTGGTCGACTCGCTGGTGTGGGCGGCGGACGAGCTGCTGCCCCGGCTCGACGTCCGCCGGCGGGTGGCCTCGGCGGTGGTCCACCCCACCTGTTCCATGCGGCACCTCGGCGACGAGGACCGGCTGACCACGCTCGCCGAGGCCTGCGCGGAGGAGGTGGTGGTCCCCCTCGACGCGGGCTGCTGCGCCTTCGCCGGCGACCGGGGCATGCTCCACCCGGAGCTGACCGCGTCCGCCACCGCGCGAGAGGCGGCCGAGGTCACCGCGCGGCCGTTCGACGCCCACCTCTCCGCCAACCGCATGTGCGAGATCGGCATGGACCGGGCGACCGGCCGCACGTACCACTCGGCCCTGCTGGAGCTGGAGCGCGCGACCCGCCCCTGACCCGCGGCCACGGCGGCAGGCAACCGGAGGAGAAGAGTCCAACCACCGCTCCGCACAAGTCCAAACGGCGCCCTTGCACATCAGGAGCAACAGCGGCCAAGGTCCTGTTCGGGATTCATGAACCCACCCTGCACTCACCGCAACCGGAGGTTCGATGAACGACAGCACTCCCCCGCGCCCCAGCCGCCGCTCCGTGCTCAGGACCACGGGTGCGGCGGGCGCGGGGCTCGGGCTCGGTGCCCTGGGTACGGGCTCCGCCGAAGCCGCTGCCTCGTCGCAGGCACCGGGGACCGGGGCGCCGCCATCCGACGAGGCCCTCGCGACCCCGCCCCGCCGGGGCGCGACCATGGCCGGCGTCCCCTTCGAGGGCCGCTCCACCGTCCGGGTGGCCCTGGTCGGTCTCGGCAACCGCGGCGGCAGCATGATCGACCTCTATCTGGCCCTGCCCGGCGTCCGGGTGGTCGCCGTCTGCGACCCGGTGAAGGCGAAGGCCGAGCGGGCCGCCGCCAAGGTGGTCGCCGCCGGCCAGTCCTCCCCCGCGGTCTACGCCAGCGGCCCGGAGGACTATCTGAAGCTGTACGAGCGCACGGACGTCGACTTCGTGCACGTGGCCACGCCCTGGGATCTGCACTTCGAGCAGGCGAAGCAGGCGATGCTGCACGGCAAGCACGTCGGCGTCGAGTGTCCGGTCGCGATGCGCCTGGACCACCTCTGGGAGCTCGTCGACCTGTCCGAGCAGACCCGGCGGCACTGCATGCAGCTGGAGAACTGCTGTTACGGGCGCAACGAGATGCGGGTGCTGCGCATGGCCCACGCCGGAAAGTTCGGCGAACTCCTGCACGGCGCGGGGGCGTACAACCACGACCTGCGCGAGCTGATGTTCTCGCCGACCTACTACGAGGGGCCGTGGCGCCGGCTGTGGCACACCCGGCTGCGCGGCGACCTCTACCCGAACCACGGCTTCGGTCCGGTCGCCAACTACATGGACGTCAACCGGGGCGACCGCGCCGTCAGCATCAGCAGTCTCGGCACGCCCGCGCTGGGGCTCGCCGAATACCGGGCGGCGAACATGCCCAAGAGCGATCCCAGTTGGAAGGAGTCGTACATCGAGAGCGACCGCACGATCAGTCTGGTGAAGACGGCGAAGGGCCGGGTGATCCGGCTGGAGCACGACGTGTCGACCCCGCATCCCTACAGCCGGATCAACAGCCTGGGCGGCACCAAGGGCGTCTTCGAGGACTACCCGGCGCGCATCTATCTGGAGCCGGACCACAAGGGCCACCAGTGGGGCGACTTCGGCGCCTACGCGGCGGAGTTCGACCACTGGCTGTGGAAGGAGCACGCCAATCCGCCCGGCGGGCACGGCGGCATGGACTACATCATGGTGTACCGCCTGACGCAGTGCATGCGTCTGGGGCTCGTACCGGACTTCGACGTGTACGACGCGGCGACCTGGACGGCGCCGGTGCCGCTGAGCCACGCCTCGATCAAGGCGAACGGCGCCCCGCAGCCCATCCCGGACTTCACGCGCGGCGAGTGGCGCAGGGCCCGCTCCGGCGTGGACTCGGCCCGGCCCGCCTGATCCGCCCCGGCTGGTCCTTGCGGTGTCCGGGCCCCGTGCGGGGCCCGGACATCACGGCTTCAGCAGCGGCGCAGGTCCTCGACCAGGGTGCCCTGGACGGTCTTGAGGGAGCGGTCGTAGCAGCCTTCGGAGCCGTACAGCCGGTAGCGCTCGGCGCTGGTGCCGACCGCGTGCCGCTGCTCGCGCGGGACGCCGAGGGTGAAGGCGGCGTCGCCGGTGTACGTGTCGTCGAGCCGCGACCAGGACAGCCGCTTCCCGTTCCGTACGACGTCGGCGAAGGCGCGGTCCGCGAGGGTCAGGACCGTCCGCAGCCGGTTGTCGGCGCCGATGGTGATCTCGCCGTCCATCGTGTACGCGCGGTGGGTGCGGGTGGTGGTGCGGCCGACGGTCACCGTCTCGTCGTCGGTCCACCGGGCGCTGAGGGCGTCCGGGTTCTCGTCGGCGCCCCAGCGGTGGGTGGAGCGGTGGTCGACGGTGCGGGTGACGGTGGTGGCGACCCGGCCGTGCGAGGTGTTCAGATGGCCGGCGACGGTGAGCGAGCCGCCGCCCGTCGTCTCCAGGACGTCGGGCGAACCGGGCGTGTGCACCGAGGAGTTGCGGGCGACGCCGACCTCGTGGCGGTCGAGGGCACCGGTGACGACGGTGCTGCCCTCGTCCTGCCACAGCAGCACGTTGGTGGGGACGCTCCAACCGGTCCGCCCGGCGGGCACGCCGGCGACGGAGACCTCCACGCGGTGGGCGCGGCCGTCGTTGAGGAGGGCCGCGAAGGGAGTGAGGTCGTAGGTGATCGGCTGGACGTCGAAGGCGCGCGGCGCGGGGGTCACGTACCAGAGGAAGGGGTTGGACCAGCCGCCGGTCCACACGTGCGGGAAGGGGGCGGCGATGCCGGCGAGCCGGCCGTCGACGGAGATCCGCACCTCGCGGTAGGGGCCGTCGGTGGCCTTGCAGGAGTAGGGCGCGGCGCCGGGGACGGTGAGGTACCAGAACTCCTCGCAGCCGCCGCCGGAGCCGGTGGCGTACACCTCGGCGAGGATCCGCTCGGTGTTGCGCGGGGTGGTGAGGGTGGTTTCGGTGAGCGGCAGGACCCGGTCGGGCGTGCCGACGGCGGGTTTCACGGCGCCGCGCGCGGTGTGGAAGGTGAGGGTGACGCGGACGTCGAGGACACCGGTGTAGGTGTCGTTGACGACGTTGCCGATGAGCATCTCGACGGGCTGGGGGCGGCTGAGGGTGTCGCGGTAGCGGGTGACGTCCTTCTCGACGGACCAGGTGATGCCGTCGGGCGAGGGCTCGGGGGTGGAGGTGCGGAAGATCTCGACTCCGCCGAGGGTGAGGTGGCCGAGCCGGTCGTACTGGCGGCCCTTCACCTTGCCGTCGAGACGCAGGACCACTTTGTGCCAGCGGGTGCCGCATTCCTCGGGCGGGGTGTAACTCCCCCGGTAGGGCGTGAAGTCGCGGAACCGGGCCTCGGCGATCGTCACTTCGCAGGTGCGGGTGCCCGGTGTGGGGATCGGCGGTGCGGCGGTGACCGGGTCGTGCCAGTCGGTGGTGAACTCGGCCGGCGGGGTGGCGGGGGTCTCGTCCGCGTGGGCCGCGGGGGCGGCGAGCAGGAGTCCGGCGGCCAGGGTGAGGCCGCTGATCATGCTCATGATCTTCCGTTGAGTCATGGGTGGTGAGTGAAGCGCGGGCTCACGGGTGCGTCCAGAGGGCAGGGGCCCGGCTTGGCCGGATGTGGTGGGAGTTGCCAGAAAATCGTTTGCCGACGAAGGGCCGGCGGCGCGAGCCTTGACCGGTTCGAGTCCTCACAGCAGTCCACGCAGTCCACAGCCGTCCACGCAGTTCACAGCGGCCATCCGCAGTCATCCGAAGTCATTCGCAGCCATCACAGGACCGGTCCGTCGCCCTCGGCACGCCATCGGTCGAAAGCGCTTGGGGCGCCATGCAGATTCGTGACCTACCGTACGCCGACCCGGGGGAACCGGACGTCCGCTCGGGCTCCCGGTTCCTCCTCTGGCTCGGCCGGCGCCAGCTCGGCGGGCAGCTGAGCTGCCTGCTGTGGGGCCTGCTGCTGCACCTCGGCATCGCCGGGCTGCCGCTCGGCGTCGGCGTCGCCGTGCAGGCGGTCGTGGACCGCGACGGCGGCCGGCTCGGCCTCGGGATCGGACTGCTCGTCGCCTTCGGCCTGGCCATCGCGGCCGGCGACACCATGGTCCACCGGGTGGCCGTCACCAACTGGATCACGGCCGCCGCCCGGGTCCAGCAACTGCTGTCGCGCAAGACCGCCGAGCTCGGCGCGATGCTGACCCGGCGGGTCGCCGCGGGCGAGGTGGTCGCCGTGTCGACCAGCGACGTCGAGAAGATCGGCTGGTTCGTGGAGGCGGTCTCCCGCTTCGCGTCCGCCGCCGTCGCCCTGGTCCTCGTCTGCGTCGGTCTCGTGCTCTACCAGCCGGATCTGGGCCTGGTGGTGGCGCTCGCCGTCCCCGTCCTCGCCCTCGCCGCGCTGCCGTTGCTGCCCCGCGCCACCCGACGGGCCGACGAGCAGCGCGAGAAGGCGGGCAAGGCCACCGAGCTGGCCTCCGACACCGTCGCCGGACTGCGCGTCCTGCGCGGGATCGGCGGCGAGGAGCTGTTCCTCGGCCGCTACCGGGCCGCCTCGCAGGAGGTCCGCCGGGCCGCCGTGCGCAGCGCCCGGATGTGGGCGCTGATCGCGGCGATCCAGGTGCTGCTGCCGGGGCTGCTGCTCGTCGGCGTGGTCGTGTACGGGGCGGTGCTCGCGCTCGACGGGCGGATCACCATCGGCCAACTGGTCACGGTGTACGGGGCGGTGGCGCTCACCCACCATCCGCTGCGCACCTTCGAGGAGATCGCCATGGCGTACTCCTTCTCGCGGCCCTCCGCGCAGCGCGCCGCCCGGGTGCTCGCCCTGTCCCGTACGGCCACGACCACGCGCGCGCCCCTTCCGTCGCCCGGGGCGCCCGGGCAGGTGCCGGGCGGCGACCTGTACGACCCGGTGACCGGGGTGCTCGCGCCGGCCGGGCGGTTCACGGCGGTGGTGTGCGGCGACCCGGACGCGGCCGGACGGCTCGCGGACCGGCTCGGCGGCCATCCCCCGGAGGGCGGCGAGGGGCACTCCTCGGTGCTGCTCGGCGGCGTCCCGCTCGACGAACTGCCGCTGGAGACGGCCCGCACGGCCGTCCTCGTCCAGGACAAGGACCCGGTGCTGCTCTCGGGCACCCTGGCGGAGCTGCTCGACGTGCCGGCCTCCGGCGACGTCACGGCGGCCGAGGCGCTGGAGGCGGCCCGGTGCGGTGACGTCCTCGACGCCCTCGCCCAGGCGTCCGTGGACACCGGCGGCGACCCGATGCGGACCCGGATCACCGAGCGCGGCCGGTCGCTCTCCGGCGGCCAGCGCCAGCGGCTCGCCCTGGCCCGCTCCCTGGTCACCGACCCGGAGGCGCTGGTCCTGGACGAGCCGACCTCGGCGGTCGACTCGCACACCGAGGCCCGGGTGGCGGCCGGCATCAAGCGGCTGCGGGCGGGCCGGACGACGGTGGTCCTCGCCTCCTCGCCGCTACTGCTCGATGTGGCCGACCGGGTCGTGCTGGTCGACGGCGGTACGGCGGTCGCGGCCGGCACCCACCGCGAACTGCTCGCCCGTGAGCCCCGCTACCGGGCGGTCGTCACCCGCGAGACCGACGACGAGACCGGGGCGCCCGAAGCCGAGCCGGTGGCCGCGCCCGACGACACGCGCCACGGCGGGCTGACGGACGGGCGGGCGAGAGGGCTGGAGGAAGAGTTGCAGGACGAGCTGGAAGGGGAGTCGGCATGATCGGCCTGGCACCGCCCGCGTACGACCCGGCGGCACCCCGGTCGGCGACGACGCTGCCGGTGGGCGGCCCGGCGACGGTCCGGACCTACGTCCGGGAGCTGCTGCGCCGCCACCGGGGCGCCTTCGTCGCGCTCGTCGCCGTCAACGGCGTCGCCGTGATCGCCTCCATGGCGGGCCCCTATCTCCTCGGCTCGCTCGTCGACGACCTGACGGCCGGGGCCCGGGAGCTCCCGCTGGGCCGCACGGCCGCCCTGTTCGCCGTCGCGCTCGTGGTCCAGGCGGTGTTCGTCCGCCTGGTACGGCTGCGCGGGGCGATGCTCGGCGAGGAGATGCTGGCCGATCTGCGCGAGGACTTCCTGGTGCGCTCGGTGGGCCTGCCGCCGGGCGTCCTGGAGCGGGCGGGCACCGGCGACCTGCTGTCACGGATCACCACGGACATCGACCGGCTGGCCAACGCGATGCGCGAGGCGGTGCCGCAGCTCGTCATCGGCGTGGTGTGGGCGGCGCTGCTCGTCGGCGGCATCGCGGTGGTCGCGCCGCCGCTGGCGCTCGCGCTGCTGCTCGCCGCGCCGCTGCTGATCGCGGGCTGCCGCTGGTACTTCCGGCGGGCCCCCTCGGCGTACCGCTCGGAGGCGGCGGGGTACGCGGCCGTCGCCGCCGCCCTCGCCGAGACCGTGGACGCGGGCCGTACGGTCGAGGCGCACCGCCTCGGCAGGCGGCGGGTGGAGCTGTCGGACCGGCGGATCGCCGAATGGACCGCGTGGGAGCGGTACACCCTCTTCCTCCGCTCGGTGCTCTTCCCGGTCATCACCCTCACCCACACCGTCGTGATCACGTCCGTGTTGCTGGTCGGCGGCGTCTTCGTCCTGAAGGGCTGGATGGACGTGGGGCAGCTGACCACGGGCGCGCTGCTCGCGCAGATGCTGGTCGACCCCGTCGGGATCGTGCTGCGGTGGTACGACGAGATTCAGGTGGCGCAGGTGTCGCTCGGCCGGCTCGTCGGCGTGCGGGAGATCGATCTCGGGGCCGGGGACCCGGAGGTGCGGCCCGAGGGGCGGACGGTGCGGGCCGACGAGGTGCGCTTCGGCTACCGGGAGGGCGTCGACGTGCTGCACCGGGTGTCGCTGGACGTCGCCCCGGGCACCCGGCTCGCCCTGGTCGGCCCCTCGGGCGCCGGGAAGTCGACGCTCGGCCGGCTGCTCGCGGGCATCTACGCCCCGCGCGCCGGACGGGTCACCCTCGGCGCGGCGGAGCTGGCGCGGATGCCGGCGGAGCGGGTGCGCAAGCACGTCGCCCTGGTCAACCAGGAGCACCACGTCTTCGTCGGCTCGCTCCGCGACAACCTGCTGCTGGCGCGGGCGGGTGTCGGGGACGCCGACCTGTGGGCGGCCCTGGCGGCGGTCGACGCCGACGGCTGGGCCCGCGCCCTGGACGAGGGCCTGGACACCGAGGTCGGCTCCGGCGGCCTGGCCCTCACCCCCGCGCAGGCCCAGCAGGTCGCGCTCGCCCGGCTGGTCCTGGCCGACCCGCACACCCTGGTCCTGGACGAGGCCACCTCGCTCCTCGACCCGCGCGCGGCCCGCCACCTGGAGCGTTCCCTGGCCCGCGTCCTGGACGGGCGCACGGTGGTCGCCATCGCCCACCGCCTGCACACCGCCCACGACGCCGACCTGATCGCCGTCGTCGAGGACGGCCGGATCAGCGAGCTGGGCAGCCACGACGAGCTGGTGGCGGCGGACGGGGCGTACGCGGCGCTGTGGCGCTCCTGGCACGGGTAGGGGAGGCCCTTTTCCGGATCTCGCCCTGCGGGGCCGAGGGCCGGTGGCCCTCGGCGCGGCCCCTCAGTAGCCGGCGGTGAAGCGGCGCTGCACGAACCTCGGCAGTTCCGCCTCGTCGACGAGGGCGACGGCGGCGTCCTCGGCCGAGATGCGGCTGCGTCCGTCGGCGTCCCGGACGGCCTGGTCGCCGCCGATGCGGAAGCGGCCGGTTCGCTCGCCCGGGGCGATGTCCTCCGCGGGGCTGAAGTAGGTCCAGCGGCGGTTGGAGGTGCGCAGCACGTTCAGGGCGTCCCGGTGGCCGCGTACCGCCGCCGCGTAGGCGCGGGGCAGTCCGATCGCGTCGAGCGTCTCGTGGATCCGTTCCTCCGAGTCGGCGAGCACCGTCCCCGGTTCGGTCTCCAGGCTTCCGGCGCCGCCGATCACGATGAGGCGGGTCCTCGGGTGGCTCTCCAGCGCCTTCAGCAGGGACCGGGCCGCGGCGGCGTAGACGGTCGGGTCGGCGATGGAGCGGCGGACGGTGTCGTCGAGGTCCTGTGCCGCGTTGCCGGGCTGGAAGGCGCTGACGAGCACGTCGAGGCCGGGCAGTGCGGCGGCGACGGCCGCCGGGTCGAGGACGTCGAGGGTCGCCCACGTGATGTGCGACCGGGTTTCCGCGGCTGCGGGCCGGGTGGCGTCGCGGCTGAAGGCCCGGACGTGGTGGCCGCGTTCCAGCGCCTCCGTGACCACGCGACTGCCGATGGTGCCGGTGGCTCCGATCACTCCGATGAACATGGCTCTCCCCTGGTCGTGGCACGGTGCCGGACTGCCGCGTCTTCACGGCGTTCGAAAACTATACGCTGTGAAGTAAAGGGACGGCGCTCAGAAAAAGAGACGCTGTAGAGTGCCGACGTGACTGGAACGGGAAGGACCGTCGGGGGACGCCGGGAGCGGCTGCGCGCGGAGACGACGGCCGAGATCAAGGACACGGCCCTCAGGTTGATGGCGGACGGCGGCCCGGACGCGATCACCCTGCGGGCCATCGCCCGCGAGATGGGGATGACGGCCAACGCGATCTACGGTTACTTCGCCACCCGTGACGAGCTCGTGACCACCCTCATCGCCGACGTGTACGAGGCACTCGCCGACGCCGTGGACGCGGCCTGGGCGCAGGCCCCCGGCGACGATCCGGCCGCTCGCATCCTGGCCTGGGCCGATGCCTTCCGGGGGTGGGCCCTGGCCAACCCCGAGGGTTTCCGCCTCGTCTACGGCGACCCGGTGCCCGGTTACGAGGCGCCCGAGGGCGGCCCGGCTCCCGACGCCGCCCGGCGGGTGTGCACGGGGCTGACCGCCCTGGCGGACGCGGCCTGGCCGTACGCGGAAGCGCACTACCGGCACAGCGCGTTCACGTGGGACGACTTCGACGCCGGGCTCCTCGACAAGGTCCGCCCGGCCTTTCCCGAGCTGCCCCCCGCCGCCGTGGCGCTGGCCCTGAGGATCTGGGGGCATCTGCACGGACTGGTGGCCCTCGAGGTCTACGGCCACCTCGGCCGTCAGACGTCGAGTCCGGACAAGCTCTTCCGGGAGGAGCTGGCCCAGCTCACCCGGACCCTCGGCATGCCGCACACCGGCTGAGCCGAAGGACGGGGCCTACAGGAGCGGGCCTGGGGAGCCGTGAGGAGTCAGAGGAAACCGAGCGCCGAGGCCCCGCCCACGCCGCCGAGGAGCATGAAGGCCGGCATGAGGACCTTCAGCTCGACCCAGCTGCCCGCGCGGAAGCGCAGGCCCCTGGGCGGGCCGACCGGGTACCAGCGCTTGCGGCCCACCGGGATGGGCCAGAGGATCGGGCAGCCGGAGACCGTCAGGGCGTCACCGATGTCGTGGACGAGGGCGCCGAGGACGACGGGCAGGCCGAGCCACAGGTACTCCTGGCCGGGGCCCGTGAAGAGCCAGTTCGCGCCGTTGCCGGGCTGGTCGAGGACGCCCGCGAGGATCCAGGCGCTGGTCGCGCCGAGCAGCCAGACCAGGACGTCGCTGGACATGCGCGCGGCGCGCCACAGCAGGCCCTCGACCGCGAGGACGAGGTGGACGAAGAGGATCGTCAGGACCGCCCAGCGGCCGCCGGTGATCGCGGCCACCGAGCAGCCGGCCCCGATCACGACCGCCCACAGCCAGGTGTGGGTGAGGGTGCGGTGACCGCCGGAGCGGCGCGGGTCGGCGGCGGAGCGGGTGGCCTTGTAGACGGCGTACGACAGCTTGTCGACCATCTCGCACAGGCCCCGCGAGATCGGTCCGAAGGCGCGCGAGATCGTCGCCGACTTGTGGTCGAGGTCGGGCGCGAGGGCCGCGCCCGCGCAGATGAGCGCGCCGACCACCAGGACCGGCCAGGGCATCGGGCGGTCGAGGGCCGCTGCCGCCGCCCCGACGCCGAGCCAGGCCGCCGCTCCGGACAGCGAGTGCGCCGGTCCCATCATGTTCGTTCCCGCCCCGTTCCACCTGCGCCGGCGCCCAGTTGACGGCCGGTCGGACCACCGGTCGTGCAGCCGGTCGACGGGCCAGCCTATCCTCCGTGATCTTGCTGTCGGCGGCCGGTTCCCTCCTCCGGGGGGAATCCAGGCAAGATGGGGGCGTGACCCTTATCGATCAGCTGCCGCCGACCGCCGACCCCGACGCCCTTTTCGAGGCCTTCTCCTCATGGGCGGAGGGCCGGGGCATCACGCTCTACCCGGCCCAGGAGGAGGCGCTGATCGAGGTGGTCTCCGGGGCCAACGTGATCCTTTCCACTCCCACCGGTTCGGGAAAGTCGCTGGTCGCGGCGGGGGCGCACTTCACCGCCCTGGCCAATGACCAGGTGACCTTCTACACGGCGCCGATCAAGGCGCTGGTGTCGGAGAAGTTCTTCGACCTCTGCAAGATCTTCGGCACGGAGAACGTCGGCATGCTGACCGGCGACGCCTCCGTGAACGCGGACGCGCCGGTCATCTGCTGCACCGCCGAGGTCCTCGCCTCGATCGCGCTGCGCGACGGCCGGCAGGCCGACATCGGCCAGGTCGTCATGGACGAGTTCCACTTCTACGCGGAGCCGGACCGCGGCTGGGCCTGGCAGATCCCGCTCCTGGAACTCCCGCAGGCCCAGTTCGTCCTCATGTCGGCCACCCTCGGCGACGTGTCGATGTTCGAGCAGGACCTCACCCGGCGCACCGGCCGGCCGACGGCGGTGGTCCGCTCGGCCACGCGCCCGGTGCCGCTGTCGTACGAGTACCGGCTCACCCCCATCACCGACACCCTCACGGAGCTGCTGCAGACCAAGCAGGCGCCGGTCTACATCGTCCACTTCACGCAGGCGCAGGCGGTGGAGCGCGCGCAGTCGCTGATGAGCATCAACATGTGCTCGCGCGAGGAGAAGGACGCCATCGCCGAGATGATCGGCAACTTCCGCTTCACCACCAAGTTCGGCAAGAACCTCTCCCGCTACGTCCGGCACGGCATCGGCGTGCACCACGCGGGCATGCTGCCGAAGTACCGGCGGCTCGTGGAGAAGCTGGCCCAGGCGGGCCTGCTGAAGGTGATCTGCGGCACGGACACCCTCGGTGTCGGCGTCAACGTCCCGATCCGTACGGTGCTGTTCACGGCCCTGACGAAGTACGACGGCAACCGGGTGCGCACGCTGCGGGCCCGGGAGTTCCACCAGATCGCGGGCCGGGCGGGCCGGGCCGGCTTCGACACGGCCGGTCTCGTGGTGGCGCAGGCGCCCGAGCACGTCATCGAGAACGAGAAGGCGCTCGCCAAGGCCGGCGACGACCCGAAGAAGCGCCGCAAGGTGGTCAGGAAGAAGGCCCCGGAGGGCTTCGTCGCCTGGTCGGAGAACACCTTCGAGAAGCTGATCGCCTCCGAGCCGGAGCCGCTGACCTCCCGCTTCCGGGTCACCCACACCATGCTGCTGTCGGTGATCGCCCGTCCGGGCAACGCCTTCGAGGCGATGCGCAAGCTCCTGGAGGACAACCACGAGCCGCGCAAGGCGCAGCTGCGGCACATCCGCCGGGCCATCGCGATCTACCGCTCGCTGCTCGACGGCGGGGTCGTGGAGCAGCTGGACGAGCCGGACGCCGAGGGCCGCACGATCCGCCTGACGGTCGACCTCCAGCAGGACTTCGCGCTCAACCAGCCGCTGTCGACGTTCGCGCTCGCCGCCTTCGACCTGCTCGACCCGGAGTCGCCGTCGTACGCGCTCGACATGGTGTCGGTGGTCGAGTCGACCCTCGACGACCCGCGCCAGATCCTGGCCGCGCAGCAGAACAAGGCGCGCGGCGAGGCGGTCGGCGCGATGAAGGCCGACGGGGTCGAGTACGAGGAGCGCATGGAGCGGCTCCAGGAGATCACGTACCCGAAGCCGCTGGAGGAGCTGCTCTGGCACGCGTACAACGTGTACCGGAAGTCGCACCCGTGGGTCGGCGACCACCCGGTGTCGCCGAAGTCCGTCATCCGCGACATGTACGAACGGGCGCTGTCCTTCACCGAGTTCACCTCCTTCTACGAGCTGGCGCGCACCGAGGGCATCGTGCTGCGCTACCTGGCGAGCGCGTACAAGGCGCTGGACCACACCATCCCGGACGACCTGAAGACGGAGGACCTGGAGGACCTGATCGCCTGGCTGGGCGAGATGGTGCGGCAGGTCGACTCCTCGCTGCTCGACGAGTGGGAGCAGCTGGCCAACCCGGAGGTGGAGACCGCCGAGGAGGCCCAGGAGAAGGCCGACCAGGTCAAGCCGGTCACGGCGAACGCGCGGGCCTTCCGGGTCCTGGTGCGCAACGCGATGTTCCGCCGGGTGGAGCTGGCGGCGCTCGACCACGTGGACGAGCTGGGCGAGCTGGACGCCGAGTCGGGCTGGGACGCGGACCGCTGGGGCGAGGCGATGGACGCGTACTGGGACGAGTACGACGACCTCGGCACCGGTCCGGACGCGCGCGGCCCGAAGCTGCTGTCCATCGAGGAGGACCCGGCGCACGGTCTGTGGCGCGTCCGGCAGACCTTCGCGGACCCGAACGGCGACCATGACTGGGGCATCAGCGCGGAGGTGGACCTGGCGGCCTCGGACGAGGAGGGCCGGGCGGTCGTCCGCGTGACGTCGGTCGGACAGCTGTAGACCTCGCGGTGGCAGACCTCACGAACGGAGCACGAAGGTGACCAATCCCGCCGAGCGACTCGTGGACCTGCTCGACCTGGAACGGATCGAGGTGAACATCTTCCGCGGCCGCAGCCCGCAGGAGTCGCTCCAGCGGGTCTTCGGCGGGCAGGTCGCCGGCCAGGCCCTGGTGGCGGCCGGCCGTACCGTGGACGACGACCGCCCGGTGCACTCCCTGCACGCCTACTTCCTGCGGCCCGGCCGCCCCGGCGTGCCGATCGTCTACCAGGTGGAGCGGGTGCGCGACGGGCGTTCCTTTACCACCCGGCGGGTCACCGCCGTCCAGGAGGGACGGACGATCTTCAATCTGACGGCCTCCTTCCACCTCCCGGAGGAGGGCGCCTTCGAGCACCAGCTGCCGCCCCGGCACCTCACCGATCCGGAGACCCTGCCGAACCTCGCGGACGAGATCCGCGACCACCTCGGCACGCTGCCGGAGGCGCTGGAGCGGATGGCCCGCCGCCAGCCCTTCGACATCCGGTACGTGGACCGGCTGCGCTGGACGAAGGAGGAGGTCACGGACGCGGACCCGCGCAGCGCCGTGTGGATGCGGGCGGTCGGGCCGCTGGGTGACGACCCGCTGGTGCACACCTGCGCGCTGACGTACGCCTCCGACATGACCCTGCTCGACGCGGTGCGCATTCCCGTGGAGCCGCTGTGGGGGCCGCGGGGCTTCGACATGGCGTCGCTGGACCACGCGATGTGGTTCCACCGGCCGTTCCGGGCCGACGAGTGGTTCCTGTACGACCAGGAGTCGCCGATCGCGACCGGCGGGCGGGGCCTCGCACGCGGCCGGATCTACGACCGCGAGGGCCGGCTGCTGGTGTCGGTGGTCCAGGAGGGCCTGTTCCGGAAGCTGTAGCGCCCCCGGCTCACGGGCCGGCCGTTTCACCGGCCTCTGGCAGGCCGGCTCTCTGGCAGGCCGGGCCGTCTCACAGGCCGGGCAGCGGGTCCTGCGCGACCTCGTGCCGCCGGGTGCGGATGTCCGGGCCCGGCGGGTGGAGCTTGGCGTCGCAGGCGGGGCCGAGGCCGGTGCGGCGGGAGTCCGCACCGGTCAGCGGGCGCCCGCACAGCCGGCACCGGACACGGCGCGGCCCCTCCCCCGTCTCCG
Source organism: Streptomyces sp. NPDC126499 (assembly GCF_040302485.1). Lineage (NCBI taxonomy): Bacteria > Bacillati > Actinomycetota > Actinomycetes > Kitasatosporales > Streptomycetaceae > Streptomyces > Streptomyces sp. NPDC126499. The sequence goes on along the minus strand of NZ_JBEOUO010000002.1, from coordinate 60,955 downwards.
GCGCGGGGCCGATCTCGATTGCCAGCGGTTCGTCACCCATGCTGAGATCAAACCTCATCCCTACGAGGAGCTGTGCATGAGCCTGTACGAGATTCCGCTGAAGACCCTCACCGGCGAGCCGCTCTCGCTCGCCGATTTCCGCGACCGGGCCGTCCTGGTCGTGAACGTGGCGTCCCGGTGCGGTCTCACCCCGCAGTACGCGGGCCTGGAGCGGCTGCAGAAGGAGTACGGGGACCGCGGCTTCACCGTGCTCGGCGTGCCGTGCAACCAGTTCGCCGGCCAGGAGCCGGGCAGCGCCGAGGAGATCGAGACCTTCTGCTCGACGACCTACGGCGTGACCTTCCCGCTCCTGGAGAAGACGGACGTGAACGGCACCGGGCGGCACCCGCTGTACGCGGAACTGACCCGGGTGGCGGACGCCGACGGCGAGGCCGGGGACGTCCAGTGGAACTTCGAGAAGTTCCTCATCGGCCGTGACGGCGTCGTCACCCGTTTCCGCCCGCGCACCGAACCCGACGCCCCGGAGATCGTGGCGGCGATCGAGGCGCAGCTTGTCTGAGCCCGGGGTGGTGGAGCGGCTGCGGGCCGCGGGCTGCGTCTTCGCCGAGGAGGAGGCGGAGCTCCTCGGTCTGGCGGCCGCCGGCCCGGCCGAGCTCGACGCGATGGTCGAGCGGCGGATCGCGGGCCTGCCGCTCGAACACGTGGTGGGATGGGCGGAGTTCGCCGGGCTGCGGATCGAGGTCGACGGCGGGGTGTTCGTCCCGCGCCGGCGTACGGAGTTCCTGGTGCGGCAGGCGGTGGAGCTGGCCCGGCCGGGCGCCGTCTGCGTCGACCTGTGCTGCGGCTCCGGCGCGGCGGCCGCGGTGCTGCTCGACTCCGTCGAGGGGGCCGAGGTGCACGCGTCCGACATCGAACCGGCCGCGGTCCGGTGCGCCCGCCGCAACGTGGAGCCGAGGGGCGGGCACGTCCACGAGGGCGACCTCTTCGCCCCGCTGCCGCGCGGACTGCGCGGCCGGATCGAGGTGCTCGTCGCCAACGTCCCGTACGTCCCGAGCGGTGACGTCCCCCTCCTGCCGCCCGAGGCCCGCGACCACGAGCCCCTGGTCGCCCTGGACGGCGGCTCGGACGGCCTGGACGTGCTGCGCCGGGTCGCCGCCGAGGCGGCGCACTGGCTGGCCCCGGGCGGGCACCTCCTGTCCGAGACCAGCGAGCGCCAGGCCGCCGACGCCCTGGCGGCCGTCCAGGCCCAGGGCCTCGTCGCCCGGGTCGTCGAGGACGAGGACCTGTACGCGACGGTGATCGTGGCGAGCCGGAATTCCTGACGCCCTGGCGTCGCGTCCGCCGGAATTCCCGGCCCGCCTCCTCGCATCCGCCGGCGGATCCGGGGCAGCCGCCACGCGATCCGCCTCGGCGGAGCGACGACACGAGAGGAGGCCACTGATCATGGCCGACGTGAGTCCGATCGACGTGCAGAAGGCCCTCAAGGGCGCGGAGTACCCGGCGAGCGCCGACGACCTGGTGTCCCTGGCGCGGAACAACGGCGCCGCTGACGAGGTGGTGGAGCGGCTCCGCTCCTCCGGGACGAAGCGCTACGACGGTCCCGACGACGTCCAGAAGGCCCTGTTCTCCGGCGGCGACGGCAGCTGACCGCCGCCGGGGTGGGGGGGGCTCGTTAGGGTGGCGGCGTGCGTGTACTGCTCGTCGAGGACGACGAAAACCTCCGCTTCGGGGTGGCCGCCGCCCTGCGGGCCGCCGGGCTCGCCGTCGACGAGGCGGGCGATCTGCCGCAGGCGGACGAGGCGCTGTTCGTCACCGCGTACGACTGCGCCGTCTTCGACCGGATGCTGCCTTCCGGGGACGCCGCCACCTATGTGGAGGGGCTGCGGCGCGGGGGCCGTGGGGTGCCGGTGCTGTTCCTGACCGCGCGGGACACGGTCGCGGACCGGGTCGAGGGTTTCGCGAGCGGCGGCGACGACTATCTGGTCAAGCCGTTCGCGGTGCCCGAGCTGGTGGCCCGGGTGCGCAGCCTGTGCCGCCGCGCGGCGGTGGTCCGGCCCCCGGTGCACCGCGTCGGTGACCTGGAGATCGACACGGCGCGCCGGCACGTCCGGCGCGCCGGTGTGCTGCTGACCCTCACCGGCCGGGAGTTCGCGGTCCTTGAGGTCCTCGCCGCCCACGCCGACCAGGCGGTCGCCCGCGCCACCCTGATCGAGAGCTGCTGGGACGAGATGGCCGAGCCGCAGTCCAATGTGCTGGAGGTGCTGGTCTCCCAGCTCCGCCGCAAGCTCGGCGACCCACCGCTGATCCACACCGTGCGCGGGGTCGGCTACCGGCTCGCGCCCGGCGACGTCCGGTGAGGCCCCGGCTCCCGCACCGGGCCTCGCGCCGCTCGCGGGCCCTGACGCCCACGGAACGGGTGCTGCGGCTGCGCCGGCGGATCAGTGTGCTGTTCGCCCTGACCAGCGCCCTGGGCCTGATCACGATGGCCGTGCTCGCGGTACGCAGCGACAGCGGGCGCTGGCGCGAGCAGCTCGATCACGCGATGGACGCGGACACCAGCTGGGCGCTGGGCCTGCTGGAGACGGACGCGGACGGGCGGCTCGACACGTCCGTCCTCGCGGACACGATGAACATCGACTGCCCGCCCCTGACCGTGCTGCTGGTGTCCGGCGGGGGTCGCGGCCCGGACACTCCGGCCCCGGACACCGGGGACGCCCCGGGCCGCCTGACCGTGCGGCACGCCCCGGCCAGGCCGTGCCTGGCCGTCGACCGGGACGTCGTCCTGGCGGCCGGCCGCGCGGCGGTGGACGCCGAGGACGTGCGGGCCTTCGACCGGCGGTCGACGGACGGCGCGCCCGTACGGGTGTTCGCGATGCCCTTCTACGACGCCGAGGCGACCGCGGACGACGCTCCGCAGGGCGTCCTGGTGACCGCGGCCGACGCGACCGCGCAGCGGGACGACCACCGGCGCCTCGTCTGGCTGGTGACCGGCGGCTGCGCCCTGCTCGTCCTGCTGTCCGCGGCGGTCGGCCATGTGCTGTCCGGGCGGGCGGTCCGCCCGGCCCTGATGGCGCTGGCCCAGCAGGAGGCGTTCCTCGCGGACGCCGCGCACGACCTGCGGACCCCGGCGGCCTCGCTGCGGACCCTCGCCGAGACGGCGCTGCGCGGCGAGACGGACAGCGCGGACGTGCACCGGCGCACCCTGCGCCTGGCGGAGGGCATGGGCCGGCTGGTCGACGGGCTGCTCACCCGGGCCCGGCTGATGTCCGGCACGGCGGCGCCGGCGCGCCAGCCGCTGCGCCTCGACCAGCTGGTGGAGGCCGTGGTCGAGGAGGCTCCCACGGAAGGCCACCGTGTCCGCGTCGAGGCCGAGGACACGGTCGTCGTCGCCGATCCCGACCTCGTGCGCCGGGCCGTGGCCAATCTGCTCGGCAACGCGCTCACCCACGGCCACGCGCCGGGCCGGCCCGCGGACGTCCTGGTCACGGTCACGGCCGACGGGACGCTGACGGTCGAGGACGCGGGCCCCGGCCTGCCGCCGGAGGTCGGGGGCGCCGCCCTGTTCGGCCGCTTCCGCAGCGGCTCGGCATCGGGCTCCACCGGCCTCGGACTGTCCATCGCCGCCTGGGTCGCCCACGTCCACGGCGGCACGCTCACGGCGGGGCGGGGTGCCCGGGGCGGCGCCCGGTTCGTGCTGCGGCTGCCGGCCTCGGACTGACGCTTCCGGCACGGTCGGCCGGACGGCCTCAGGAAAACCTCAGCATGGGCGCGTGATCCTTCGGTGGACCCGTCACCGAAGGAGAGTTCCCCGTGATCCGCGCCCACGCCCGCCGCCGTCGTCCGGCTCTCGTCGTCGCCCTTGCCGTCCTCGGCGCCACCTCCCTGGCCGCGTGCACGGCCGGGGCGGGACCGGAAGGGGTCTCACCGGCACCCGGCGCCGCGTCCGCCGCCGATCCGGCCGAGCGGCCGGAGCTGCGGCGCTTCTACGGGCAGAAGCTCGCCTGGCGGGACTGCGGCGAGCTGCGGTGCGCCTCGCTCACCGTGCCGATGGACTACTCCCGCCCCGGCGACGGCAGGACCTTCGTGCTGCCGGTGGCGAAGGCCGCCGCCCCGTCCGCCGCGGGGCGCCGGGTCGGGGCCCTCGTCTACAACCCCGGCGGTCCGGGCGAGCGCGGCGTACAGGCCCTGCGGGACGGGCTCGCCGAGGACCTGGGGCGAGGGGTGCGGGAACGGTTCGACATCGTGGCGTTCGATCCGCGCGGGGTCGGGGAGAGCCGGCCGGCCCTGACCTGCCGTACCGGCGGCGAGGAGGAGCCGGACGAGGACGCCCCGGCCGGCGACTCGGTGGCGCTCTACCCGCGCACGGCGGCCGAACGCGCCGCCGCCGTCGCCGACGCGCGGGCGACGGCGGCGGCCTGCCGGGAGGCCAGCGGTCCGCTGCTGCCGCACGTGGGAACGGACGACGCGGCACGGGACCTGGACGTGCTGCGGGCGGCGCTGGGCGAGCGGAGGCTGACGTACGTCGGCTGGTCGTACGGTACGAGCCTGGGCACCTCGTACGCCGAGCAGTTCCCGCGCCGGGTGCGGGCGATGGTCCTGGACGGGGCGGTCGATCCGTCGCTCGACTGGCGGCAGCGCGCGCTGAACCAGTCCAGGGGCTTCCGCAAGGCCGTCGAGGACTACGCGGACTCCTGCGCGGACACGGTCGGCGAGGGCTGTCCCGGTGCCACGCCCGAGGAGATACGCGCCCTGATCGACCGGCTCGTCACGCGCGCGGAGCGCGAGCCGCTGCCGGTGGACGGCTCCGAGGAGGGTCTGGACGCGGCCGGCGTGGTCTCGGCGCTCGCCCTGTCCATGTACACGCCGGAGGCGCAGTGGGAGGACCTGTCCGAGGCGCTGCGCGCGGCCGGCGGCGGGGACGGCACGGCGCTGGCGGCCCTGGCCACGGGCGAGGAGGAAGAGACGGAGGAAGGCGAGGAGGACGCGCAGGGCGGCGAGGAGGACGCGGAGAGCGGTGAGGGGGACGCGCACGGCGGTGACGGCGATCCCGCCGGCGGGACCTCCGAGCCCACCGCGCCGGACGAGCCCGCCGGATCCGCCGGCACCACCGACTCCACCACGCCCGCCGTGCCCGAGGACAACTCCGAGGCCGCCCTGATCGCCGTCAACTGCCTCGACGTCCCCCATCCGCGCGACGAGCGGGCCTACTGGGACGCCCTGGACCCCGCCCACCGGGCCGCCGGTGCGTACGGCACCACCGGCGTGACCGGCGAACTCGTCTGCAAGGACTGGCCGGCCGGCCGGCAGCGGCCGCACCGGGTGAAGGCCGACGGCGTGCCCCCGGTCCTCGTCGTGGGCACGGCCGGCGACCCGGCGACGCCCTACGACGAGGCGGTGAGCCTGGCGCGGCAGTTCCCGGGCGGCATGCTGCTGTCCTTCGAGGCGGCGGGCCACACCGGCTACGGCCGCAGCGCCTGCGTCGACCGCGCGGTCGAGGCGTATCTGGTCGACCTGGTGAAGGTCCGCCCCGGCACCACCTGTTCCGCCTGACGCGCGGACGCCGGTCAGGTACGGGCCTTCAGACGGCAGCGGGCCGGGCCGAGGGCCTGGAGGGTGATCGCCGAGCCCAGCGGGACGTGGGTGTCGACGGCCTCCAGCTCGTAGGTCTGGAGGATCATCGCCAGGGCGATCACCGACTCCAGCATCGAGAAGTGCTGGCCGATGCACGCGCGCGGGCCGCCGCCGAACGGGAACCAGGCGTAGCGCGGGCGGGCGGCCTCGGCCTCGGGGGTGAAGCGGTCGGGGTCGAAGCGCTCCGGGTCGTCCCAGTAGCGCGGGTGACGGTGGGTCACCCACGGGGAGACGATGACGTCCGCGCCGGCGGGGATCGGGTGGCCGCCGATCTCGGTGGCGGCGACGGCCCGGCGGCCGATGGCCGGGGCGGCCGGGAAGAGCCGCATGGCCTCCTTGAGGACCCGGGTGAGGTGGGGCAGCGCGTCGAGGTCCGCGGCACCGGGCGTACGGCCGGCGAGCACCCGGTCGATCTCCTCGTGGGCGCGTTTCTGCTCCTCGGGGTGGCGGGCGAGCAGGTGCAGCGCGAAACCCATGGAGGTGGCGGTGGTCTCGTGGCCGGCGAGCAGGAACACCAGGACCTGTTCGCGCAGTTCGGCCGCGTCGAAGCCGCCGTCCTCGTCGCTTCCGGCGGCGACCAGGAGGGTCAGCAGGTCCCGTCCGGTTCCGCTCGACCCGGCCGCGCGGCGCTCCGCGATGATCCGGTCGCAGACGGCGTACAGCTCCTCGTGGGCGGCGGCGGCCCGCCGGTTGCCGGGGGTGGGCCAGTCGCGCGGGAGCTTGCGGGGCGCGAAGCCGCGGCTGGAGACGTAGGCGCCGAGCACGGGGAAGCAGCGCTCGACGATGCCGACGGCCTCCTCGACGTCGGTGCCGAACAGGATGCGGGCGACGGCCCGCAGGGCGAGCCCGGTCATCTCGTGGACGACGTCCACGGTGTCCTCGGCCCGTTCCCGCCAGCCGTCGGTGAGCCGGGTGACCTCGGCGGCGACGGACGAGGCGTAGGTGTCGACGCCGCGGCGGGTGAAGAGCGGCTGCACGAGCCGCCGCTGGCGCAGGTAGTCGTCGTCCTGGCTGGTGAGCAGTCCGTTGCCGAAGGACTCGCGGATCTCCTGGTAGAAGGCGTTGTCCTTGCGGAAGTTGGCGGCCTCGGCGGCGAGGACCTGCTGGGCGCCCTCGGCGGAGAACACGCAGTGGACCACGCCCCGCAGGCCGGGCGGCCCCGCCGTGATCCGGACGACGTCCCCGTGGTCGCGCCGGGCCTTCAGGAAGGTGCCGAGCGAGTCGTTCCTGAGGTCGAGCAGTGAGCCGAGCAGTGGAAGCCCGGTGAGTTCGGGTATCGCCATCGTCGAGTCCCCCTGTGAACGTGCGGCGTGGTGATTGTGCCCCAGCGGGTGACCGGCCGGTAGGCGGCGCGTCGGCCGCCGGGCCGGGAGCGTTGTCAGTGGTGTCTGCGAGGCTGCCCTCATGGACGCACCCGAGATGACCGTGCAGTTGACCGTCGACTGCGCCGACCCGCGGCGCCTGGTCGTCTTCTGGGCCGAGGCACTTCACTACGTACCGGAGCCGCCGCCGGACGGCCACCCGACGTGGACGGCGTACTGGAGGGCGATCGGCGTGCCCGAGGACGAGTTGGGGGACGGCGCCGGGGAGCTGCCGGAGTCGATCGTCGATCCGAAGGGGGCCGGTCCCCGGCTCTGGTTCCAGCGGGTGCCGGAGCCGAAGACGGTCAAGAACCGGCTGCATCTGGACCTGAAGGTGGGCGGCGGCCGCGGTGTGCCGCTCGCCGTCCGCCGCGAGCGGGTGGACGGCGAGGTGGCCCGGCTGACGGGGCTCGGCGCCTCGGTGCTGTACACGAGGGACGAGCCGGAGGGGATGGATTATTACGCGGTGGTGCTCCAGGACCCCGAGGGCAACGAGTTCTGTGTGGTGTGAGCGGTGGTGTGAGCGCTCCGGCTCCGTCCGTGGTGCGTCAGCGGATCGGCATGCCGGAGAGGGTGCGGGCGATGACCAGGCGCTGGATCTCGCTCGTGCCCTCGAAGATCGTGTAGATGGCGGCGTCGCGGTGCATGCGCTCGACGGGGTATTCGCGGGTGTAGCCGTTGCCGCCGAGGATCTGGATGGCCTGGGCGGTGACCTTCTTGGCGACCTCGCTCGCGTACAGCTTGGACATCGAGCCCTCGGCGGAGGTGAAGGGCTTGCCGGCGGTCGCCATCCAGGAGGCGCGCCAGACGAGGAGGCGGGCGGCGTCGATCTGGGTGCGCATGTCGGCGAGCTGGAAGGCGACGCCCTGGTTGTCGATGATCGGGCGGCCGAACTGCTCGCGGGTCCTGGCGTAGTCGAGGGCGACCTCGTAGGCGGCGCGGGCGGTGCCGACGGCCATGGCGCCGACGGCGGGCCGGGACGCCTCGAAGGTGGCCATGGCGGCGTTCTTGACCCTGTCCCCGCTCTTCGCCTTCTCCCGGGCGCGGGCGAGGCGCTCGTCGAGCTTCTCCTTGCCGCCGAGCAGGCAGTGGCCGGGGACGCGGACGTCCTCCAGGACGACCTCGGCGGTGTGGGAGGCGCGGATGCCGTGCTTCTGGAACTTCTGGCCCTGGGAGAGACCGGGGGTGTTCGGCGGCACGATGAAGGAGGCGTGCCCCTTGGAGCCGAGTTCGGGGTCGACGACGGCGACGACGACGTGGACGTTGGCGATGCCGCCGTTGGTCGCCCAGGTCTTGGTGCCGTTGAGCACCCACTCGTCCTTGGCCTCGTCGTAGACGGCGCGGGTGCGCATGGAGGCGACGTCGGAGCCGGCGTCGGGCTCGGAGGAGCAGAAGGCGGCGACCTTGACGTCGTCGGCGTCGCCGTACATCTGCGGGACCCAGGTGCCGATCTGCTCCTCGGTGCCGTTGGCGAGGACGCCGACGGCGGCGAGGCCGGTGCCGACGATGGACAGGGCGATGCCGGCGTCGCCCCAGAAGAGCTCTTCCATGGTCATCGGGATGCCGAGGCCCGTGGGGTCGAAGAACTGCTGGGCGTAGAAATCGAGGGAATAGATGCCGAGCTTGGCGGCTTCCTGGATGATCGGCCAGGGAGTCTCCTCGCGCTCGTCCCACTCGGCGGCCGCGGGGCGCATCACGTCGGCGGCGAAGCCGTGGAGCCAGTCGCGCACCTGCTTCTGGTCGTCGTTGAGCTCGAGCGTGAACTCGGCCATGGTCCCTCCCAGCGATATGTTACTTGCGGTAACAGCAGTCTGTTACCGGTGGGTAGAGACTGTCAACCAGCATCGGAGCGCTTCCTGCGGGACGACCGCCGGGCCACTGCCGGGCGACTGCCGGACGGCACGCGGTGCCGCCCGGGTGTTACGTTGCGACCAGCCTCAGGAATTCGTACGGGCGGGGAGACACGCTTATGGACACCACACACCGGACCACCACCGACCAGCAGAAGCCGGCCGACCAAAGGCGCCGCGAGCTGCTGGAGGCGGCGGACCGCGTGGTGCTCCGCGACGGCCCCAAGGCCTCCATGAACGCGATCGCCGCCGAGGCGGGCATCACCAAGCCGATCCTCTACCGCCACTTCGGCGACAAGGGCGGCCTCTACCGGGCCCTTGCCACCCGGCACACCGACGCCCTGCTCTCGGCACTCCGGGCCGCGCTCGACGCGCCCGCGGACCGGCGGCAGCGCGTCGAGGCCACCCTCGACACCTATCTGGCCTCCATCGAGGCCATGCCGCAGGTCTACCGCTTCCTCATGCACCCCGCCGAGGAGTCCCACCAGTCCGAGCAGGGCTTCGACGTCGGCCGCCACTCCGCCCCGCTGCTGCGCCGCATGGGCGAGGAGCTCGGCCAGGTCATCGCCGAGCGCATCGACCTCGGCCCGGACGGCGAGGCGCAGGCGCGGATCTGGGGGCACGGGATCGTCGGCATGATGCACGCCGCCGGCGACTGGTGGCTCGGCGAACGCCCCTGCTCGCGTACGGAGTTGGTGCGCGCCCTGGCCGACGTCCTGTGGGGTCGCCTCGCCCAGGCCCAGGACCGCGCGGACGGCCCGGGATTCTGACGTCTTTTTCGCCTCCCTCGCCTCCCGGGGTTTCGGGCCTCGCTCGGCGGCTTCCGGGCCGCCACCGCGGGCGCCGCTCCCGGCTCACCCCTCCAGCACCCCCGCGCCGCTCCCCCACGGCTCCTTCCCGATCGCCCGCAGCAGCCGGCGCCGGGCCCGGCCGGTGACGTGGTCCGCGTAGACGCCGCCCTGAAGGTGGTCGCACTCGTGCTGGAGGCAGCGGGCGAAGAAGCCGGTGCCCTCGATCCGGACCGGAGTGCCGTCCACGCGGACGCCCTCGACGACCGCGCGGTCGTAGCGGGGGGTCGGGGCCTCCAGGCCCGGCAGCGACAGACAGCCCTCCGGGCCGCTGAACACGTCCCCGTCCGCCGCCACCAGGCGCGGGTTCACCACATGGCCCAGGTGTCGGACGTCCTCGTCGTCCGGGCAGTCGTAGACGAAGACCCGCAGCCCCACCCCGACCTGGTTGGCGGCGAGACCCACGCCGTTCGCCGCGTACATCGTCGCGAACATGTCCTCGACGAGCCGGGCGAGCTCCGGCCCGAAGTCGGTGACGGTCTCGCAGGGGGTGTGCAGCACCGGTGCGCCGAGCAGGGTCATCGCTCGGACGTGGCCGGAAGTGCCGGGGATCAGGCGGTTTCGCATGGGCGCAAGGGTACGTTCAGGGGTCAGCCCGGTCGTGGCGCGGTGCCGTGGTTCGGGCTGCTGGCCGGATCTCGATAGGCTGAGCCCGGACCGACGCAAGGAGGAACAAGGACGATGTCAGGCAGCAACTCGGAGCCGCTGACGCCGCGCGCCAAGCTGGCCGTGACGGCGGGCAGGGCCGCCGCCGCGGTGTCGCGGGCAGCGGGACGCGGCAGCGGATCGGTGATCGGCGGCCGGGTCGCGCTGAAGCTCGACCCCGATCTGCTGGGGCGGCTCGCGCAGCATCTGGACGTCGTGCTCGTGTCGGCGACCAACGGAAAGACCACCACGACCCGCCTGATCGCCGAGGCGCTGCGCGCCAGCGGTCCGGTCGTGTCGAACGCGCTCGGCGCCAACATGCCCGCCGGCATCACCTCCGCCCTCGCCGGCGGATCGGACGCCCGGTACGGCGTCATCGAGGTCGACGAGAAGTACCTCGCGGGCGTCGCCCGGGACACCACGCCCAAGGCGATCGCGCTGCTCAACCTCTCCCGCGACCAGCTCGACCGCGCCGCGGAGACCCGGATGCTGGCCGAGAAGTGGCGCGAGGGCCTCAACGGCACCAAGGCCGTCGTGATCGCCAACGCCGACGACCCGCTGATCGTGTGGGCCGCCTCCTCCTCCCCCAACGTGGTGTGGGTCGCCGTCGGCCAGGAGTGGAAGGACGACGCCTGGTCCTGCCCGGCCTGCGGCGGTGTGCTCCAGCGCCCCGGCGACGACTGGTTCTGCGGCGAGTGCGGCTTCCGCCGCCCCGCGCCGAGCTGGGCGCTCAGCGGCGACCACGTGCTCGACCCGCACGGTTCGGCCTGGCCGATCCACCTCCAGCTGCCCGGCCGCGCCAACAAGGCCAACGCCGCCACCTCCGCCGCGGTCGCCGCGGTCTTCGGGGTGCCGCCGCAGGTCGCCCTGGAGCGCATGTACCAGGTGCAGGCCGTCGCCGGCCGCTACGACGTGGTCTCCTTCCAGGGCCGTGAGCTGCGGCTGCTGCTCGCGAAGAACCCGGCGGGCTGGCTCGAAACGTTTTCCCTGATCGACCAGCCGCCGACCCCGGTGATCCTCTCCGTCAACGCCCGCGGCGCCGACGGCACGGACACCTCCTGGCTGTGGGACGTGGACTACGGGCGGCTGGCCGGCCACCCGATCATGGTGATCGGCGACCGGAAGCTGGACCTCGCGGTCCGCCTGGAGGTCGCGGGCGTGGACTTCCGGGTGTGCGACACGCTCGACGAGGCCGTCACGGTGGCGCCGCCCGGTCAGATCGAGCTGATCGCCAACTACACCGCCTTCCAGGACGTCCGCCGCCGCGTCGGCAACTGACCCGACTCGACCTTCGCAAAGGACTCGCAGCATGACTGACAGCAGCCTGCGTCTGGTCTGGGTCTACCCGGACCTGCTCAGCACCTACGGCGACCAGGGCAACGTCCTCGTCGTCGAGCGCCGTGCCCGCCAGCGCGGCCTCAGCGTCGAGCGCGTCGACGTGCGCAGCGACCAGCCGGTGCCGACCTCCGGCGACATCTACCTGATCGGCGGCGGCGAGGACCGCCCGCAGCGCCTGGCGGCCGAGCGGCTGCTCCGCGACGGCGGCCTGAGCCGGGCCGCCGCCAACGGCGCGATCATCTTCTCGGTGTGCGCCGGCTACCAGATCCTCGGCCACGAGTTCGTCAACGACGTCGGCGAGCGCCAGGCCGGCCTCGGCCTGCTCGACGTGACCACGGTCCGCGGCGAGGGCGCCCGCTGCGTCGGCGACGTGCTCGGCGACATCGACCCGCAGCTGGGCCTGCCCCAGCTCACCGGTTTCGAGAACCACCAGGGCGTCACCCACCTCGGCCCGACCGCCCGCCCCTTCGCCCGGACCGTCTTCGGCAACGGCAACGGCACCGGCGACGGCACGGAGGGCGCGTACAACGACACCGTCTTCGGCACGTACATGCACGGCCCGGTCATGGCGCGCAACCCGCAGATCGCGGACCTGCTCCTGAAGCTGGCGCTCGACGTGAACGCGCTGCCGCCGACGGACGACCGCTGGTACGAGGCGCTGCGCGCCGAGCGCATCGCGGCGGCCACGCAGCCCGCCTGACGGCCCGTCGTACCGCCGGACGCCCGGCCGTCGCGCCGCACGTCTGAGCGCGTATACGCACAACAGATGCGTAAGTAAAGACGGTGTCCACTTCGCGGACATCCGGTTCGGCCCCGCCACCCGGCACCGATAGGGTGGCGGGGATCCAGCCGGACGACGTGGTCCGGGAGTCGGCCCACGTTGCAAAGGTTTTTGGGCTATGCGCATTGGTGTGCTCACCTCCGGCGGAGACTGCCCCGGTCTGAACGCCGTCATCCGCTCCGTCGTGCACCGCGCCGTCGTCGACCACGGTGACGAGGTCATCGGCTTCCACGACGGCTGGAAGGGCCTGCTGGAGGCGGACTACCGCAGGCTCGACCTGGACGCGGTGAACGGCATCCTCGCCCGCGGCGGCACCATCCTCGGCTCCTCCCGGGTGCAGCCCGCGCACCTGGTCGACGGCGTCGAGCGGGCCCGGGGGCACGTCGCCGACCTGGGCATCGACGCGATCATCCCGATCGGCGGCGAGGGCACCCTGAAGGCGGCGAACCTGCTCTCCGAGGCCGGTCTGCCGATCGTCGGCGTGCCGAAGACCATCGACAACGACATCGCCTCGACCGACGTCACCTTCGGCTTCGACACCGCCGTCACCGTGGCGACCGAGGCCCTGGACCGGCTGAAGACCACCGCCGAGTCCCACCAGCGCGTGCTGATCGTCGAGGTCATGGGCCGGCACACCGGCTGGATCGCGCTGCACTCCGGCATGGCCGCCGGCGCGCACGCCATCGTGGTGCCGGAGCGCCCCTTCGACATCGACGAGCTGACCGCCCGGGTCGGTGCCCGCTTCGAGGACGGCAAGCGCTTCGCGATCGTCGTGGTCGCCGAGGGCGCGAAGCCCCGCGAGGGCTCCTCCATGGACTTCAAGACCGCCGGCAAGGACATCTACGGCCACGAGCGCTTCACCGGGGTGGCCAACCAGCTCTCCGTCGAGCTGGAGCGGCGCCTCGGCAAGGAGGCCCGCCCGGTGATCCTGGGCCATGTGCAGCGCGGCGGCACCCCGACCGCGTACGACCGCGTCCTCGCGACCCGCTTCGGCTGGCACGCGGTGGAGGCGGCGCACCGCGGCGACTTCGGCATGCTGACGGCGCTGCGCGGCACCGACATCGAGCTGGTCCCGCTCGCGAAGGCCGTGGAGAGCCTGAAGACGGTGCCGGCCGAGCGCTACGACGAGGCGGAGACCGTGCTCTGAGCGGCGCGCCCGCACGCGTGAACCGCCCCCGGTCGCCGACGCGGCCGGGGGCGGTTCTAGTCTGGTGCGGACAACAAGCGCGAATCGGGCTCCAGGAGTAGACAGATGGATCACAGCGGACACGGCATGACCATGGATCTGCCGCCGTTCACGCTGGGGCGGGCCCTGGAGTTCTCCCCCGACCTCTTCTTCCTGGTCGGCTGCCTGGCCGCGCTCGGTCTGTACGGGTGGGGCGTGGCGCGGCTGCGGCGGCGCGGGGACGCCTGGCCGGTGAGCCGGACGGTGTTCTTCACGGTGGGCGTGCTGTCGATCGCCCTGGTGATGTGCACGAAGCTCAACGACTACGGCATGGTCATGTTTAGCGTGCACATGGTGCAGCACATGGTGATCTCCATGCTGTCGCCGATCCTGCTGCTGCTCGGCGCGCCGGTGACGCTGGCGCTGCGGGCGCTGCCGGTGGCCGGCCGGGGCTCGGCGGGGCCGCGCGAGCTGCTGCTCAAGCTGCTGCACAGCCGGTACATGCGGATCGTCACGCACCCGGCCTTCACGATCCCCATGTTCATCGCGAGCCTGTACGGGCTGTACTTCACGCCGCTGTTCGACTTCCTGATGGAGTCCAAGCCCGGCCACATCGCGATGATGGTGCACTTCCTCATGGTGGGTCTGATCTTCTTCTGGCCGATCATGGGCGTCGACCCGGGGCCGCACCGGCCGGGCTATGTGATGCGGATGCTGGAGCTGTTCGCGGGCATGCCCTTCCACGCCTTCTTCGGCATCGCGCTGATGATGGCGAGCGAGCCGATGGTGCGGGCCTACGAGGTGCCGCCGGCCTCGCTCGGCATCGACGCGCTGTCCGACCAGCACGCGGCGGGCGGCATCGCGTGGGCGTTCAGCGAGATCCCCTCCGTGCTGGTGCTGATCGCGCTGGTCTACCAGTGGTACCACTCCGAGCAGCGGCAGGCGGTCCGCAAGGACCGGGCCGCGGACCGGGACGGCGACAAGGAGCTGGAGGCGTACAACGCGTATCTGGCCTCGCTGCGCACGGGCGGCGGCCGGTAGAGAGCGCCCCGGGGGCACGGGCGCGCGGGCGCGCGGTCCCAGGGGTGGCGCACGCCCCTGTCCCGGGGTCACCATGGCTTCGAGGAGGGCGGAGCGATGATGTCCGGTCCCACGAAGACGATGAGTGTGATCACCTTCGCCGCCCTGGTGCTGATCACCACCTACACGGTGGCGCTCGGCAGCAGCGGCTGGCTCTGGTTCGCCTGGATCGTGCTCGGCGTGGCCACCGTCGGCATGGCGGCGGCGGACAGCGGCGAGGCCCACGCCCGGCCGGTGCGCCCGGGCCGCCCGAAATCCCAGCCGTGAGAGTGCCGACCATGGGCGCGCCGGCGTGAGGTTCGGCGGCCGGCGAGGCACCGGCCCGAGCATCAGGGCCTCAGCAGTCCGCCCACCCACCAGTCGTGCGGCTTGCCGTCATTGGCGATGCCGCGTCTGCGCAGTGTCCCTTCGACGGTGAAGCCGAGCTTCTCGGCGACGGCACGCGAGCCGGTGTTCCCGGCCATGGCCCACCACTCGATGCGGTGCACATCGAGCGTGGCCCAGCCCCACTCGCACAGGGCCCGAGCGGCCTCCACCGAGTACCCGTGCCCACGCTGCTCCTTGACCGCCCAGTAACCGAGCTCCCACACGCCGCGGCTGATGAAGGTCAGGCAGTACGAGCCGACCAGGGCGCCGGTGTCCTTGCGGAACGCGCCGAGGGCGTAGTCCCTGTCCTCGGCCCACCGAGCGGGCAGCTCCTCACCGACGAGCCTCTCCGCGTCCGCACGCCGGTACGGCACCGGCACGGGGGTGTAGAACTGGATGTCCTCGTCCTGGCACGCTTCGTACACCGCGTCCACGTCGCCGGCGGTGAAGGCCCGCAGCACCAGACGGTCGGTCTCGAGAGTCACCGGATCCATCGCGGCAGTATGACCCCGTCAGCAAGCGGCGACCAGCGAATATCCCGACCACGCTCGACCCGGAACGGCCGGGAAGAGGGCTTTCGGCCACGCCCGCCCTTGGTCGCGCACCGAGCCGTCACGTGTCAACGGCCGCCGGTGAGCACCACCCAGACCTGCCCCGCCGCGAAGTTCAGCGGCGCGCCCGACGGGGTGGTGTAGGTGGTGCCCGCCTCCGCGTTCGGCCGGCTCCAGCGGGCCTCGTGGACGCGGCCGTCGCGCAGGACCTGGGCGGTGCCGGAGCCGGTGGTGACGGTGTACGGGGAGACGGCGCCCGTGAAGTCGTGGAACCGCGAGGGGCGCACGGTGACGTGCTGGATCACGACGGTGGCCGGCTTCAGAGGGCCGTCGGACCGGCCGTCCATGGTCACGCGCCAGGCCCGCTCGGCGGGTGTCCAGGTGAAGGTGTAGCGGGTGGCGGGGAAGCTCACCGTGCGGCTGTTGACCGGGGTGCCGTCCGTCGGGGCGGGGCCGAAGCGGAAGCCGACGTCCTTGACGTGGCCCGCCTCGGGGGCGGCCGCGAGTGCCCGGTCGGGCCGCAGGTAGAGGTTGTGCGGGGCGGCCCGGTCCGTGGCGCGTACGAAGGCGCCGGGGGTGTTCGCCTCGGTGACCAGGTGGAGCGGCGCGGCCCGCAGCAGGGGGCCGAGGGCGCTCTGGGCGCCGGAGTAGGCGAGGACCGGGCGGTCGAACTGCCGCAGCAGCTCGATGTCCGACTCGCGGGCACTGCGGACCGGGCCGATCCGGTCGGGCAGCCGGGAGGAGTAGAGGGCCATGAGCCGGGTCTGTCCGGACTCGACCTGCTCGACGTAGACGAGGTCGGCGGCGGCGAGACCGGTGTGAGGGCGGGCCGGCGGCACGTTGTCGATCTTTACGGCGAGGACCGGGCCCGCTCGGGCGGGCAGTCCGGTGAGCGGCGAGACGCCGGCAGGGGCGGGCGTCGGGGTCGGCCGCGGCGTCGACGGGCCCGCGTCGGCGCAGCCGTACAGCCCGGCGGCCGTCACGACGCACAGTACGGCGGTGGCGGCTGCGCCGGGACGTCTGTGCCCGCGCGCGCCTGTCATCGTCCCGCTCCTCCCCACCAGTGGACCACGGGACCGCCCGAGGTTACAAAGGGGTTGCACGTGCCTTTTCGGGCGACGAGACGGGGGCTTTGGGTGTTCTACCAGGTGCTGAAGTACGTGCTGCTCGGGCCGCTGCTCAGGCTGCTGTTCCGGCCGCGGGTGGAGGGTCTGGAGCACGTCCCCGAGGAGGGCGCGGCGATCATCGCCGGAAATCATCTGTCCTTCTCCGACCACTTCCTGATGCCGGCGGTGCTGAGCCGGCGGATCACCTTCCTCGCCAAGCAGGAGTACTTCACCGGCCCCGGCCTGAAGGGCCGGCTGACGGCGGCCTTCTTCCGCAGCGCGGGCCAGATCCCGGTGGACCGCTCCGGCAAGGAGGCGGGGCAGGCGGCGATCCGCGAGGGCCTCGGGGTGCTCGCGAAGGGCGAGCTGCTCGGGATCTATCCGGAGGGCACGCGGTCGCACGACGGGCGCCTGTACAAGGGCAAGGTGGGGGTCGCGGTGATGGCGCTGACGGCCGGGGTGCCGGTGATCCCGTGCGCGATGGTGGGAACCTTCGAGATCCAGCCGCCCGGCCGGGTCGTCCCGCGGATCCGGCGGGTCACCATCCGGTTCGGCGAGCCGCTGGACTTCTCCCGCTACGCCGGGATGCAGGGGCAGAAGGCGGTGGTGCGCGCGGTGACCGACGAGATCATGTACGAGATTCTGGCGCTGTCCGGACAGGAGTACGTGGACGAGTACGCGGCGAAGGTGAAGGAGGCCGAATCGGCGTCCACGCCACGGAAGTTCCCGCGACGCGGACGCTGAGGGCGAATCCGCGCACGGCGAAAGGTCCTGGGCCGGGCGGCCCCGTGCCCGTAGCGTCACCGTCATGACCAAGGGAAGCGCGTTCGTGCTGGGAGCGACGGGACAAGTGGGACGGGCGGCCGTGCGGGCGCTCGTCGAGGACGGCTGGGAGGTGACCGCCGCCTCGCGCCGGGGCGGCCGGGACGAGCGGTGGCCGGCGCGGGTCCGGTCGGTGGCGGTGGACCGCGAGGCGGACGGGGCGCTGTCGGCGGCGCTCGGCGGGGGCACGGACGTCCTGGTGGACATCGTGGCCTACGACGCCGGGCACGGGCGGCAGTTGGCGGGGCTGGCGGACCGGGTCGGTTCGGCGGTGGTGATCTCCAGCGGGGCGGTCTACCAGGACGACCGGGGGCGGAGCTTCGACACGCAGGACGAGCCGGACGGCTTTCCGCGCTTTCCGGTGCCGATCCCGGAGGGCCTGACGACCGTCCCGCCGGGGCAGGACAGTTACAGCACCCGCAAGGTCGCCCTGGAGCAGGAGCTGCTGGCGGCCGGCGACCGTCTGCCGGTGACCTTGCTGCGGGCGGGGGCCGTCCACGGCCCGTACAGTCCGGGTCCCCGGGAGCTGTGGTTCGTCAAGCGGGCGCTGGACGGGCGGCCGGTACGGATCCTCGCGGAGGGCGGACGCTCCCGCTTCCACCCGGTGCACGTGGACAACCTCGCCGAGCTGATCCGTCTCGCGGCCGCGAAGCCGGGCAGCCGGGTGCTCAACGGCGGTGATCCGGCCGCGCCGACGGTCGCGGAGATCGGTGCGGCGATCGACGCGGTGATGGGGGTGCAGAGCGAGACGGTCCTCATCGAGGGCGCCGCGCGGGGCACGGTGGGGCTGACGCCGTGGACGGCGGCGCATCCGGTCGTCTACGACATGACGGCGGCGGAGCGGGAGCTCGGCTACCGGCCGGTCGTGACGTACGAGGAGTCGCTGCCGGCGACGGTGGAGTGGCTGGCGGCGCGGGCGGCGGAGCGGGACTGGCGGGAGGCCTTCCCCGGCCTGGCGAACTACGGGGTGGACTTCTTCGACTACGCCGCCGAGGACGCCTGGCTGGCCTCGCGGTGATCTGACGCGAGCCCTTGCACCGCTTGTGCGGTTCGACGGCGCCGGAATGCGGGGTCGCCGCGTCGCACTTGGCCTGGGTGACGAGCACCGGCGGCAGGCGCTTCGCCGGTCCTCACCGACCCATGACCGGTGCCGGTGTACCGCTGAGCGGTGTGCCGACCGCTTCCGCTCAGGCGGGGACCAGCGTGCGGCGGGCTTCGTCGAGGAGGCGGCGCAGGGCGAGCGCGTCGGGGGCGACGGCGGTGACGAGGGCGGCGGGCCCGGCGAGCGGGGCGAGGACGGCGTGCTCGCCGAGCAGCCGGGTCTCGGCCGGCTTGTCCGTGAAGCGGGGGCCCACGACGAGGAGTTGGCCGACGGCGCGATGGCCGGCGAAGACGGCAGGGCCGTCCCAGCCGGCCGGCGCGGCGGGGCCGTGGGCGAGCTCCTGGTCGAGCAGGGGGCGTCCGGCGCGGCGCACGGTGAGCCGGCTGAGGAGGCTGCCGGGCTCCTCGCCATGGCGGCCGAGGATTTGTTCCTCTCGGAGAACAAGTCGTGCGCCGGCGGCGAGCTCGACGGTGGTCCGCATCCGCAGCTCCGAGCCGGCGGCGGAGATCAGCTGCTCGGGCAGCCAGCGCAGTTCGGCGTCCGCGCCGACGGTGAGCGTGATGTCGTACGTGGCGGGGGCGCCGTCGCGGCCGGGCAGGGCGACGGTCGCGGCGGCGGAGTCGACCAGGAGCCGGGCCCCGTCCCGTACCTCGGCCGTGAGGGCGAGCCGGTCGCCGCCGAGGGGGGCGCTCATCGCCCCGACGACGGTGACGCGGGTGTACGGGCCGGGACCGCGGGTGCGGCGCAGGGCGAGCGGCCCGTCGCTCTCCAGGACGGGGAGCGAACCGTCCGGGGCGGCGACGATACGGGCGCGGGCGCTGAGGGAGCCGGCGGTGAGGGCGCGGGCGGTGTCGGCGCGGGCGATGGGGCTCATGCGGTCCAGTCCGCGAGGCGGGCCCGGACCCATGCCGCGACGGGTGCCACGCCCTCCTCCGAGCGCAGGGAGGTGAAGGCGACGGGCAGGTCGCCCCGCTGTTCCTTGGCGTCGCGGGCCATGCGCTCCAGGTCGGAGCCGACGTAGGGGGCGAGGTCGGTCTTGTTCACGACGAGCAGGTCGGCGGTGCTGACGCCGGGGCCGCCCTTGCGGGGGATGTCGTCGCCGCCGGCGACGTCGATGACGAAGATCTGGGCGTCGACGAGGCCCTTGGAGAAGGTGGCGGTGAGGTTGTCGCCGCCGGACTCGACGAGGACGAGGTCGAGCGGGCCGACCGCCTCCTCCAGTTCCTCGACGGCTTCGAGGTTCGCGGAGATGTCGTCGCGGATCGCGGTGTGCGGGCAGGCGCCGGTCTCGACGGCCTGGATGCGCTCGGGCGGCAGGACCGCCTCGCGGAGCAGGAACTCGGCGTCCTCGCGGGTGTAGATGTCGTTGGTGACGACGGCGAGGGAAAGGGTGTCGCGCAGCTCGCGGCAGAGGGCGGCGACGGTGGCGGTCTTGCCGGAGCCGACGGGCCCGCCGAGGCCGATGCGCAGGGCGCGGCGCCGGCCGTCGGGCCGGTGGGCGTCGGCGGAGACGGCGGAGGCGTGACCGTGGTCGTGACCGTGGTCGAGGTGCATGGGGGCTCCTTACGGGCTGAGGGCTTGGGGGCCGTGCGGGCTGTGCGCCGTGCGGGCTGTGCGGGCGTGGGGGGCTTGGGGACGTGCGGGCTGTGCGCCGTGCGGGCGTGGAGGGCTTGGGGACGTGCGGGCTGTGCGGGACGTGCTCGCTTGGAGGACGTGCGGGCTGTGCGATCTGTGTGGGCCGTGCGGGCTGCGCTGGCCGCGCAGCGCTACGAGGCGAAAAGGCGGACGGGCCAGGCCGCGTGCTGTTCGGCGGTGAGGTCGAGCAGCGGGGCGGAGGCGGCGGGCAGGGCGTCGAGGCCCTCGCGGAGCGCGACGGCGGCGCGTTCGGCGGCCCGGGCGGCGACCTCGTCCATCGCCGGGGCGAGCCGGGCGAGGACGGCGGTGGCCCGGAAGGGGTCGAGGCCGAGCAGGCGCACAGCGGCGGTCGCGGGACCGCTGACCGTCTCGTACGCGACGCAGTGGGCGGCGTCCTCGGGGCCGAGCCCGGCGGCCCGGGCGGCGGTGCCGAGGACGGCCGGCTGGTGGGCGCCGCGCGGGAACGCGGCGGCCAGCCGGTCGAGTTCGCGGCTCGGCCAGGTGGCGCGGGCGGCCCGCATCATCTGGCGGCCGAGCCTGCGGGCGGCGGCCCGCAGGGCGGGTGACGGGGTGCGGGCGTCGGCGGCCTCGTCGAGGGCGTGCGGGTCGGCACCCAGGGCCGCGGCGGCGGCGAGTGCGGCCGTGGTGAGGCCGGTGGTGTGCAGGCGGCCGCGGCAGAACGCCTCCAGGTCGGCGGCGTCCCCCAGGCGGCCCGCCTTGACGGCCGCCTCGGCGCCGCCGGAGTGGGCGTGAGCGCCGGCGGGGAAGCGTCCGTCGGCGAGCACGAGCAGGGCCGAGCGTGTCATCGGGTGGTTTCCGGTTCCGGGTCAGAAGAGGAAGTAGCGCTGGGCCATGGGCAGTTCGGCGGCCGGTGCCGGTTCGACCGGTTCACCGTCGATGGTCACCGAGAAGGTGTCGGCGTCGACCTCGACCCGGGGCAGGGCGTCGTTCTCCCGCATGTCGGCCTTGGTGACGCGCCGGGTGGAGCCGATGGCGGTGAACTCCTTGTGCAGGCCGAGCCTTCGGGGCAGGTCGTCCTCGATCGCCGCGCGGGCGACGAAGTTGACGGAGCCGGCCGCGGCGGCACGGCCGAGGGCGCCGAACATCGGCCGGGGCAGCACGGGTTGGGGGGTGGGGATGGAGGCGTTGGCGTCGCCCATCTGCGCGTAGGCGATCTGCCCGCCCTTGAGGACGAGGAGGGGCTTGACGCCGAAGAAGGCGGGCTCCCACAGCACCAGGTCGGCGAGCTTGCCGGGCTCGACGGAGCCGACGAGGTGGTCCATGCCCTGGGCGACGGCCGGGTTGATGGTGTATTTGGCGACGTAGCGCCGGGCCCGGTGGTTGTCGGCGGCCCCGTCGCCGGGCAGGGCGCCGCGCCGCTTCTTCATGACGTGGGCGGTCTGCCAGGTCCGCATGATCACCTCGCCGACGCGCCCCATGGCCTGGGAGTCGGAGGAGATGATCGAGATGGCGCCGAGGTCGTGCAGGATGTCCTCGGCGGCGATCGTGGAGGGCCGAATGCGGGACTCGGCGAAGGCGAGGTCCTCGGGGACGGCCGGGTTGAGGTGGTGGCAGACCATCAGCATGTCGAGGTGTTCCTCGATGGTGTTGACGGTGTGCGGCCGGGTGGGGTTGGTCGAGCTGGGCAGGACGTGCGGCTCGGAGACGACGGTGATGATGTCGGGCGCGTGCCCGCCGCCCGCGCCCTCGGTGTGGTACGCGTGAATGGTGCGCCCGGCGATGGCGGCGAGGGTGTCGCCGACGAAGCCGGCCTCGTTCAGCGTGTCGGTGTGGATGGCGAGCTGGGCGCCGGTCTCCTCGCAGACGTTCAGGCAGGTGTCGATGACGGCGGGGGTGGCGCCCCAGTCCTCGTGGATCTTGAATCCGAGGGCCCCGCCGCGGAGTTGGGAGTGCATGGCCTCCCGGGACATGGTGTTGCCCTTCCCGAGCAGACCGATGTTGACCGGGAAGGTGTCCAGGGCCTCGAACATCCGGGCCATGTGCCAGGGGCCGGGGGTGACGGTGGTGGCCTTGGTGCCCTCCGCCGGGCCGGTGCCGCCGCCGACCAGGGTGGTGACGCCGGTGGCGAGGGCCTGTTCCACGACGGTCGGCGAGATGAAGTGGATGTGGGTGTCGACGGCTCCGGCGGTCAGGATCCGGCCGTTGCCGACGATGACCTCGGTCTCGGGGCCGATGACGAGCTCGGGGTGGACGCCGTCCATGGTGTCGGGGTTGCCGGCCTTGCCGAGGGCGGTGATCCGGCCGTCGCGGATGCCGATGTCGGACTTGACGATGCCCCAGTGGTCGATGACCACCGCTCCGGTGATCACGGTGTCCGGGGCGCCTTCGGCGCGGGTGGTGCGGGACTGCCCCATGGACTCGCGGATGACCTTGCCGCCGCCGAACACGGCCTCCTCGCCCGCGCGGCCGGGGCCGCCGGAGCGGTCCTCCTCGATCTCGACCAGCAGATCGGTGTCGGCGAGCCGGACGCGGTCGCCGGTGGTGGGGCCGAACAGGTCGGCGTAGACGGCGCGGTGCAGCTCAGGCACGGTCGCCTCCGTTCGGCTCCGTGACGGTGTCCAGGGGTCCGGCGGTCTCGCCGCGCAGGCCGGGCACGATCCGGCGGCCGGCGATCGGCACGAGCTCGACCTCGACGGGGATGCCGGGCTCGAAGCGGACGGCGGTCCCGGCGGCGATGCCGAGGCGCAGGCCGCGCGCGGCGGAGCGGTCGAATTCCAGGCCGGGGTTGGCCTCGGCGAAGTGGTAGTGGGAGCCGACCTGGACGGGCCGGTCGGCGGCGTTGAGGACGGTGAGGCGGGAGACGGGGCGGCCCTCGTTGAGGACGACGGGCCCGTCACCGTAAAGGATCTCTCCGGGAATCACGGCTGCCGGCCCGCCTTCACACGATCGGGTCATGGACGGTGACGAGCTTGGTCCCGTCGGGGAAGGTCGCCTCGACCTGGACGTCGTGGATCATCTCCGGGATGCCGTCCATGACCTCGTCGCGGCTGAGCACCTTGCGGCCGGAGGCCATGAGTTCGGCGACGGTACGGCCGTCCCGGGCGCCTTCCAGGACGTGCGAGGTGATCAGGGCGACGGCCTCGGGGTGGTTCAGCCGCACTCCGCGTGCCCTGCGCTTCTCGGCGACGTCCGCCGCGACATGGATGAGCAGGCGTTCCCGCTCATGGGGGCTGAGTTGCACGCTTCCACCTCACTGTCGTCCACCGGGAATCAGTCCCGACAGCAGCGGACCTTAGCGATCTTCAACGCCTCGTCGCGTCGCGCGGAGGGGCCGCCGAGCCAGACATTGCACGTTAGGGCGGAAGTTTTTCCGGCTCGTTAACTGGGGCTTTGCGTCCGCATGGACATGAGCCCGCGGACGCCGCCGGCCCGGCACCCTCCGTACGACGTGCCGGGGCCCGGTTTCCGCTACGCGCTCGGGGCGCCGGGGTCGCGGTGGTGGGCCGCGATGCCGAAGCGGCGCTGTTCACCCGGAGCGGACGCGGCGCCGCGGACGGCGGAGACCGAGCTGATCACCTGCTCCTCGGCTTGCTCCTCGGCCGCCTCGAGTCGTTCCAGGTCAGCGGCGGAGACCAGGGCGACCAGCGGCTTTCCGTGCCGGGTGACGACCACGCGCTCATTGCCGTAGACGACGCGGTTGATCAGATCCGCGAGCTCTGCGCGCGCTTGCGTCACCGGAATCTCATAGGCCATGCTCCTCATCTTACGGGCTGTACATCCTGTACATTTTTTACAGAAGGAGGAGCGTCATGCGGAGCACCATGCGATATGTCCTTCCGGAGTTCACCGAGCGCACCAGCCTCGGCACCCGCACCCTCGACCCGTACTCGAAGCTGCTCGAAGAGCGGATCGTCTTCCTCGGCACGGCGATCGACGAGACCGCGGCCAACGACGCGATCGCGCAGTTCCTGTACCTCGACCACGCCGCCCCCGAGAGCGTCATCAGCCTCTACGTGAATTCCCCCGGCGGCTCGATCAGCGCCATGACCTCGGTGTACGACACGATCCGCACGGTCTCCTGCGAGGTGGAGACCATCTGCCTCGGCCAGGCCGTGGGGCCCGCCGCGGTGCTGCTCGCCGCCGGCACGCCCGGCCGGCGGCTCACCCTGCCGGGGGCCCGGATCGTCCTCCAGCAGCCCACGCTGGACGAGCCGTTGCGGGGACAGCCCAGCGATCTCGACATCCAGGCACGGGAATTGCTGCGGCAGCGCGCCCTGGTCGCCGGACTGCTCGCGGAGCACACCGGCAAGGACCACGAGCGCGTCGACGCCGACATCGACCGGACCACCGTGCTCGACGCGGCGGGCGCGGTGGCGTACGGCCTGGTGGACCACGTCGTCGAGAGCCGCCGCGGGACCGCCGGCGCCGGGAAGGAGTGAGGCCGACGTGCTTCCGGAGCTGCCGCCGCTGCCCGCGCTGACCCGCGCCGAGGGCGAGTTCGTCGACGCGTACCTCGAAGTCGTCGACCTGCTGGGCCGGATCAATCCATCCAGGACCTCGCATACCTATGGGGCGCTCCGCGCGGCGCAGGCGCTGGTCGGCCGTGCGACGGCGCTGCGTGACGCGCTGACGCTCATGCACATGCGGGGTGAGAGCGAGGTGCACGCCGACACGCTGGCGCGGGCGCTGCGGACGCTCGACGGCGAGCGGCGTTCCGGGCGCGTCACCGTCCCCGGGGACCAGGTGAGTTGACATCGGGGCGTGTCGTGTCGAGGTCCACTCGGGGCACGCGGACCGCAGAATCCCTCCCTCGTTCGGCGTAGTCGATGTATCGACATAAAACTCAGGTGAGTTGCGCAACGGGTGTACGCATCTGGCGGAATCGGGCGTTCCACCCCTGGTGAAGGGCCCGTCGGCCAAACATCGAGGGTCCCGAATCCCGACTGTCCACCCGTATGGATCAGTCGTGAGGAGCCTCACAAATCGCCGTTTCAGCTCGGATTCGGGCCAGTGTGTGAGTCAAGATCCCTGTCGACGACAAGCCCCCGCCACCCGAGGCGGGGCGGTCCGGGCGGACGCCGAGTCCTGCCGCCGTCCCGGACGTCTGGTCGACAGGAGTGGATCGGCAGGAGTGGAGGACCCGAGCAACACGGGACGTCTCGCGCAGTGGGGGACGTTCCTCGGGGTGAAGCCGCAGCCGCGGCCGGGCATCTTCGCCTGCCCGAACCCGACAGGTCATCCTTCACAGGCGGCTGACGAAGGGTTGCGCATGACTGCGCAGATTCATGTCCCGTCCCTGCTGTCCCGGGCCGGAGCCGTCTCGGCTCTCACCCTCGCCGCCGTCGGCGGCACGCTGCTCGCCCCAGGAGCGGCACCCGAGGCCCAGGCCGCCACCTCGTACGCCGGCAAGGCGTTGAACGTCGCGGCCTCGAAGAAGGGATCGCCCTACAAGTACGGTGCGGCCGGCCCCACCCGTTTCGACTGCTCGGGCCTCACGCTCTACTCGTACAAGAAGGCGGGCAAGACGCTGCCCCGCACCGCGCAGCAGCAGTACAACAAGACCCGGCACATCTCCGCGTCGAGCCGGCAGAAGGGGGACCTCGTCTTCTTCCATTCCGGTGGAAGGGTGTACCACGTCGGCATCTACGCGGGGAACAACAAGATCTGGCACTCGCCGAAGCAGGGCTCGTGGGTGAAGCTCGACCGGATCTGGACGTCGAAGGTCCTCTACGGCCGGGTCCGCTGACGTCAGCCGGGAACCGCCGCCGGCCAGGGCAGGTCGATCCAGACGGTCTTCCCGCCCTCGGCCGTCGGCGTCACCGACAGCCGGCCGCCCGCCTCGGCGGCCAGGTAACGGATGATGACCATGCCCCGGCCGTTGTCCTGCTGGACCGCCGCCGGGAGGCGCTGGGGCCACCGCGGATGGCTGTCGGTGACCCCGATGCGCAGCAGCTCGTCCCGCTCCAGACGGACGTCGACCGTGAAGGTGGGCGACTGCCCGAAGGTGTGCTGCACGGCGTTGGTCGCCAGCTCCGAGACGACCAGCCGGACCGTGTCCGCGATGTCGGTGCCGTCGCCGAGACCCCAGGAGGAGAGGACCTCGGCGACGTACCGCCGGGCGGCAGCGACCGAGGCGGGATCGCTCGGCAGCGTGACGGTTGCTTCCTGATGGTCTGCCATGGCGACGCTGTCCCTTTCCCACCGGGCCCCGCCCGGCTCGCTCTTCGCGTCAGAGTGCCACCGATCGTGCCGCCCCGGGGGGCGATCCACCGCGATATACGGATATCTGTCGCCCGAAGCAGTGAACCGTCCGACGGGCGAGCGGATCGGCGGCGGACCGGTGGCGGACCGGGCGGGCGTGCAGGCCGGGCGGATCGGGCGCGGGGCCGACCGGCCACGCCTGTACGGACGTTGAGCGGGCACACGAACCGTATGACCGTTCCCAAGACGACCGTCCTCGTCCTCGACAGCAGCGATCCCGAACCCCTCGCCCGCTTCTACGCCACCCTGCTCGGCGCCACCGTCGAACCGGCCGACGGCGACCCCGACCTGCTCCTGCTCCAGTCCCCCACCGGTCCCGCCCTCGGCATCCGCCGCGACCCCGGCCAGGCACCGCCGAGCTGGCCGCGCCCGGAGGACTCCCAGCAGGCCCACCTGCGGATCCTCGTCGCCCCCGACGCACTCGACGAGGCCGAGCGGGAAGCGATCTCCCTGGGCGCCCGCCCGGTCGCCGCCGAACGCAACGGCGCCCGCCTCGACCGGCGCACCGACGTGCGTCGCTACACGGACCCGGCCGGCCACGCCTTCGTCCTGGCCCCCGCACAGGCACCGAACGGCGCGTTTCACCCTGATCCGGCGGGGCAGCCGCGTACAAACCCGTCCCCCTCGACCACCACGCCAGGAGGGTGATCATGAGCCACCACGAGCGCCGACGCACACTGCCCGCCGACCGGCCGCCCCGGACCACACCGTCCCAGGCCGTCGGCGAGAGCGGCGACGCCGAGGCCCGCCGGGAGGCGGAGGAGGCCGTACGGGGCAGCCTCGGCGACGCCGCGCCCGACGACCACGGCATGGACGCCAAGCGCCAGTCCCCGGGCCTCGGCCGCGAGGAACAGCGCCATCCGCACGGGCGCCGGGGCACGGCCGGAGAGGGCCGCGACCGCTCCGAGGAAGGACGGGGCCCGGGAGCGGGAAGCGACAGCTGACGACCGGACCCCGCCGGGAGCCGCCCCGTCCCTAGAGCGTGTCTCCAAATGATTTTTGGGGTCACGGTGTCGTGATACGTCGCCATGAACTGTCTGGCCGAGTGGCGTTTCGCCCGGCCGTTGCTGCCCGTGTCGTTGCGGGGACGGAAGCGGCCGGACGACCACCGGGCCCTGAAGGGGATGGTGGGGAAGTTCCGGACCGGGACGCCCTGGCGGAACCTGCCTACGCTCCGTGCGCGACGCTGCACACGCGTTTTCGCAGGTGGGCGGCGGACACTCTCGCGTCCCTCCTGATGCGGGCGTGACATTTGACGACAAAACCTCGGTGGCCTGGGTGTGCGCTGCTGTTGGCCCCCAGGCATGCTCTTCGGCGCTGGCTCAGGTGCCGGTCGCCCGAGCCGAACGGGGTCGAGCCCGCAGTGCGGGGAGGCGTGTACAGTCCTCCGCTCCGGCGAGGCTCTCGCCCAGGGTCAGGAGCGAGAGGAGCAGCACCGGCCGGCCGGCTGTGGCAGCGGCCTCCAGTTTGTGATGACCGTCGAGGAGGAAGTGGGTCAGGCCCCAGTGGACAGACGGGTCCTCTCCCAAGCCCAGGGCGGGCTGGCACACGTCCAGCGTGGAGATCGCCACCGCCGTGGGCACCGTTCCCTGCTCCATGAGGGCGACGTACTCCTCGACACGCTCCCTCTCGTTCCACGTCGGGGGCACCATGGGCACGACGAACTCATAGAGGTGCGCGTCCGCGTCGACAACGGTCTCAAAGGTTCGGTAGTACGGGGTGTGCGGGTACTCGGGGAGGCCCCAGAACTGATCGACCCCCCACATCGTGACCTGTTCGCCGCTGAAGTAGTCACCTTCCTTCCCCGGGATGATCAGCCGGGGTTCCACGCTCAGGAGCAGCGGAAGGTACTCGCCCTCCGGCAGCAACGCACCGAACGCATCGATCACACCACGGTCGTCCGGATCGTCCAGTGCACCGGTGAGCCGATCCTGCATGCTCTCCAGGGAAACCTTCTCTCTCGCGGTTTCTAGTCGGCGAAACAGGAGCGGGCACGTTCCACAGTAGAAACTGAGCTCGAAGGCAGGCTCGTCGTCGACCATGAGCAAGCGGCGCCGCGGCCCGCCGCCGAGCTCCTGCAGTTCCGC
Source organism: Streptomyces sp. NPDC126499 (assembly GCF_040302485.1). NCBI lineage: Bacteria > Bacillati > Actinomycetota > Actinomycetes > Kitasatosporales > Streptomycetaceae > Streptomyces > Streptomyces sp. NPDC126499. Next base: position 32,365 of record NZ_JBEOUO010000002.1, on the reverse strand, counting down.
ACCGAAGTGCAACCGAGCCTCGGAAGAAGGGACGCCGAGACTGCGAGGGTCGCCCGTTTTGATCATCACGGACCGACCGTACGGGACGCCGTGGACCGGCTCCACCGGATACTGAGCGGGTATCTGGCCCGACGGGGCAACTACCGTGCTAAGAGGTCATCTCATGTGGATAGCCGCCGATAGGGTGTGGGCTCCTGGGGGGGGGGGGGATTGTTGAGCGGTTGGTGCCGGATGAGTTGTGGGACCTGTTCCAGCGAGTGGTGCCGGAGGCTCCATCGCGACCCCAGGGCAGTGGCCGGCGTCGGTCCGGACACGCTCTAGGAGACGAAGCCGATGACCCCGAAGCCGGGCCGCGCCGCGGCGTGGCGGAGCCAGCCGGTCACGTCCATGATCGCTTCGACCACCTCGGGGTCGAGCGGCGGGGCGTGACCGTCCCGCTTGGTCTGCTCGAACTGCTCGAGGGCCGCCAGGCACTGCTCGTGCGTCCACTCGCCGCAGTTCGGCAGGTCGTAGGTGGGTATCGGCTCCGGCATGTCGTCGCCGTAGCCGAAGTCGGCCACCGCCACCGCCGTGATGCGCAGGGCCTTCAGACCCTCGTCGACCGTCTCCAGCCAGTCGCCCCGGAACGGGGAGAAGCAGGAGTTGTCCAGGAAGGACCCGGTCAGCGAGCACAGCCGCTTGTAGGCGTAGCCGTACTGGAAGGAGTACTGCTTCTTCCCGTCGAAGGGGCCGCCGGCGATCACGGCGCGCAGCGCCTCGGAGGCGGTGGGGGCGCCGTCGGCGATCTCGGAGGAGAACCAGTCGTCGTCGCGCGCCAGGTCGTCGGCGAAGCGGCCGTGGATGATCTGGAGCAGCTGCTCGTCGCGCGAGCCCACGAGGGCGTGCGTGGCCTTGATGTCGAGCAGGTACGGGCTCAGCGAAAGACTCATGTGATCACCGTAGGCACCGGCACTGACAATCGGTCAGGACAGCCGGGGCGCGGTCCGCAGGATGGTCTCGACGGCCCGTTCGATCTGCGCGTCGTCGAGGTCCGCGCGGGCGGTCAGCCGGAGGCGGGAGACGCCGTCGGGCACCGACGGTGGCCGGAAACAGCCCACCGCGAGCCCGAGTTCGCGGCAGTCGGCCGCCCAGCGCAGCGCCTCGTCGGGGCCCGGGGCCCGGACCGAGACCACGGCCGCGTCGGGGCGGGCGGCGGTGAGTCCGGCCTCGGTGAGCAGCCGGTGGAGGGTGGTGGCGACCGTACGGGCGCGGGCGGCGAGGCCCGGTTCGGCCTCGATCAGGCGCAGGCTCGCGAGCGCGCCGGCCGTGGCGGCGGGCGCGAGACCGGTGTCGAAGATGAAGGTACGGGCCGCGTTGACCAGGTGCTCGATCACCCGGGCGGGCCCGAGCACCGCGCCGCCCTGACTGCCCAGCGACTTGGAGAGGGTGAGGGTCGCGACGACGTCCGGGTCGCCCGCGAGGCCCGCCTCGTGGAGGGCGCCGCGCCCGCCGTCCCCGAGGACGCCGAAGCCGTGGGCGTCGTCGACGACCAGGCCCGCGCCGTGTGTCCGGCACGCCCGCGCCAGGGCGGCGAGCGGGGCCTTGTCGCCGTCCACGGAGAAGACGGAGTCGCTGACCACCAGGGCGCGGCGGTCCGGATGGGCGCCGAGGGTCTTCGCCACGGCCTCCGGGTCGGTGTGCGGGACCACGGCCGTCTCGGCCCGCGCGAGCCGGCAGCCGTCGACGATGGAGGCGTGGTTGCCCGCGTCGGACACGATCAGCCCGTCGCGGGCGGACAGGGCGGTGAGCGCGGCCAGGTTCGCGGTGTAGCCGGAGGAGAAGACGAGGGCCGCCTCGAATCCGCAGAAATCGGCCAGTTCGCGTTCGAGGCGGGCGTGCAGCCGGGTCGATCCGGTGACCAGCCGCGATCCGGTGGAGCCCGCGCCCCAGCGGCGGGCCGCCTCGGCCGCCGCCTCGGTGACCTCCGGGCGGCGGGTGAGGCCGAGGTAGTCGTTGCTCGCGAGGTCCAGGAGCTCGGACTCGGCCGGCCGGGGCCGCAGCGTCCGTACCAGGCCCGCCGCCGCGCGCTGCCGAGCGGCGGCCTCGGTCCAGTCGAACGCGGTGCGGCGGGGGTCCGTGGCCTCCGCGATGACCGGTCCGGCGACCGGTCCGGCGTCCAGCGGGTCCTCGGCGTACGGCGGCATGGCAGGTCCTTTTGTAGGCAGCGCACAGACCCTAGCCGTCCGCGGCCGACGACAGGGTGTGGTCATACACACACTTCAAAGCGGTCTGTTTGTCCTTCTCTTCCTTGGCCCCGGGGTCTGCCGTAGGTAAGGATCAGCCCTTATGGACCTGCTGAACACGCTGGTGGAGAAGGGGCTGCGGCGCGAGCTGCCGACCCGTGAAGAAGCGCTCGCCGTGCTGGCGACATCCGACGACGACCTGCTCGATGTGGTGGCCGCGGCCGGCAAGGTGCGGCGCCAGTGGTTCGGGCGCCGGGTGAAGCTCAACTATCTCGTCAACCTGAAGTCGGGGCTGTGCCCCGAGGACTGCTCGTACTGTTCCCAGCGGCTCGGCTCGACCGCCGGGATCCTGAAGTACACCTGGCTGAAGCCCGACGAGGCGTCGGCCGCGGCGGCGGCCGGTGTCGCGGGCGGCGCCAAGCGGGTGTGCCTGGTGGCCAGCGGCCGTGGCCCGACGGACCGCGACGTGGAGCGGGTCGGCAAGACCATCGCGGCCATCAAGGAGCAGAACGAGGGCGTGGAGGTCTGCGCCTGCCTCGGTCTGCTGTCCGACGGGCAGGCGGAGCGGCTGAAGGAAGCCGGCGCCGACGCGTACAACCACAACCTGAACACGTCCGAGGGGACGTACGGGGAGATCACCACCACCCACACCTACGCGGACCGCGTGGACACCGTGGAGAAGGCCCACGCGGCCGGGCTCTCGGCCTGTTCGGGTCTCATCGCGGGCATGGGCGAGAGCGACGAGGACCTGGTCGACGTGGTGTTCGCGCTGCGCGAGCTGGACTCGGACTCGGTGCCGGTCAACTTCCTCATCCCCTTCGAGGGCACGCCGCTCGCCAAGGAGTGGAACCTCACCCCGCAGCGCTGTCTGCGGATCCTGGCGATGGTGCGGTTCGTCTGCCCCGACGTCGAGGTGCGGATCGCCGGCGGGCGCGAGGTGCACCTGCGCACGATGCAGCCGCTGGCCCTGCACATCGCCAACTCGATCTTCCTCGGCGACTACCTCACCAGCGAGGGCCAGGCCGGCAAGGCCGACCTGGAGATGATCGCCGACGCCGGCTTCGAGGTGGAGGGCGCGGGCACGACCACGCTGCCCCGGCACCGGGTGGACGCGCTCGCGGCGGCCGGAGCCGCGGCCGGCGGCTGCGGGTCGCACGCGGAGGCGGGTGGCGGGTGCGGGCCGTGCGGCGGTCACGCCGAGGTGCCCGCCGCGGCGGCGACCGCCGTTCCGGCGTCCCCCTCGGAGGCCAGGACCGACCTGGTGGCGGTACGCCGCCGCGGCGCCGGTACGGACCTCGCCCCGAACGCGTAACGGTGACCATGCGCAACGACGAACTGCTCGCCCTGGACCGGGCGCACGTCTGGCACCCGTACGGCCCCATGCCGGGGCGTACGGACCCGCTGGTCGTCGCGTCCGCGTCCGGGGTACGGCTCCGGCTCGCCGAACCCGCCGAGGGCCAGGACGAGTTGGTCGACGGCATGTCCTCCTGGTGGTCGGCCGTCCACGGCTACAACCACCCGGTGCTGAACGAGGCCGCGCGCGGCCAGCTCGACCGGATGAGCCACGTCATGTTCGGCGGGCTCACCCACGAGCCGGCCGTCCGGCTCGCCGCGCGGCTCGTGGAGATCACGCCCGAGCCGCTGCGGCACGTGTTCCTCAGCGACTCCGGGTCCGTCGCGGTCGAGGTGGCCGCGAAGATGTGCCTGCAGTACTGGCGCTCGGTCGGCCGCCCCGGCAAGCAGCGGCTGCTGACCTGGCGCGGCGGCTACCACGGCGACACCTGGCAGCCGATGTCCGTGTGCGACCCCGAGGGGGGCATGCACGAGCTGTGGTCGGGCGTCCTGCAGCGGCAGGTGTTCGTCGCCCCGCCGCCGGCCGGGTACGAGGAGTCGTACGCGCGGCTGCTGCGCGAGGAGATCGGGCGGCACGCGGACGAGCTCGCCGCGGTCATCGTGGAGCCGGTCGTGCAGGGCGCGGGCGGGATGCGCTTCCACAGCCCCGCGTATCTGCGGGTGCTGCGGGAGGCGTGCGACGCGCACGACGTGCTGCTGATCTTCGACGAGATCGCGACGGGGTTCGGGCGTACGGGCGCGCTCTTCGCCGCGGACCACGCCGGGGTCTCCCCCGATGTGATGTGCGTGGGCAAGGCGCTCACCGGCGGCTATCTGTCCATGGCGGCGACGCTGTGCACCAGCCGGGTCGCGGAGGGCATCTCGCGCGGCGAGGTGCCCGTCCTCGCCCACGGGCCGACCTTCATGGGCAACCCGCTCGCCTCCGCGGTCGCCCTCGCCTCGATCGACCTGCTGCTGTCCCAGGACTGGCAGGTGGAGGTGAAGCGCATCGAGGCGGGACTACGGGAGGGGCTGGCCGCCGCGGTCGACATCCCGGGTGTCGCCGACGTCCGCGTCCTCGGCGCGATCGGCGTCGTCCAGCTCGACCACGACGTCGACATGCGGGCCGCGACCCGGGCGGCGGTGGGAGCGGGCGTCTGGCTGCGGCCGTTCCGCGACCTGATCTACACGATGCCGCCGTACGTGACGCGGGACGAGGACGTGGCCCGCATCTGCGAGGCGGTCCGCGCGGCGGCGACGGCGGGCTGAGCCGCCGGGCTCTCCGCCGGGGCGCGGGCACGCACCGCCGGGGCGGCACGCCGCGCCCGGCGGGGCGGGGCCTGTCGCCCCCTCACCCACGGCCGTCCGGCCCGCACCCATCCAACAGAGAGGGACACCAGCATGACCACCATCGTCGTCAGCGGCACCGGGACCGAGATCGGGAAGACCGTCGTCACCGCCGCTCTCGCCGCCGTCGCCACCGCCGCCGGGCGGTCCGTCGCCGTGCTGAAGCCGGCGCAGACCGGGGTCGGGCCCGGGGAGGCGGGGGACGCGGACGAGGTGGTGCGGCTGTCGGGTGCGGTGACCGGGGCGGAGCTGGCCCGGTTCCCGGAGCCGTTGGCGCCCGCGACGGCGGCCCGGCGGGCGGGGCTCGCGCCGGTGGGGCCCGCCGAGGTCGCGGAGGCGGCGCGGAAGCTGGCCGCCGAGCACGACCTGGTGCTCGTGGAGGGGGCCGGCGGGCTGCTCGTACGGTTCGACGAGGAGGGCGGGACGCTCGCGGACGCGGCCCGGCTGCTCGGCGCGCCGGTGCTCGTGGTGGTGCCGGCCGGTCTGGGCACGCTGAACTCGACCGCGCTGACCGCGGAGGCTCTGCGGGCGCGCGGCATCGAGCAGCTGGGCGTGGTGGTCGGCAGCTGGCCGGCCGCGCCCGACCTGGCGATGCGCTGCAACCTGACGGACCTGCCGGAGGCGGCCGGGGCGCCGCTGCTCGGCGCGGTGCCCGAGGGCGCGGGCAGGCTGGACGCCGAGGCGTTCCGGGCGGCGGCGGCGAGCTGGCTGGCGCCCGTGCTCGGCGGCGCGTGGGACGCGGCGGCGTTCGCCGCGACGGCGGGGGCCTGAGCTCCGTACGCTCGCCGTATGCGTACGCGAGTGCAGGAGATCGTTTTCGACTGCGCCGATCCGGCCGCGCTCGCGCGGTTCTGGGCGGCGCTCCTCGGCGGGGCTCCGGTCGATCGGAGCCCCGACTGGTCCTACGTGGACCCGCCGGAGTTCGCGCGGGTCGCGTTCCAGAAGGTGCCGGAGGGCAAGTCGGTGAAGAACCGGGTCCATCTGGATCTCGAGGTCGCCGATCCGGCCGTGGCCGCCGAGGAGGCGCTGCCGCTGGGCGCGCGCCGGTCGGGCGGAATCGTGACGGACGAGCACGGGTCGTTCCAGGTGATGTGCGATCCGGAGGGCAACGAGTTCTGTTTCGTGACGGGGTAGGTCCGTGGGGACACCCCGTCGACGAGGGGTCTGCCCCCCCGCCCCCTCCGTACCCGTCCCGCGTCGTGGAACGCGGTCGACGGGCCGGTGCCGCCGGTGGTGGGATGACCGGCATGGACGATCTTCGGATACGGGCCGCGGTGGCGGCCGACATCGACGCCGTGCTCGCCTTCTGGAAGGCGGCGGCCGAGGGCACCAGCATCAGCGACGACCACGCCGGTGTGGCGCGGCTCGTCGAGCGCGACCCGGAGGCGCTGCTGCTCGCGGAGCGGGCGGGTGAGCTGGTCGGGACGGTGATCGCCGGGTTCGACGGCTGGCGCTGTCATCTGTACCGGCTCGCCGTCCACCCGGAGCGGCGGCGGCGCGGCATCGGCACGGCGCTGCTCGCCGCGGCGGAGGAACGTTTCGTACGGCTCGGGGGGCGGCGCGTGGACGCGATGGTGCTCGACCGCAACGAGCTGGGCCGGGCCGCGTGGCGGGCGGCGGAGTACGGGCCCGACGAGGCGTGGACGCGCTGGGTGAAGCCGCTCGCGGTGCCGGCCGGTTCCTGACCGCCCTCCCCCGTGCCCGTCCCTCCCCTCCGCCCCGCCTTTCCCGTCACGCCCTGCTGTACCCGTCGCTCTCCTCCGCTCTGCCCGTCGCTCCGCCACTTTGCCCGTCCTTTACGATGGACGGGCAAAGTGATCAGGGAAAGTGACCACCCACCCGATCGCGTTCCGGAACTCTCGAAAGGTGTGAGCGTCCGCCCATGGGCGAGCCTCCCAGTAGTCCCTCCCGCAGCCGACATCGCGCGGTCCTCCCTCCCCTGACTGATCATGGGACACGTCGAGGGACGGAGGTGAACCGATGACCGAGGTACTGCTGCTCCTGGTGGCGCTGCTGCTCTCGCTCGCCTGCGGCGCCTTCGTCGCGGCCGAGTTCTCGCTGACCACCGTCGAGCGATCCGAGCTCGAGAAGGCCGTGGAGCGTGGCGAGCGCGGTGCGGCCGGCGCCCTCAAGGCCGTCAAGTCGCTCACCTTCCAGCTCTCCGGCGCCCAGCTCGGCATCACCGTGACCAACCTGATCGTCGGCATGCTCTCCGAGCCGTCGATCGCCAAGCTGATCCGCGGCCCGCTCATGGACCTCGGTCTGTCCGCCGGCGTCGCCTCCTCCGTGGCCCTGGTGATCGGCACCGCCCTGTCGACCGTCGTCCTGATGGTCGTCGGCGAGCTGGTCCCCAAGAACTGGGCGATCTCCTCGCCGCTGGCGATGGCCAAGGTGGTGAGCACCCCGCAGCGGATCTTCACCGCCGCGTTCAAGCCGCTGATCAGCCATCTCAACAACACCGCCAACCGGATCCTGCGCCGGCTCGGCATGGAGCCGACCGAGGAGCTGGCCTCGGCCCGCTCCCCGCAGGAGCTGGTCGCCCTGGCCCGGCACTCCGCGAAGGAGGGCGCGCTGGAGCCGGACACCGCCGAGCTGTTCGTGCGCACCCTCAACCTGGCCGAGCTGACCGCGGAGAACGTGATGACGCCGCGCGTCCAGGTCACCGCCCTGGAGGTGCAGGCCACCGCCGAGGACGTCGCCAACGCGACCCGCGCGACCGGTCTGAGCCGCTTCCCGGTCTACCGCGGCAGCCTCGACTCGGTCGTCGGCATCGCGCACATCAAGGACGTGCTGGCGATACCGGCCGACGAGCGGCGCCTCCGCCGGATCGGCGACATGCTGCGCGAGCCGCTGCTGGTCCCCGAGAGCCTGACCGTGGACAAGCTCCTCGACCGGCTGTCCGGCAAGCAGACCATGGCCGTCGTCATCGACGAGTACGGCGGCACGGCCGGCGTCGCGACCCTGGAGGACATCGTCGAGGAGGTCGTCGGCGAGGTCCGCGACGAGCACGATCCGCACGAGACGCCGGACCTGGCGCGGGCGGGCGAGGACGCCGACGGCCGCGCGCTGTGGTCCGCGGACGGCGCGGCCCGCACCGACCAGCTGGAGACCGTCGGCCTGCGGGTGCCCGAGGGGCCGTACGAGACGCTGGCGGGCGTGCTCGCCACCGAGCTCGGCCGGATCCCGGCCGTCGGCGACACCCTGGACCTTGCGGGCTGGCGCCTCGAAGTGGTGGACGCCTCCGGGCGGCGGGCGGCCCGCGTGCTGATGCACGCCCCGCTCCCCCAGCTCGGTGACACGGACGAGGAGGTCGGCCGATGACCGCGATCCAACTGCTGATCGGTCTGGCGACCCTGGTCGTCAACGCCTTCTTCGTCGGCGCCGAGTTCGCCCTGATCTCCGTGCGCCGCAGCCAGATCGAGCCGCTCGCCGAGTCCGGCGACCGCCGGGCGCGCAGCGTCATGTGGGGTCTGCAGCACGTCTCGGCGCTGCTCGCCGCCGCCCAGCTCGGCATCACGCTGTGCACCCTGGTCCTCGGCATCGTGGCCGAACCGGCCATCGCGCATCTGCTGGAGCCGGTCTTCGACGCCATGGGCGTGCCGCACGGTCTGGTGCACCCGATCTCGTTCGTGATCGCCCTGACGGTCGCCACGTATCTGCACATGCTGCTGGGCGAGATGGTGCCGAAGAACATCGCCCTGGCCGAGCCGACCCGGTCGGCGCTGCTGCTCGGCCCGCCGCTGGTGGCGCTCGCCCGCGCGCTGCGGCCGGTGATCTTCGCGATCAACGCGTTCGCCAACGGCATCCTGAAGCTGCTGCGGGTGGAGGCGAAGGACGAGGTCGCGGCGACGTTCTCGGACGACGAGCTGGCCCGGATGGTCACCGACGCGGGTGACGCCGGCCTGCTCGACGACCGTGCGGCCGAGCGGCTGCACGACGCCCTGGAGCTGGGCCGGCGCCCGGTGCGGGACGTGGTGATGCCGGTGGAGAAGGTCGTGTACGCGCGCGTGGACACGACCCCGGAGGAGCTGGAGGCGCTGTCGGCGCGGACCGGGTTCTCCCGCTTCCCGGTGATCGACTCGGGCCGCCGGATCCTCGGCTACCTCCATGTGAAGGACGCCCTGGACGTCACCCCGCGCGACCTGCCGTTCCCGGTGTCGGCGATGCGGCCGATCGCCCGGGTGCGGGCGGCGACGCCGATGGACGACGTGCTGACGGCGATGCGGCGCAGCCGGACCCACCTGGCGGCGGTCGTCGACGAGGACGGCAAGCCGGCCGGTCTGGTGACGATGGAGGACGTGCTGCGCGAGCTGGTGGGGCGCCCTTCGGCGCCGTGACGACCCGCCGTCGCGCGCTTCGGCGCCGCGACGGCGCGTCGTAGGAGCGGGGCCCGGGACACGATGGTGTGCCAGGCCCCGGTCGCGCGTGCGGGTCGCGCGTGCGGGTCGCGCGTCCCGGTCGCGGGGTGCGTGACCCGGGGCCCGCTCGGGGAGTGCGTGATCCGCGCCCCGGTCGCACGGTGCGTGAACCACGCCCCCCTCGCCCGGCACGTGTCCCGCGTCCCGGTCGATCGGCGCCGAGCGGCCCATACCGAGCGGTATGATCGCGGGGTCATGGAGATCAATGCCACCTACACCAGTCTCGTCGCCCTGGGCGACAGCTTCACCGAGGGTATGTCGGATCTGAACCCGGACGGCACGTACCGCGGCTGGGCCGACCTCCTCGCGGGCCGGCTCGCCGCCCGTACGCCGCCCGGCTTCCGCTACGCCAACCTGGCCGTGCGCGGCAAGCTGATCGGCCAGATCGTCGACGAGCAGGTGGACGCGGCGGCGGCGATGAAGGCCGACGTCGTGACGCTGGTCGGCGGCCTGAACGACACCCTGCGCCCGAAGTGCGACATGGGACGGGTGAAGGCACTGCTCGGCGAGGCCGTCGAACGGCTCGCCCCCTCCTGCGGGCAGCTGGTCCTCATGCGCAGCCCCGGCCGCAACGGGCCGGTCATGGAGCGCTTCCGGCCGCGCATGGAAGAGCTCTTCGCCCACGTCGACGAGCTCGCCGCCCGGCACGGCGCCCTGGTGGTCGACCTGTACGGCGCTCCGGTGCTCGGCGACCCGCGCCTGTGGGACGCGGACCGGCTGCATCTCACGGCGGAGGGCCACCGCAGGGTGGCCGAGGCGGTCTGGCAGACCCTGGGGCTGGCGCCCGAGGAGGACTGGCGCACCCCGCTGCCGGCGGCGATGCCGCCCGGCTGGGCCACCCGCCGGGTCGCCGACGCCCGCTTCGCCCGGCAGCACCTGGTGCCCTGGATCGGCCGCCGGCTCACCGGCCGCTCCTCGGGCGACGGGCGCGCCCCGAAGCGCCCGGAGCTGCTGCCCTACGAGCCGCTCGCGCGCGAGCCGCGGTGACGCGCGTCTCGTAGCAAGCTCCAGGCCGGACCCTGGCGCTGGCCTGCAGAAACCGCCAGTAGAATCTGGTCACGTGACTGCTGCTGCGAAGCCCCGCATCCCCAACGTCCTGGCCGGCCGCTACGCCTCCGCGGAGCTCGCCGTCCTCTGGTCCCCCGAGCAGAAGGTGAAGCTGGAGCGCCGGCTGTGGCTCGCCGTGCTGCGTGCCCAGAAGGACCTCGGGATCGAGGTTCCCGACGCGGCGCTCGCCGACTACGAGCGGGTGCTCGACCAGGTCGACCTCGGCTCCATCGCCGAGCGCGAGAAGGTCACCCGGCACGACGTGAAGGCCCGGATCGAGGAGTTCAACGCCCTCGCCGGTCACGAGCACGTCCACAAGGGCATGACCTCGCGCGACCTGACCGAGAACGTCGAGCAGCTGCAGATCCGGCTGTCCCTGGAGCTGATGCGGGACCGTACGGTCGCCGTCCTCGCCCGCCTCGGCAAGCTGTCCGGCGAGTACGCGGAGCTGGTCATGGCCGGCCGCTCCCACAACGTTGCCGCCCAGGCCACCACCCTCGGCAAGCGGTTCGCGACCGCGGCCGACGAGCTGCTCGTCGCCTACGCGCGCCTGGAGGACCTCCTCGGCCGCTACCCGCTGCGCGGCATCAAGGGCCCGGTCGGCACCGCCCAGGACATGCTCGACCTGCTCGGCGGCGACGCCTCGAAGCTGGCGGAGCTCGAGCAGCGGATCGCCGGGCACCTCGGCTTCGCGCACGCCTTCACCTCGGTCGGCCAGGTCTACCCGCGCTCGCTCGACTACGACGTGGTCACCACCCTGGTGCAGCTGGCCGCCGCCCCGTCGTCGATCGCCAAGACGATCCGCCTGATGGCGGGCCACGAGCTGGTCACCGAGGGCTTCAAGCCCGGCCAGGTCGGCTCCTCCGCCATGCCGCACAAGATGAACACCCGCTCCTGCGAGCGCGTCAACGGCCTGATGGTGATCCTGCGCGGCTACGCGTCGATGACCGGCGAGCTGGCGGGCGACCAGTGGAACGAGGGTGACGTCTCCTGCTCGGTGGTCCGCCGGGTGGCCCTGCCGGACGCGTTCTTCGCCCTGGACGGCCTTCTGGAGACCTTCCTCACCGTGCTGGACGAGTTCGGCGCCTTCCCGGCGGTCGTCGCCCGCGAGCTCGACCGCTACCTGCCCTTCCTCGCCACCACCAAGGTCCTGATGGGCGCGGTCCGCGCCGGCGTGGGCCGCGAGATCGCCCACGAGGCCATCAAGGAGAACGCGGTGGCCTCCGCCCTCGCCATGCGCGAGCAGGGTGCCGAGCGCAACGAGCTCCTGGACAAGCTGGCCGCCGACGAGCGGATCCCGCTGGACCGGGAGCAGCTGGACGCGCTGATGGCCGACAAGCTCTCCTTCACCGGTGCCGCCGCCGACCAGGTCGCCGCCGTCGTCTCCCGTATCGAGGAGATCGTCAAGCAGCACCCGGAGGCCGCCGGCTACACCCCCGGGGCGATCCTCTGACCGGGAGCACCCGGTTCTCCCCTGAGGAGCTCGAGGCCGCCCGTGACCGCGTCGTCCCCGACGTGGTCGCGGGCGGTCTTTCCATCCTCCTGTGCGGGATCAATCCGGGTCTGATGACGGCCGCGACCGGCCACCACTTCGCCCGGCCCGGCAACCGCTTCTGGCCGGTGCTGCATCTGTCCGGCTTGACGCCGCGGCGGCTCGCCCCGGCGGAGCAGTCCGAGCTGCTCGCGTACGGCCTCGGCATCACCAACGTGGTGGCCAGGGCGACCGCACGGGCGGACGAGCTGACCGCCGAGGAGTACCGGGAGGGCGGGCGGATCCTCACCGAGAAGGTGCGGCGGCTGGCGCCGCGCTGGCTCGCGGTGGTCGGCGTCACCGCGTACCGCACCGCCTTCGGCGACAAGAAGGCCATGGTCGGGCCGCAGGAGCGGACCATCGAGGGTCCGCACGGCACGACCCGGATCTGGGTGCTGCCCAATCCGAGCGGCCTGAACGCGCACTGGACGGCGGCGACGATGGCGGAGGAGTTCGCCCGGCTGCGGGAGGCGGCCGGGCTGCCGGACCGGCGCGCCGCCGAGGGGACGTAGCACCCCGGGTGACGTGGTGCTCAGGGGACATGGTCCTCAGGGCGGGTCGACGGCGGTGACGCAGACGAGTATCCGGTGCGTGTCCTCCGCGGCCCGTACGACTCCGAGCGCTATCCACCGCCCGTCCGCCCGCCACAGCTCGACGTCGGGCACCGTCTCGCTCAACAGGTCCCAGGGCGCGGGTATGCGCTCCCCCCGCTCGGCGCGCAGCAGCAGCGTGCCGAGGCCGAGGCGGTCCGGCGGCCCCCAGCGGGCCGCGAGCAGCTCGGCGAGGGCCGTCCGCTCCGCCTCCGTCTGCTCCTCGGAGGCGTCGGCGGCGGCTAACTCGGCCAGATGGTGTCCGCCGTCGCGGACGGGGCGTCCGCGCAGCAGGTCGAGGGCGGCGACGTGCCGTGCCAGGGTCATGGGTCCAGTAAAGCGGGCCCCACTGACAGTTGGTGCCCCGTCAGGTGCCCGCCGGGCCTCCCGGCCGCGAGGGGCTGGTCGCGGGCGCCGGGGGGCGCTCGCCGCCCCCGGGTCCATTGAGTAACATCCGGCCAAAGAGGCGCACGAGCTGGGAGGCACACGGTGGGGCGGCTGACCGGCGGGGATCCGTCGCTGCTGCGGCGGATCAACTCCGCGGTGGTACTCCATGCGCTGCGGAGCTCCGACGCGCTCACGCTCACGGATCTGACCCGGATCACCGGCCTGTCCCGGCCGACGGTCGAGGGGGTGACCGAGGGCCTCATCGAGGGCGGTCTGGTCGTCGAGGCGGCGCCCGAGGAGGGCGAGACCCGGCGGCAGGGCCGGCCGGCCCGGAGGTTCCGCTTCCGCGCGGAGGCGGGGCATCTGCTGGGGATCGAGATCGGTCCGCACCGGGTCGCGGCGCTGATCTCGGGCCTGGACGGGCGGATCATCGGCGCCGGTTCGCGTGAGGTCTCGGAGACCGCCCCGGAGGACGAGCGTCTGGACCGGGTACGGGCCGTGGTGGCCGACGTGCTGCGCAGGACCGGGGTGCCCCGGGCGAATCTGCGGGCGGTCGGGGTCGGCACGCCGGGGATCGTGGAGGCGGACGGGACGGTCCGTCTGGGGACGGCGCTGCCGGGCTGGACGGGTCTGGCGCTGGGTGAGCGGCTGCGCCGCTCCTTCCGCTGCCCGGTGATCGTGGAGAACGACGCCAACGCGGCGGCGGTCGCGGAGCACTGGAAGGGCGCGGCGACCGACTCCGACGACATCGTGTTCGTGCTCGCCGGCCTGAGCCCGGGGGCCGGTTCGCTGATCGGCGGGCGGCTGCACCGGGGGTACGGAGGGGCGGCCGGCGAGATCGGCGCACTGCACCTGCTGGGCCGCGGGGTCACCCCGGAGCATCTGCTGTCGACGACGGACGAGCCGCTGCACCCGCTGGACGAGCAGGCGGTGGCGGAGGTCTTCGCGCTGGCCCGGGGCGGCGACGAACAGGCTCGGGCGGCCGTGGACCGGTTCATCCAGCGGCTGGTGCACGACGTGGCGGCGCTGGTCCTCGCGCTCGATCCCGAGCTGGTCGTGATCGGCGGCTGGGCGGCGGGCCTCGACGGGGTGCTGCAGCCGCTGCGTGACGAGCTGGCCCGCTTCTGCCTGCGGCCGCCGCGGGTGGCGCTGTCGATGCTGGGCGAGGCGGCGGTGGGTACGGGGGCGCTGCGGCTCGCACTCGACCATGTGGAGGAGCAGCTCTTCGCGGTGGAGGGCACGGTGACGGCCCGTCGCTGAGACGGCCCTCGGGCGAAGGCGCGGGGGCGGGGCGGCTCTCGGGCGAAGGCGCGGGCGCCGGACGAAGACGCGGGGGCGGGGCGAAGGCGGGGGGCGGGGCGGCCCTCAGGCGCAGGCGCAGGGGTGGGGCGAAGGCGGGGGCGCCAGGCGAAGACGCGGGCGGCGGGCGCCAGGCAGCGGCGACGCCGCCGCGCCAAACGAAGGCGCAGGCACCGGACGAAGGCGCAGGCACGCGGAAGACGCGGGCACCCGGAAGGCCCCGGGCACGCGAAAGGCCCCGGGACTGCGCCCGGGGCCTTTGAGGGTGTCGTCGTGCCGGGTGTCCGGGTCAGGACGCCATCGCCAGGTCGCCGGAGTCGCCGAAGGTGAGCCGGCAGGTGTCGGCGCGGTAGGTGGCCACCGAGACGGCGGCGGTGCGGCCCTCGGAGAGGTAGCGGGTGGTGACGACGAGGACCGGGGCGCCGGGCAGACGGTCGAGCTCCCTGGCGTCGTCGGCGCGGGCGGAGCCGAGTTCGACGGAGCGGTCCTGGCCGTCGAGGGTGAGCTGCCGCAGTTCGCGCAGGACGGCGCGGGCGCGGGCCGGTCCGCCGGGGGCGTCGGCCTCGACGAGGCCGGGGACGGATCCGGCCGGCACGTAGAGCAGTTCGGCCGCGACGGGCTGTCCTTCGGTGACGCGCAGCCGGCGCACGATGTGCACGCGCGCGGTGGGCTCGATGTCGAGCAGGCGGGCGACGGCGGCGGGGGCGGTGTCGTCGGCGGAGTCGACGGACTGCCAGGTGTCCTCGCCCACGCCGGGCCAGCTGTGCTGGGTGGTGGAGACGTCGACGCCGACGCGCGGCGGGGCGACGGTGGTGCCGACGCCGCGGCGGCGCTGCAGGCGGCCTTCGAGCTCCAGCTGCTCCAGGGCCTGCCGCAGGGTGGCGCGGGCGACGCCGAACCGGGCGGCCAGCTCACGCTCGTTGGGCAGGATCTCCCCGACCGCGAAGTCCGAGTCGAGGGCTTCGCCGATCACGGTCTTGAGGTGCCAGTACTTCGGCTCCGGCACTGTTTCCAGCTGCGTGGTCCCCACCCTGATCCTCCGCACATTCGCCGTGTCCCGCGGCGTTTTCCGCGCCCTTGTTTATTAAAGGTTCCTGCACTAACTCTGCGACGATAAGGCGCGGCACACCCTTGGTCAAGACCAATCCTGCGGCCGGCGGCCCCGAATGTGACCCTCTGACCTAGATCGTTCACACGACGTTCGCGGAGCCGTGTGCCCCGGGCAGCGCGAAGCCCCGCTCCCGGGCGGGGAGCGGGGCGGCGGGCGGGGCCTTCGCGGTGGGCGGGTCAGTCCCGCGCGAGGGTCCGGAGCTTGTCGGGGTTGCGCACGATGTACACGCAGGCGATCCGTCCGTCGCGGACGTCGACCTGGAGGACGGAGTCGACCCTGCCGCCGGCGCGGGCGACCAGCGCCGGGCCGCCGTTGACCTCCTGGAGGCGCAGGTCGTCGTAGAGGTCCTCGGTCCCTTCGGAGACGGCGAGCAGGAAGCGGGCGATCTTCTCGGCGTCCTCCATGATCCGGAGCGGGGCCTTGGACTTGCCGCCGCTGTCGCCGACGAGCCGGACGTCGGGCGCGAGCAGGGCGAGCAGTCCCTCCAGGTCGCCGCTCGTGGCGGCGGCGAGGAACCGCTCGGTGAGGTCGCGGCGTTGGGCGGGGTCGACGTCGTAGCGGGGGCGGCCCTCGTCGACGTGCTTGCGGGCCCGGCCGGCGAGCTGCCGGACGGCGGCCTCGCTGCGGTCGAGGGTGGCGGCGATCTCGGCGAAGGGGAAGCCGAAGGCCTCCCGCAGCACGAACACGGCGCGTTCGAGGGGCGAGAGGGATTCGAGGACGACGAGGAGGGCGAGGGAGACGGAGTCGGAGAGCAGGACGCGTTCGGCGGTGTCGGGCACGGAGGGCCCGAAGTCGGTGACGATCGGCTCGGGCAGCCAGGGGCCCACGTACGACTCGCGGCGGGACCGGAGCTGGCGGAGCCGGTCGATGGCGAGCCGGGTGGTGATCCGTACGAGGAAGGCGCGGGGCTCCCGGACGGTGCCGCGGTCGTCGGCGGACCAGCGAAGCCAGGCCTCCTGAACGACGTCCTCGGCGTCGGCGACGCGTCCGAGCATGCGGTAGGCGACCCCGGTCAGCAGCGAGCGGTGTTCTTCGAACACGGCGGTCGGATCAGCCGGAACGACGGTCGGATCGGAGGCCGGACCGGCAGGAACGGCGGTCGGGTCGGTCGGAGCGGCGGTCGGCGTCTCGGGCGGCACTCCCCCATCCCATCCGACACGGCGGTCCGTGTCCAGTTGCGCACGCACGTCTTGAACTCGACTCTACCCACCGGTAATTCTTGCTGACAGGGTGTCTCAAGACGACAGGAGCAGCCATGTCCGCACAGATCTCGTTCGCCGTGGAGTCCCCGGCCGGGCCCCGCACGGTCACCATGACGTACGAGCGGCGGGGCGCGGGCGAACCGCTGCTGCTGCTCCACGGGATAGGCCACCACTGGCAGGCCTGGGAGCCCGTGCTCGACGTCCTCGCCACCGAGCGGGACGTGGTCGCCGTCGACCTGCCCGGCTTCGGCGCCTCCCCGGCGCTGCCCGAGCCGCTGGCCTACGACCTGGACACGGTGGTCCCGGTCCTGGGCGCCTTCTGTACGGCACTCGGCCTCGAACGGCCGCACGTGGCGGGCAACTCGCTCGGCGGCTTGCTCGCCCTGCGCCTCGGCCGCGAGAAGCTGGTGCGCTCGGTCACGGCGCTCTCCCCCGCCGGGTTCTGGTCGGAGGCCGAACGGCGGTACGCGTTCACGACACTGCGCGCGATGCGGGGCGCCGCGCTCGCGATGCCCGTCCCGCTGATCGAGCGGCTGTCCCGCAGCGCGGTCGGCCGCACCGCGCTGACCAGCACCATCTACGCCCGCCCCGGGCGCCGTTCACCCCAGGCGGCGGTCGCCGAGACGCTGGCCCTGCGCGGCGCGACCGGCTTCCACCAGACGCTCGCCGCCGGCCGGACCGTGCTGTTCACCGACGACGTCGCCGCCGTGCCGGTGACCGTCGCCTGGGGCACCCGGGACCGGCTGCTGCTGCGCCGTCAGGGCGTGCGCGCCAAGCACGCGCTGCCGGGCGCCCGTCTGGTCCGCCTGCCCGGCTGCGGCCATGTCCCCATGAACGACGACCCCGCTCTCGTGGCCCGGGTGATCCTGGACGGCAGCGCCGACAGCGGGGGTGGCATCGGCAGCGCCGACGGCAGGAGTGACTCCAGCAGCGCCGCCGGCGGGGGCGGCACCGGCAGCGCCGACGGTAGGAGCGGCACCGGCGGCACCGGCAGGCCCGACAGCACCAACAGCACCAACAGCACCAACAGCACCAACAGCACCAACAGCATCCGCAGCGCCTCCGGCTCCGGCTGAGCCGCGGGCGGCCCTCGGGCCGAACAGGCCGGTGCCCAGGGCCGCCCCGGCGCCCACCAGCAGGCTTCCGACGGCCTGCGGCAGGCCGAAGGACCCGTGCGCGACCATGACGGCGGTCAGCGCGGCGGCCACCGGGATGGCGCCGGTGAACAGGGTGGCCCGCTCCATGCCGATCCGCTGGACGCCCATGTAGAAGAGGACGAATCCGACGACGGTGGCGAGGGCCGCCTGCCACACCAGGGCGCCGGTCTCCACCGCGGTCGGCGTCCGCAGCACGGCGGTCCCGTCGACCAGGAGCCCCACCACCGCCGACTCGACGGCCGCGATCCCGCACACGACCGCCGTCAGCAGCTTCGGGCCGAGCGGCCGCAGCACCGGCACCGCGAGCAGGGTGAAGCCGACCTCGCCGGCGAGCGCCGCCACCGACCAGCCGAGCCCGGCCCCGTCGGTGCGGCCCCAGCCCTGCACGGTGAAGGCACCGGCCGCGACCAGCACCGCCCCGTACAGCACCGGCCGGGTCGGCCTGCGGCCCTCCGTCAGCGGCACCAGGACGGCGACCACGACGGGGGCGCAGCCGACCAGGACGCCGGGGACGGCGGGCTCCGCGGTGCGCTCGGCGGCCAGGACGGCGAGGTTGAAGCCGACCATGCCGACGGCCGCGAGCACGGCGAGCCGCAGCCAGTGCCGGGCGGTCAGGTCGCGCAGCGGGCGGAGCCCGGCCCGGCCGATCAGGGGCAGCAGGAGCAGGCAGGCGGCGCCGTAGCGCAGGGCCTGCCCGCCCGCGTACGGGTAGTCGCCGAGCAGGCTGTTGGCGGTGAAGGAGGCGCCGACGAGGGCGTAGGCGACGGTCACGAGGAGTGCGCCGCGCAGGGAGTTCGCGTTCATGCCCTCGACGCTAGGAACCGGACGGCCTTCCTTTGAGGTCCACTTGCGGGGCGGCATCGGGGACCACTTGGGGGTGACGGGGAGGGCCGCGGCGGGCCGTGGCCCGGTCTTCTAGGCTCGCCCCGACGGCACGACGGAGGGAGACAAAGGGCGATGCGCGGTCATCCGGCCTGGGAGCTGCTGCTTCCCGCGGCGGCGGCTCCGGCGCGACAGCGGGGCCGGTCGCTCCAGGAGGCACTGCGGGAGGCGGTGCGGACGGGGCGGCTCACGGCCGGCACGCGGCTGCCGTCGAGCCGTGAACTCGCCGCCGACCTCGGCGTCTCGCGCGGCCTGGTGACCGAGGCGTACGAGCAGCTCACGGCCGAGGGGTATCTGCGCAGCGACCGGGGCTCGGGCACCTGGGTCGGCGAGGCGACGCGCGCCGCGGCGGCGCCGGGCGTACGTGATCTGGCGCCGCGCGCCCCCGGCGTGCGGGTGGACTTCCGCCCGGGGACGCCCGACCTGTCCCTCTTTCCTCGGTCCGCCTGGGGCGCCGCCCAGCGGGCCGTCCTCGCGGAGCTTCCGCACCGGCGGCTCGGCTACCCCGATCCCCGTGGTCTTCCGGAGCTGCGGGCGGCGCTCGCCGCGCTGCTGGCGCGCCGCCGCGGGGTGGTGGCCGATCCCGAACGCCTGGTGGTGTGCTCGGGGGTGGCGCAGGCGGCGACCCTGCTCGGGTTCGCGCTGCGCTCGCGCGGTCTCGGAGCGGTGGGCGTCGAGGATCCGGGCAGCCCGGAGCACGGCAGGCTGTTCGCCGCGACCGGCCTGGACACGGTGTGGCTGCCCGTCGACGAGGACGGCCTCGCCCCGGGGCCGCTGGCGGCGTCCGGCGTGCGGGCGGTGGTGGTCACGCCCTCGCACCAGTTCCCGTCGGGCATCGCCTACGCGGCACGGCGCCGGGCCGAACTGCTCGACTGGGCGCGGTCCGTGGACGGCTTCGTGCTGGAGGACGACTACGACGGCGACTTCCGCTACGACCGGGCGCCCGTCGGCGCCCTGCAGGGGCTCGACCCCGAACGGGTCGCCTACGCCGGCTCGGTCAGCAAGTCCCTCGCGCCGGGGCTGCGGCTCGGCTGGCTGCTGGTGCCCGAGGCCCTGCTCGGCGAGGTCGTCGAGCGCAAGCGGACCATGGACCTCGGCAATCCGGCCCTCGACCAGGCGGTGCTCGCCCGCTTCGTGACGAGCGGCGGCTACGACCGGCAGCTGCGCCGCTGCCAACGCGCCTACCGGGAGCGCCGGGACGCCCTGGTGGCGGCCCTGGAGCGGCACTTCCCCGGCACGGAGGTGAGCGGCATCGCCGCCGGACTCCACGTCATCGCGCGCGTACCGGTCGATTACGGCCCCACCGGCCGTTTCCTGGAGCGCGCCAGGGCCGCGGGCGTGGCGCTGCACCCGCTGGAGGACTACGGCACGGCCCGCCCCGACGACGGCGCGGTCCGGCTGGTCATCGGCTACGCGCACCTGTCGCCGGCGGACATCGCCCTGGGGGTGCGACTGGTCGCGGGGGCGGAGGCGTTGACGTAACGGAAGCCGGAGCCGGAGCCGGAGTCGTGGCCGCAGCCGTGGTCGTGGCCATGGCCGTAGCCGTAGGGAGCGTCGCGGGAGGGTGCGGGGCCGCATGCCGTCCGTCGCCGTGCCTTCGGTGCCGGAGGGCAGGGCCGTTGTTCACGCGGGGTTCGGTTCCCCGCCGCTCCCGGGCGCTAGGCATGGGTCGGTCCCGCCCCGCCCACGCCTTGGAGGCGCCTCCATGTCCTCGTCCCCTTCCGGTCCGTCGCCCGCCCGCCGTACCGTTCTGCGCGGCTCGCTCGCCGCGTCCGCCGCCGCCCTGACGGCCGGCGGGGGCGCGTTCGCGAGCCCGGCGTTCGGCAGCCCGGCGACCGGAATTCCAGCGTCCGGAAGCCCGGCGTTCACGCTCTCGGGGCGGCCGTCGGCCGCCTGGGGCGTGCAGACCGGCGATGTCACCGCGCACTCGGGTCTGGTGTGGGTCCGCTCGGACCGGCCGGCCCGGATGGTCGTGGAGACCTCGTCGAGCGAAACGTTCCGCCGCGTCCGCCGCCACCAAGGGCCGCTCCTGGGCCCCGGTTCGGACTTCACCGGCACTACGGCGCTGCGCGGGCTGCCGCCCGGCGAGCAGATCCACTACCGGGTCACGCTGGCCGATCCGGACGACCCGCGCCGCACCGGCGAGCCGGTCACCGGCACCTTCCGCACGGCCCCCGCCCGGCGCCGGGACGGTGTGCGGTTCCTGTGGTCCGGCGACATCGCCGGGCAGGGCTGGGGCATCAACCCGGACATCGGCGGCTTCCGCGCGTACGAGGAGATGCGCCGGCTCGACCCGGACTTCTTCCTGTGCAGCGGCGACACCGTCTACGCGGACGGCGTCGTCCAGCCCAGCGTGACGCTGCCGGACGGCCGGATCTGGCGGAACGTCACCACGCCGGAGAAGTCCAAGGTCGCCGAGACGCTGGACGAGTACCGCGGCAACTTCCGCTACAACCTGCTCGACCACAACGTGCGCGCCTTCAACGCCCAGGTGCCGTCGATCGTGCAGTGGGACGACCACGAGGTCCGCAACAACTGGTATCCGGGCCAGATCCTCGACGACCCGCGCTACACGGAGAAGGACGTGGACGTCCTGGCGGCCCGCGCCTCGCGCGCCTTCGCCGAGTACTTCCCGGTGTCCACGCTGCACGCGCGCGGTGACGGCACCCGCGCCGAGGGCCGGATGCACCGGGTGGTGCGCTACGGGCCGCTGCTCGACGTGTTCGTGCTCGACATGCGCTCGTACCGGAACGCCAACTCGCCGGGCCGGCAGGCCGAGGACCGCACCGGCATCCTGGGCGCCGAGCAGCTGGAGTGGCTGAAGCGGGAGCTGTCCCGGTCGCGCGCCGTGTGGAAGGTGCTCGCCGCGGACATGCCGCTGGGGCTCGTGGTGCCGGACGGGTCGGCGGACTTCGAGGCGGTCGCGCAGGGCGATCCGGGGGCACCGCTCGGCCGCGAGCTGCAGATCGCCGAACTGCTGCGGTTCGTCAAGCACCGGCGGATCACCGGCACCCTGTGGCTCACCGCCGACGTGCACCACACCTCGGCGCAGCACTACGCGCCGGAGCGCGCCGCCTTCCAGGACTTCGCGCCCTTCTGGGAGTTCGTGTCGGGGCCGCTGGCGGCGGGCGGCTTCCCGGCCAGCCGGCTGGACGGCACCTTCGGCCCGGAGCGGGTCTTCGTGCGGGCGCCGGAGCGGGCCAATCTGTCGCCGATGGAGAGCCCGCAGTACTTCGGCGAGGTCGACATCGACGGCGACAGCGGGGAACTGACGGTCCGGCTGCGGGCCGAGGGCGGCACGGTGCTGTTCAGCAAGGTCCTCCAGCCGGGCCGCGTCGGGCAGTAGCCCCGGCGGCGGCTCCTGAGCAAAGACCCTGGTGGGCGGCGGTCCCGGCCGATTGTCAGTGCCGGGTCCTACCGTCGTTTCCATGACGCGATCCGTACAGGCGCTCGCCTACGCACGCCCGTCCGCACTGGAGCCTTCGGGCTCCGGGCGGCTGCTCGGTCTGGAGACGTCCGGGGGTCTCACGCCGCTCGGCGCCGAGCCCCGTCCCCGGTTCTTCTCCGGCTTCCTCACCTCGCCGCGGATCGCCGCGCGGGGTCTGCTGGCCGTCGCCGACGTGGCGGCGGCCCGCTATCACCAGCGGATACGGCCCGGTTCGCTGGACCCGGTGGTGACCGGGAACGGCGACCGGCTGCGCTTTGAGTCCTTCTCGGGCTGCGGCGGGGTGTACGCGCGTCTGGACGTGCTCAGCGCCGGGCTCGACGGCGCCCGCACGGGGCACGGGACGACCAACGTGGACGTCAACAACCCGCTGCGGGAGGCGCTGTCCCGGCTGACGGGTGAGGATCCGCTGCATCTGCGGGTCGGCCCCGAGGAGCTGGCGGTGACGACGCTGGAGGGCCCGGTCGTGGAGAAGAAGGTGCCGCTGCCCGACCGCTGGCTGCGCGGCTTCGCCGAGGCGCAGGTCTCGTCCGCCGGATTCGACCTGCGCGCGGAGCTGTCGGGGGCGGAGGCGGTCCGGTTCCTGCACTCGCTGCCGCGCACGCAGGCCCGGGGCCGGGGCCCGATGTGGGTGGTGCCCTCCGGCCGGACGCTGCGGCCGACCACGCGCCCGGTGGCGGGCGCGGTGTGCCTCGCGGGGCCCGAGCGGCTGGCGGCCCTGGAGCGGGTGCTGCGGCACGCTTCGGCGCTGCGGGTGTACGGGCCGGTGCCGGACGGCGGGCCGGCGCCGAGCGCCTGGGAGGTGGCGCTGCCCGGGATGCGGCTCACGCTGACCCTGTCACCAGACCCCGCGCGCGGCTTCTCCGGCGAGGGCGGTGTCCTCGAGGCGCTGGCCACCCGGGAGGCGGCGCGGGACGCGGAGCTGGTGTCGGTGCTGCTGGCCTGGGAGCCGCGGATCGACCTCGCCGACCTGGCCGGGCAGTCGGGCCTTTCCGTGGCGCGGGTGCGGGCGGCGCTGACCCGGCTCGGCACGGCCGGGCGGGTGGGGTACGACGTGGCGGAGGCGGCCTACTTCCATCGCGAGCTGCCCTATGACGCGGACCGCGCCGAGCGGCACAACCCGCGCCTGGTCGCGGCGAGGACGCTGCTCGCCGAGGGCGCGGTGGTCCTGGACGGGACGCTCGCCTCGGTGGAGTCGGGGGAACGGCGCTACCAGGTGCGGGAGTCGGCGGACGGACGGCTGAGCTGCACCTGTACGTGGTGGGCGGAGTACCGGGGCCGGCGGGGCCCGTGCAAGCACGCGCTCGCGGTGCGCATCGCCCGGCGCGGGGCGAGGGTCGAGACGGTGGCGGGGGGCACGCGATGACGGGGGGCGAGGCGGGGGTGGAGCAGTTCCTCGACGCGGTCCGGCAGGGGCGGTACGGGGACGTGCCCGGCCTGCTCCGGCAGGTGGACGCGGCCGGGCGCAAGGCGGCGCTGCCGGAGCTGAAGCGGCTGCGCAAGGAGGTCCGCGGCTGGGACTGGAAGCGGTGGGAGGAGCGGAGCAGGGTGCGGTGCGCGCTGCGGCTCGCGGGCGCCGGCTGTCACACGGGCGCGGCGGCGGCCGCCGACTGGATCGGCGGCCGCGATCTGCGGGACTGGCAGGACCACAGCGGGCCGCTGCTGGGGGTGCTCGCGGACCGCGACCACGCGTGGCTCACGGAGGTGGCCCGGCGGCTCGCCGAGCGGCCGGCCGTGGCGGAGGACGAGTACGGCCTGGTGCACGGTCTCGTGCTGCTGACCGGCTGCCCCGCTCCGGCGACCGACGGCTATCTGCGTGGCTGGGTCCGGGCCGTGCACGGCCGGACCCTCGTCGACACCCTGCGCGGCGACCGGCAGACACCGGTCCTCGCGCCCCGGCTGCTCGACCTGGCCGAGACACCGGACGCCCTCACGTGGAGCGCCGCCGGTGCCGACACCTCGTACGACTGGCCGACGGCGCTCGCCACCCTCGCCGCGGAGCGGGTCCTGGACCGGAAGGTGCTGGTCGACGGATGTGTGGCCCGGCTGCTGCGCGGCGGGCGGGCGCGTGATCTGCGCTTCCCGCTGGCGCTGCTCCGGGCGCTGGGCACGACGGACGAGGAGCGGCGCGGGCGGGTTCCCGACTGGCTCGGCATGGTGGCCGACGCGCCCTCGCCGGTGGCCGCGTACGCGCGGGAGGTGCTCGCCGAGCTGGCGCTGGACGGCGGTCTCGCGGTGCGGGATCTGGCGGAGATGTCCGGATCGGTGCTGTTCCGCACGGAGAAGAAGCTCGTGCGGGCGCAGCTGACGCTGCTGGGGAAGGTGCTGCGGCGTGATCCGGGGGCGGCGGAGGAGCTGCTGCCGGTGGTCACGGACGCCTTCGGGCACGAGGACACGGCGATCCAGGCGCGGGCCCTGAAGCTGGTGGGCCGGCATCTGTCCGACGTGCACGACGCACGCGTGCGTGAGGAACTGGCCGGCGCCGCCGAGCTGTTGAGTCCGGTGCACCGGGCGGCCGCGGCGGAGGTGTTCGGTGCGTCCGTGGCCGTCGGCGCCCGGCCGTACGAGGAGGTGCTGCCGCCGGTGCCGGAGGTGCGCCCGGTGGCGCCGGCGGCGGCGACGGTCGCCGAGCTGGTGGAAGAGCTGGTGGCGGTGGAGCGGCGTCCGTTCGACGCGCCGGAGGAGTTCGAGCGGGCCCTGGACGGTGTCGTACGGCATGCCCACCGGGACCGGGAGGCGCTGGCGGCGGCGGTGCGGGAGGCGTTCGTGGGCGCGTACTGGCTGGAGGGGGGCGAGTACGCGCCCACCGGCCTCACGCTGGTGCTCGCCGCCCTGGTGGGCACCGCCCGGGTCACGCGGGTCGACGTCCGCCGGGACGCGTCCTGCGCCCATGAGGCACTGACCGGCGCGGTCGACGCCCGGCTGCGGGAGGTGGCCCGGCAGTTGGCCGCGGGCACACCGGTGCCCTTCCTGCTGGCGGCGCCGACCCGTCACACGGGGGCGATCGATCCGATGGCGCTGGTGGAGCGGCTGCGGGCCTACCGGGACGCCGGGGTGAAGCCGCTGCCGGTGGATCTCGCGCAGGCGCTGCTGCGGGTGCGCAAGGCCGAGCCGTCGGCCGCCCGTGCGGCCGCGGAGGCGGCGGCGCTCGGCACGCGGGCGGGGACGCGGCTCGCGGACTGGCTGACGGCGGACGTGTCGCTCGCGCCGGGGCTGCGGTTCCTGGAGCGGGGGCGGGACAGCCGGTCGGGCAGGTGGTGGCTGGCGGACCGGCTGGTGATCGCGGTCCGGGAGCGCCGGGCGATCCGGGAGGAGTTCCCGCCGGCCTTCCAGTGGCTGGGCGGCGCGCCGGTGGAGACGGTGCGCGGCTGCGGCCGGTACCACTGGTCGGGGCTGCGGCCGCTGTGGCCGGGGGTGCTGCCGGACGACCGGGAGACGCTGGCCGCCTGGCTGCTTCCGTCGATGGCCGGCGGGGCGGAGTGGGACGAGCGGGACGCGGCCTGGGGGCTCACGGCGCTGGCCGAGGGGGACGGACCGGCCGGGCCTGCCGTCCATCTGGCGCTCGCCGTGGGGCTTGGCTGCCGGCACGCGGAGGACCGGCTGACGGCCGTGGACGCGCTGCTGGTGCTCGCCTCCCGGGGTGACCTGGATCCGGCGCTGCTCGCCGCGCGGCTCGCGGAGCTGGTGACGGAGGGGACGGTGAAGCCGAACCGGCTGGCGGACGCGGCGCGTACGGCTGCCGCGACGGGTGCGTACGCGACGGTGTGGGCGGTGCTCGCGGGGCTGCTGCCACGGCTGCTGACGGCCCGGCAGCCGCCGCGCGGGGCCGGGGAACTGGGGGCGGTGGCCGCGGAGTGTGTGGAGCGCTGCGGCGGGAGCGGGCGGATCACGGGGCTCGCCGAGACGGCGGCACGGGCGGGTTCTTCGCAGGTGGTGGTCCAGGCGCGGCGGCTGTCGGTCGCACTCGGACACGACACCGATCGAGCATCATCAGAAGTGGTCGAAATCGGCCACTAGCCTCCCAGATCAGCGCTTAACCCATCAGTCACAAAGCGTTCGTGATCACGCAACACCGCTGGGTCACAGTGAGGTCATGACCGACATGACGCCCACGCCGAACGCCCGCCGCACGCACCACTGGCGGCACGACCTGATCGAGCTCGCGGCCCTCTTCACCGCCGTGGTGGTGGCCGACACGATCGCCAAGAGCATCGCCAAGGGACCGGACGGCCCCTACCTCCTGGTGTTCTCGGCGATCGCCCTGGTGGCCACCGCCGCCTTCCACACCTGGTGGGCCCGGAGGCACAGTCATGCGCCGCCCCTCGACGATCCCGGCGGCAGCGGGAAGACCCCGCTGCCGCCGACCGTCGTTCCCGGCGCGGACCCCACCCCCGTGGGGGACACCGCCGGGACGGTCCTGTGGCGGATGCGGACCACGGTCCGCGACACCCCGGGCAGTCTGGCCGCGCTGTGCACGGTGCTCGCCCGCCACGGCGTCGACATCCTGACCCTGCAGACCCATCCGCTCGCCGAGGGCACGGTCGACGAGTTCCTGCTCCGCGCCCCCGCCGGGCTGCAGACCGGCGCGCTCACCCGCGCGATCGCCGCGGCCGGCGGCACCGACACCTGGACCGAGCGGGCCGACGCCCACGACCTCGTCGACACCCCGACCCGGGTCCTCGGGCTCGCCACCCGTACCGCGCTCGACGCGGCCGAACTGCCCCTCGCCCTGCGCCAGCTGCTCGGCCGGTGCACCATCCACTCCGTGCCGCCGGTCTCCCTGACCGGCCGGCCCACCGGCGAACAGGCGCCGGTGGAGGGCGTCCTGGAGGACACGGTGATGCGGCTGCGCGACCCGGGCGGCGGCACGATCGTCGTGGAACGACCGTATCTCCCGTTCACGCCGACCGAGTTCGCCCGGGCACGCGCCCTGGTCGAGCTCGACGCCCGCCTCGGCCCGCGCGTCCCGCGCGGCCGGGACGTGCTGACCCTGCCCGAGGGCAACGAGATCACCGTGCGGCGCGCCGACCAGCGCGACCTGGCCGCCGCGCGGGCCATGCACGACCGCTGCTCGGCCCGCACCCTCGGGCTGCGCTACCACGGCCCCGTCGGCGACGCCGACCGCTATCTCGACCATCTCCTCAGTCCCCGCTACGGCCGCACCCTCGCCGCGCAGACCGCGTCCGGGCGGGTCGTCGCCCTCGGCCATCTGCTGTGGGACGGCGACGAGACCGAGGTCGCCCTCCTGGTGGAGGACGACTGGCAGCGGCGCGGCATCGGCTCCGAGCTCCTCGGCCGGCTGGTGGCGATGGCCGAGGAGGCCGGCTGCGACAGCGTCTACGCGGTGACCCAGTCGTCCAACACCGGCATGGTGGCCGCCATGCGGGCGCTGAACCTGCCGCTGGACTACCAGATCGAGGAGGGCACCCTGGTCGTCACCGCCCGCCTCACCGGCCGGGCGGCCACGGCCGGGGCCGCGGGTCCCGACCCGGCCGCCGCGCGGGACGCCGCCCCGACACCGGAGGCGGCGCCCCACCGGGCTACGCCCGCGCGGCCGGCTCCGGACGCGTCGCCTGGACGGGCCCGGCACTGAGCGCCTGGGTCAGGTCACGCCACAGGTCCTCGACGTCCTCGAGGCCGACCGACATCCGCAGCAGCCGGTCGCTGATCCCGCCGGAGCGGCGGTCCGAGGCGTCCACGATGCGGTGGCTGATCGAGGCCGGGTGCTGGATGAGGGTGTCGACGCTGCCGAGGCTGACCGCCGGCGTGATGAGCCGTACCCCGGCGATCACGTCGTGCGGGTCCCCGTACACCTCGAAGGCGACCATCGCCCCGCCGATCCGCGGGTAGTGCACGCGCGCGATCCGCGGGTCGACGGTGAGGCGCCGGACCAGTTCGGCCGCGGTCGCCGAGGCCGCCCGCACCCGCACCGGGAGCGTCGACAGGCCGCGCAGCAGGAGATAGCCGGCGAGCGGGTGCAGCACCCCGCCGGTCGCGAACCGCACCTGGCGAAGCCCGCGGGCGAACTCCTCGTCGCAGGCGACGACCCCGCCCATCACGTCGCCGTGACCGCCGAGGTACTTGGTCGCGCTGTGCAGCACGATCCGGGCGCCGAGCTCGGCGGGTCGCTGGAGCACGGGGGTGGCGAAGGTGTTGTCGACGAGCAGCGGCACCGAGCCGCAGGCGTGGGCGAGCGCCCGGATGTCGACCTCGGCGAGGGTGGGGTTGGCGGGCGTCTCGACCATGACCAGACCGGTGTCGGGACGGATCGCGTCCGCGACACCGGCCGGGTCGGTCCAGGTCACCTCGGTGCCCAGCAGCCCGGCGTTCAGCAGGTGGTCGCTGCAGCCGTACAGCGGCCGGACGGCCACCACGTGCCGCAGGCCCGTGCTCGCCCGGCTGAGCAGGACGGCGCTGAGGGCCGCCATGCCGCTGGCGAAGGCGACCGCGGAGTCGGTGCCCTCCAGCCGGGCCAGTGCCGTCTCGAAGCGCCCGGTGGTGGGGTTGTCGAGACGGGCGTAGACCGGCGGGCCGTCCGGGCGGGCCCCGGTCGCGGCGAACTCGTCGATCCGGGCGGCCTCCGCCCGGGTGTCGTACGAGGGGTAGGTGGTGGACAGGTCGAGCGGCGGGGCGTGCAGGCCCAGCTCGGCGAGATCGTCACGGCCGGCGTGCACGGCTTCGGTGGCCAGCGCCCGGGTGGGGGCGGCGGAGGCGTCCATGGAGGTGTCCATGGGGCGCACTGTGAACGAATACCGGGCCGTAGCGGGAAACCGCCGTGTTACGTTCGGCGCATGGCCGATTCTGTCGTACTGGACGCGGTCGATCTGCACATTCTTCGCCTGCTGCAGAACGACGCCCGGTCCACCTACCGCGAGCTCGCCGCCGAGGTCGGGGTGGCTCCGTCCACGTGTCTGGACCGGGTGGCCCGACTGCGCCGCACCGGCGTGATCCTCGGACACCGGCTACAGCTGAATCCGGCCAAACTCGGCCGGGGGCTCGAAGCGTTGCTGCTCGTCCAGGTCCGGCCGCACCGGCGGGAACTCATCGGGCCGTTCGTGGAGCGGGTCCGCCACCTGCCGGAGTCCCGGGCGCTGTTCCATCTCACCGGACCGGACGACTACTTGGTGCACGTGGCCGTCGCGGACCCGGCCGACCTGCAGCGACTGGTCCTGGACGAGTTCACCTCACGGCGCGAGGTGGCGCGCGTGGAGACCCGGCTGATCTTCCAGCAGTGGGAGTGCGGCCCCCTGCTGCCGCCCGCGCCGAGCACTCAGGTGTCGGCCGACTGAGAGCGACGGAGATCCGTCGAGGGTGACGCGGGCGCGGTGCTCGGGCCAGGATGAGACCCATGCCAGAGTCTTCCAGCACCGCACTTCCCCGCCAGGTCGCCGACGCGTACGTCGACGCGCTCATCGAACTCGACCCGATCGCCGGTACGTTCCTCGGAGTCCGGGAGAGCGCGGGCCGGCTGCCCGACTTCTCGCCCGCCGGTCAGGAGGCCGTGGCCGACCTCGCCCGGCGCACCCTCGTCCGGCTCGACGAGGCCGAGCGGCTGCCCGGTGCCAAGGACGAGGCGGAGCGGCGCTGTGCCCGGCTGCTGCGGGAGCGGCTGACCGCCCAGCTCCTCGTGCACGAGGCGGACGAGGGCCTGTGCGTGGTGAGCAACCTCCGCTCCCCCGCGCACAGCGTGCGCATCTCCTTCACCATGCTGCCCACCGCGACCGCGGCGGACTGGACGGCGGTCGCCGAGCGGCTGCGCGCGGTCCCGGCGGCCCTGGAGGGCTATCGGGCCTCGCTCGCGCTCGGCCTGGAGCGGGGCATGCGGGGCGGCCCCCGGGCGACGGCCACCTTCGTCGGCCAGCTCACCGAATGGGCGGTCGCGGGCGGCGAGGGCCCGGACGGCAGGGTCCGCGGCTGGTTCGAGGGGTTCGCCGCCGGTGCCGAGGAAGCCGACGGGGCGGAGGTCTCCGAGGAGCTGCGGACGGAGCTGGCGGCGGCGGGCGCGGGCGCCGACCGGGCCGTGGTGGAGCTGCGGGACTGGATGCGCGACGTGTACGCCCCGGCGGTGGCCGACGCGCCCGACACGGTGGGCCGCGAGCGCTACCGCCGCTGGTCGCGCTTCTTCAACGGCACCGACCTGGACCTCGACCAAGCCTACGCGTACGGCTGGTCCGAATACCACCGGCTCCTCGCCGAGATGCGGCGCGAGGCCGAGCGGATCCTGCCGGGCGCCGGCCCGTGGGAGGCGCTCGCCCACCTCGACGAGCACGGCACGCACATCGAGGGCGTGGACGAGGTACGGGACTGGCTCCAGCAGCTGATGGACGAGGCCATCACGTCGCTGGACGGCACCCACTTCGAACTCGCCGAGCGGGTACGGAGGGTCGAGTCGCGGATCGCCCCGCCCGGCGGCGCCGCCGCCCCGTACTACACCGGCCCGTCGGAGGACTTCTCGCGCCCCGGCCGCACCTGGCTCCCGGTCGACGGACAGACCCGGTTCCCGGTGTACGACCTCGTGTCGACCTGGTACCACGAGGGCGTGCCCGGGCATCACCTGCAGATCGCGCAGTGGGTGCACGTGGCCGACCGGCTCTCCCGCTACCAGGCGACGATCGGCAAGGTCAGCGCCAACACCGAGGGCTGGGCGCTGTACGCGGAGCGGCTCATGGACGAACTGGGTTTCCTCGGCGACCCGGAGCGGCGGCTCGGCTATCTCGACGGCCAGATGATGCGGGCCTGCCGGGTGATCGTCGACATCGGCATGCACCTGGGGCTCGAGATCCCGGCGGACTCGCCGTTCCACCCCGGCGAGCGGTGGACTCCGGAGCTGGCGCAGGAGTTCTTCCAGATGCACAGCAGCCGCCCGCCGGCCTTCGTGGAGAGCGAGATGACCCGCTATCTCTCCGTCCCGGCCCAGGCCATCGGTTACAAGCTGGGCGAGCGGGCGTGGCTGCTCGGCCGGGCCAACGCCCAGGCCGCGCACGGGGATGCCTTCGACGCCAAGGCGTGGCACATGGCGGCCCTGTCGCAGGGGCCGCTGGGGCTCGACGACCTGGTGGACGAGATCTCCCGCCTCTGAGCGGCGGCCTCCGGGCCGGTCGTGGGCGGCTTCCGGGCGGGTGATGGGCGGCTTTCCGGCCGGTCACGGGCCGCGCCCCCGCCGCTCATGGGCCGGTCCACCTTGTGGGAAACCCCGGGAGGCGCTTGAACTCCCGGGGATTTCCCTGCAAGGTCACGCCCATGACCAGCGGATACACCCCGGACGCCACGGACTGGCGGATCATCGAGGCCCTCCAGGAGCAGGGCCGGGCCAGCTTCGCCGAGCTCGCCCGTGCCGTGTCCATGTCCGCCTCGGCCGTCACCGAGCGGGTACGCCGCCTGGAGGAGGTCGGGGTGATCGCCGGCTACACGGCCGTGATCGACCAGGAGCGGCTCGGGCTGCCGATCCTCGCCTTCGTCCGGTTGCGTTACCCGCATGGGAACTACAAACCCTTCCACGACCTCGTCGCGACCACTCCGGAGGTCCTGGAGGCGCACCACGTCACCGGTGACGACTGCTTCGTCATGAAGGTCGCCGCCCGCTCCATGAAGCACCTGGAGCAGATCGCCGGGAAGGTCGGCGCGCTCGGCCCGGTCACCACCAGCGTCGTCTACTCCTCGCCGCTCCCCCGGCGCCCGATCAGCCGCTGAGGGCCTCTCCTCCGGTACGCAGCCGCACCGCCGAGCCGTGCCGCGCCTTGACGACCTCCAGCTGGGCCGGGATACGGCGGCGCAGGTCGCCGACGTGGCTGACGATGCCGACGCTGCGGTCGCGCTCGCGCAGCGAGTCCAGGACGTCCAGGACCTCGTCGAGGGTCTGGTCGTCGAGGCTGCCGAAGCCCTCGTCGATGAAGAGGGTGTCGAGCCGGATCCCGCCGGCCTCGTCGGTGACGACGTCGGCGAGACCGAGGGCCAGCGCGAGGGAGGCGAAGAAGGTCTCGCCGCCGGACAGGGTCGCGGTGTCCCGCTCGTTGCCCGTCCAGGCGTCGACCACGTGCAGTCCGAGACCGGCGCGCCGGCCGCCGCTGCGGGCGTCGGAGTGGACGAGCGTGTAGCGCCCCGAGGACATGCGCTGGAGGCGGGCGGTGGCCGCGGCGGCGACCTGTTCGAGACGGGCGGCGAGCACGTACGACTCCAGGCGCATCTTGCGCTCGTTCTCCGCCGAGGTGCCGGCGGTGAGGCCGGCGAGCCGGGCCACCCGCTCGTACTCCTCCCGGAGCGGGCCGAGCCGACGGACCTCCGCGTCGATCTGCCGGGAGAGCCGGTCCAGGGCCCCGGCCCGCTCGCGTGCGGTCGCGAGCGCGGTGTCCGCCTCGCGCAGGGCCCGCTCGGCGGCGGTGTGCGCGGCCTCGGCGG